>NZ_JBFAQA010000023.1:0-191880 GCF_040677005.1 Nonomuraea sp. NPDC049421
TTCGCCGTCACCGACCTGCCAGGCCTGGTCCGGATCGTCAAACGCAAGCTGAAGAAGATCCAGTACCGGCCTCACCTGCTCACCGGCTGTCTGACCCAGACCGGGCTCACCCTCGATACCCCGGCAAAGCCATGACCGACTCTACGAATTCAACCTGTGTAGCAATCTGATCCTTCTTTGTAAAGGCCACCATAAGCTGATTGACACCGAACCTACTGCGAGCGAGTACACCGTTGAAATACTGCGCGGCTGGAAGGAGGAGCGCGAGGGGAACTATGTGTCGGAGCTCAATAGGCTGGGCTCCTTGACAGAAGAACGACTGCAAGAACTCATGCTCCAAGCGGTTAGTGACACCAGGCAAGATCTCTTGGCCGCTGTAGATGATCTAAGGTCCGTAAGTAGTGATACTGCAGAACGATAAGATCTCTACTGCTGGAATCCTTCGAGAGGCCATATATTCTTGACGCAGCTCAGCTCCTTAATGAAGCGGCCAGGAGGCTCGGGGATCTGGAATACAATGCCCATATGCTATACCGCGCTGCAGGAATGCTCGGAAATCTCGAACACAATACCCATCTCCTAGCGGATTCGGCAAATAAGCTTCGCCATCTAGAGGACAACGCGCAAACGCTCAATTGGGCCGCATCAAAAGTAGCGCACCTAGAAGAGAATTCTCACGCTCTCTCGCGGGCGGTGGACAAGATCGAGTGGGGCACGCTCAGGGCGATGTCGCAGCGCATTCAAGACGCAAACTATCTTATGCAAGGACAGCCAGAGCCGCCGACCACCAACGAAGCCTTTGCCTTGGTAGAGGTCGCACGAAAAGTGGAGCTTGCGGTAGGTGCACTTGAGGCCGAGAAAGCATCGTACGCCTCTGGAGGCGGTAAGCTTAGATGGCCTTCAAGTCGACTTGATTGGGATTTTCTCAAGCAGGGATTCTATTTTGGAGTAGGGTTCTCGGCGCTGGTGGCCCTTTTGGTCTTCCTCCTGGTGCGCCATAACCCTTGATTGGATTATTTAAGTTTCCTCCGTTTGGATATCGAATCAGTAAGATACTGGCATGTGGAAAAGCGGTTCTGTTCCGGACTCGGCCCGGCGTCCCTTCCCCTGCGTGCGGCGAGTTTGGCCGGGTGAGGGGCAGGCTGCCGCGCCGCTTCCGGTGCTCGGGCCTGGCGGCCCTGCGCTCCGGGTCGGCTTGCCACCGGATACGCGGGTTGCTGTGGTCTGCTGTACAGCAGGGAAGTACAGCAACGCCGTCTCACGCAGGTCCCGTACGGCGTCACACAGTTGAGCAGCGGCGCAGGCTCTCGACCACGGCTCTCCGCATGACTCGTAATAAAGTGATCACCTTCAATGCCCCGTGTCGCCGAATCTCCCGTAACCACGAATATGCGCACTGATCAGCCTCATGACCAGTCCTCCGCCGCCAATGGCGCCTCGTTGAGCTCATCGCGGCGAGCTTGCCAGTCGGGCATGAACTTGTCCATCAGCGCAACGAAGCGCTCGCTGTGAGTGCGCTCCAGGAAGTGGACCATCTCGTGGACAACGATGTACTCCAGGCAGCGAGGGTTCTTCTTGGCCAGTTCGGGGTTGATCCAGATTGCCCGTGTGACGGTTTGGCACGTACCCCACTTGGTCTTCATACGGCGGACGACGAAATTGGCGACATGCTCGCCGATGATTGGCTCCCACTTAGCAATGAGCTTGGGCAGCGCAGCCTTGAGCTCGCGTCGGTACCAGCGGTCAAGGATCGCGCGCTTGGTATCGCCATCGGCGCCGGCCGGGGCGGTCAACCAGAGGGTCTTGCCCTTGAGCTCGATGTGCGAGCGACCAACGCGTGACGAGTCGAGGCGGTAGCGCTCGCCCCATACGTAGTGGGTTTCACCGGAGACCATGCGGCGATCGGTCTGGCGGTCGGCGTCCTGGAGCTGCTGGCGCTGCTTCTTTATCCACGGCAGTCGCTGGATGATGGCGAGACGAATCGCGTCCTCATCCAGCCTCTGCGGGGCAGCAACACGAACCTGGCCCACCGGCGGGTAGACCGAGATGTGCAGGTTCTTGATATCCTTATAGACGACATCAACGGCGAGGCCAGCAACAGTGAGGTAGGCGTTAGCGGTACTCATTTCGCGCCTTTAGCAGGTCGAACAGTTCATCGAAGCGATCGAAGTCAGGCGGCAGAACTTTGTGCAGCTCGCGGGCAAGGGCACGCTCCTTCATACGGTTGCCGACCCAATCGTGCTCCTTCGCGTGACGTACAGTCTCATCAACTAATACTGCCAGGTTCGGGTCCAGGAAGTTGAAGTCGACCAGTGCCCGCTGCGCTCCATCCTTAACCCATTTCGGATACTTGGTGTCCCAGTCGCCGGTTCCGACCTTTTTGGCTATATCGAGGAGCCGAGCAAGGTACTCCTTGTAGTCTGTAGCTTCCTTGCGACGCTGTTCGATCAGAGCGTCGAGGAGTGCTGACATACGGTCGTAGTACTTCGGGTTCATCGCCCGCTCATCGACAATCGTCTTGCGGACATTGTTGACTATGGTCTCGGCTGCGGCATCGGGGTTCTTCCGAATGTTCGGAGGCAGGGTGTTGAGAGCACCCTCGCCTCGCTCGACGATCAGCTCGACTAAGCCCTTGTCAAAGGTCGCCACGACCTCAGACGGGTCGGCTTGGATGTAGGTATCGAGAAGGGCACGCATCCCAGCCTCGAACTTCTTCATGTCGATGTTCTCACGAGCACCCAACTTGACCTCGTCGCGAACCGCCACGTAGTGGGCGACTTCCGCCTTGATCGATAAGGCTTCGGCTGCCGCGTAGCCGGCCACTGCCATCTCGTTGGCAATGGCGCTGTAGGCACGGACCAGAGCCGAAACGGACTTGTAGAGCTCGACACGCTTCGGCTCATTGGCCTTGATCTGGGCAGCGTCACCCGGCACAGAGGCCACGAAGTAGTGCTGGTACTCCAGCGTTCCCTTCGGTGGTGCGACTGGCTCTACGAGGGCACGAATCCGCTCCAGTGCCTCGTCGAGATCCTTGCGACCCTGCTCTACGCGGTCCTTGAGAAGACCTTCGACGTCCCTCTCTTCGTAGCCGTCGAGGGCGCCTGAGGTGTAGTCAGTGATGGCGTTCTCAAGCGAGTTGAACAGGTCGCGGTAGTCGATGATGTAACCGTAGGTCTTGTCGTCGCCGTCGAGGCGGTTGACGCGACAGATGGCCTGGAAGAGCTTGTGGTCGCGCATCTTCTTGTCGATGTACAGATAGGTGGCGCTCGGAGCATCAAAGCCGGTCAGCAGCTTGTCGACCACGATGAGCAAGCGCATCTGGCCCGGCTCTTCGACGAAGCGTCGTTTGACCTCCTTCTCGAACTCCTCGATCCGGGCGACGCCCTCGTCCTCGCTCACGCCGAAGAAGTCGGCCAACATTTTACGGTAGATGTCGTACTGGCGGAGCTTCTCGGTAGCGCCTTCGCCTGAGTCCTCCTTGGAGATGTCGCCCGGGTTCGGCACGTAGCTCGTGACAATGGCAACCTTGTCCTTGAAGCCGGCATTGACGAACATCTCGTAGAACCTGCACGCCTGGTAGATGCTCTCGCCGACGAGCATGGCGTTACCCCGGCCGCTCATGAGGCGTGGCTCGGTCTCCATATCGAGCAGGATGTCCTGGACGATGTGCTTGGCCCGAGGCTCAGCAGATACGACCTTCTGCATCGTGCCCCACTTCTTCTTGAGCGTGGCCTTGCTGAGATCGGTGAGACCCTTGGTCTTGGCCTCGAACCACTTGTCGACCTTCTCGGGGCTGGTCAGGTCCTGGTCGATGTTGCGGGCCTCGTAGCGCAGGTCGACCACGACACCGTCGTCGACCGCTTCGTCGAACTTGTAGGTGTGGATGAACGAGCCGAAGGTCTCGATGCTGGTCGCCTTGTCAGCCTTGAGCAGCGGCGTACCGGTGAAACCAATGAACATCGCGCCAGGCAGCAGCTCCTTCATGGCTCGGTGCATCTTGCCCGACTGAGTACGGTGCGCCTCGTCGACGAAGATGAACAGATTACCCTTGGGCGCGAAGTTGGCCGGAAGGCGCGCGTGCAGTTCGGAGATGAATTCCTCGCCAGCCTCGTCGAGGTCCTTATCGTCATCGCCACCGCGGAACTTGTGGACGAGCGAACAGATCAGCCACGGGTCGTGCTTGTTGATCTGAGTGAGCAGATCCAAGCCCGAGGTGGTGCGGTAGATCTGTTCGTTGACCCCACCGAAGACCTTCTCGATCTGCTCGTCGAGTTCGGTGCGGTCGGTGATGATCAGGACACGGGGCTGGTCCTGCTGGTGCTCACGAATCCACTTGGCCAGCCAGACCATGGTCAGGCTCTTGCCCGAGCCCTGGGTGTGCCAGATGATGCCACCCTCGCGCTTGGCGATGCGGGCCTGAGCGGCCTTGACTCCGAAGAACTGGTTGTGACGCGCAGTCTTCTTGACCCCAGCGTCGAAGACCATGAAGTCGTGAATAAGCTCAAGGAAGCGGTCCTTTGAGCACATTTGCGCGATCGCCTGGTCTAGCCGGCCAGACACGCCCGCACCGACCGGGCTGTCCTCGGGTTCCTTCCACTCCAGCCAGTACTTCTCGGGCGTCTCGATCACGCCGTAACGCAAGCCCTCAACGTCGTTGCCCGCGAACACGAGCTGAACGGTCGAAAAGAACGGCCGGATGAAATGCTCGCTCTGATTGCCGATGCCCTGACGGATGCCCTCACTGACACTCACCCTTGAGCGCTTGAACTCAATGACGCCCAAGGCCAGACCGTTGACGTAGAGCACGACATCAGGGCGCTTGTTGTGCACGCCTGCTATCGAGACCTCTTCCGCCACGACGAAGTGGTTGGCCTGAGGATTGCCCCAGTCGATGAGCCAGACAGTCTCGAACTGCTCGCCAACACCACGCTTGACCTTCACGCCGTAGCGCAGCAGGTCATACACCTCATGGTTCGCCTCGTACAGCGAACGAGCACCACCGACCGATGCGGCCTTGCGTAGCTCGTTGACGGCTTTGCCGACGACCTCCTCATCGTAGCCACGAGCAAGCAGGGTCTGGCGAAGCAGAGCCTCCTCGATGTTCGAATTGTTGGCGCGATCCTCCCAGTTGCCGGCGTACTCGTAGGCGAGCTTCTCTCGGAAGAACTTGACGACGCGGTTTTGCGTCGCGCGCTCTAGTTGTCCTACGTCGCTCATGCTGCGCCCTCCGCTATCAGGCGAGTTCGTCCGGTCAGAAGCTCCTGCATCAAGCCCTGCTTGATGGCGCGAATGGCTTTGAGGCGGCGTTCAAGGGTTTCGATCTCGGCGTCGGCATCTTGAAGCACTGCAGCGATCGCACTCTGTTCGGCAACACCAGGAAGGTTTAGTTCGACGCTCGAGATGTAGCTTCTGGTGGTTGCGAGAACCTTGGTCCCTGCAGCCAACGCAAGGAGCTGTTGCCGGAAGATTTCAATGTTCTGCAAGTACGCCTTGAAGCCGTCAGCAAGGACACGCTTGTCGAACCGTGCGGCGATGGTGTGCAACCCCGGAACGACTCCGTCAATCGGGACCCCCGTGATCTCCACCGACTTGCCAACGCCGTCCGGGTCCTCTGATGCATCTGCGAACACGAGGTCGCCGACCTGAAGGAACCCAGCATTGCGAGCGAGTGCCTTCGGGGCACGCGGCATCTCCTCCTCTGAGGCGTTGAGTACAGGGGTGCTACGAGTGTGGATATCTCCATAGTGGAGGCAGCGCAGCGGTGATGACGAGTCAAGTTGAGCGCGCGAAAGCGCCACGTTCTTCACATAGCTGACGTGGTGCCCAAGCCTGACCACTCGCCACGGCTCCGAAAAGCCAGAAAGGCGTGTTCGGCCAGCAAGGAGTTCCTGCATCAAGCCCTGCTTGATCGCACGCTTCTTGACTATCAACGCGCCCAACGACTCGAGGAGCGAGTCCGCGTCTGCCAGGACACGCGCGATAGCGAGCTGTTCGGATTCGGGAGGGAGCGGGACTTGAATCTCCCGAATGAGGCTCGTGTTGAGGTTCGGCTGCCCATTTCCGGATGCGACTACGTCACGCAGGTACGTTGTCTGAGTGTTGAGGTAGTAGCAAAGGAAATACTTGTCGCCAGAGTGCTGATCAACGATTGCAGCGATGCCGTCGTTCGCACAGCACTTGATTCCTAGGACCTTTGCCACACCAAGGGTTGCGCCGCTATTCGATATAACCACAGTTTCCGGCTGAAGCGTGCGACTACGCTTTGCGCCTTCCTCAGTAAGGCCGCTCGCGGTTCGTTCGACACGCAATTGGCTCGCTGGGATCGCCGTGAGCGAAGCAACCGTGAGCCACGGTATGAACGTTCCGTTGAAGTACCGTGGGTCTCCTGCAGGTCTGGGTGAGGCCCCACGCACAACGCGGCCGAGTTGTCCGAGACTCTTGACTTCCCAATCCGCAGGCAACTTCGTGAGAGTCATCTTGCGATCCCCATGGCTGCCAAGTGCTCGGCGACCTTGGCACTGAGGTTCTCGACCTCGGCGTCCAGGTCGCTGAGGGTCTCGGCGTAGCGGTCGGCGAGCACCGTCAGGCGGTCTACGAGCTTGCGGATCAGAACGTCCAGCTCGGCCTGGGCGCCACGCACGAAGCGGGCCCCCCACTTGTCGTCGATGACGAGACTCTGGATGTCGTCGGTGCTCAGCTCGGCATACTGCTTGAGCGTCGCCTCGTCGAGCTTGGCCTGGGCTTCCTTGGCAGCCGTCTTGGCTTCGGCCTCGGCGTTGTACAGCCTGATGAGCTCCTGGAGTGCCTTGACCTCATCACTCTTCGGGTCCTCGTACTTCGCAACCTTCAGACGATCGGCAGCCAGCTTCTTGCTGATTTTGTCGTCGTCCATGGCGTCAGCAAGCAAGCTCTCTTCACCCGAGTTTTCTTCGATGAAGTCCTCGACGGCCTGGCTAGCCTGCTCGGTGAGGGCGTTCAGCTCGTCGACCTCGGCCTGCTCGCTGGCGAAGTAGCGCGCCACGATGAGGGTCGGCGGGACCAGGTCCATCTTGTACTTCTTGGCGCTGCGACCACTACCGATGACGAGGTCCGGCGTCTCGTTGAGCTTGCGCTCCTTGTGCTCGATGGTCGGGCGTGGCTTGGCTGCGTCGTACCAGCCCTCGGCCATGATCAGGGCGACGTCGTCATGCATAACGTCGTTCCAGTAGCTCATGAGCTGCTCGTACACGCCATACTCGTCGATGAGCGGGCGCTTGCGGAAGGCTTCAAGCAGGGTTTCGCCGAGTTCGTAAATCAGGTCTGCTGGTCGGGTGGTGGCCGTGATGCCCTCGAGCAGCTGGCGCTGGATGCTCCACCAGTGCTTGACCGTGTCTGTCGTGGTCGAGGCAAACGCCTCGTACTCGGGCGAGCCGTTGACCGTGCTCTGGATCTCCGTGCGCTCGACGGCCAGCTCACTGTAGCCCTCGCGCAGTGGCTTGAACAGCTCGGTGCGCAGGCCCGGGAAGGCATCCCAGTACGGCTGCAGGGCGTCGAGGTCGCGGTTAGGCACACCGCCCTTGATGTGCGCGCTAAGATCCTGGATGTCCTCGGGCTCTGAGCCGTCGATATAACGCGGGATGTTGAGATTGTAGTTGTTCTTGCTGTTGGCGATCTCGCCCAGCGGCACCATCCGACTGTAGCGCTCAATCTCCTTCTGGTTCACGAAGGCGTCGATGATCAGGTGCATGTCGCGTGGACGCAGGCGGTTCTTCGGGCCGTCCTTGGCGAAGCCCTTGCTGGCATCGATCATGAAGATGCCTGTGCGAGCCTGAGCATCATGCTTGTCGAGCACGATGATGCAGGCCGGGATGGTGGTGCCATAAAACAGGTTGGCCGGAAGACCGATGATCCCCTTGATGTAGCCCTTCTTAATCAGGGCCTTGCGGATAGTCGCCTCGACGTTTCCGCGGAAGAGCACACCGTGCGGCAAGATCACCGCACCACGGCCGGTGAACTTTAGGCTCTTGATCATGTGCAGCAGGAAGGCGTAGTCGCCGTTCTTCTCGGGTGGGCGACCATAGCCGTCGAAGCGCCCGTATTCGTTCTCCAGCCCGCTCGTCCAGCTCTTGACGCTGAACGGCGGATTCGCGACCAGGAAGTCGAAGGTACGCAGCTCGTCGTCCCGAATGAATTGCGGATTGGTCAGAGTGTCGCCCTGGCGGATCAATGCCGTCGCGTTGCCATGCAGAATCATGTTCATAACGGCCAGCGCCCGAGTGGCGTTGTCCTTCTCCTGGCCGTAGATCGTCAGGTTATTTGGCGCGGCATCAGCAACCTTGAGCAGCAACGAACCGGACCCGCACGTGGGGTCGTAAACGGTCGTCGAGCGTGGCGCGTCCTTCGGGATCTGTAGGAGTGCCGCCATCACACGCGAGACCTCGGCCGGCGTATAGAACTGCCCCTTGCTCTTGCCTGACTCGGTGGCGAAGTGCCGCATCAGGTACTCGTAGGCGTCGCCGAGCAGATCGTCGCCCTCGGCCCGCGAGCCCGTGAAGTCGAGATTCTGGAAGATGCCGACCAGCTTGGTCAGGCGGTCAACGAGCTCCTTACCACGACCAAGCTTGTCGGGGTCGTCGAAGTCAGCGTTGTTGATGATGCCCTGCAGGTCGTTGGCGTCTGCCAGCTTGCGGATGGCGATGTTGATCTTCTCGCCAATGTCCGGCTTGCCCTTGAGCTCGACGAGGTCGTCGAACGAACCACCCTCAGGCACCTCTATACTCGCGTACGGGTCAGCCTTGGCCTTGTCCGACACATACTTCACGAAGAGCAGCGTCAAGACGTAGTCTTTGTACTGGCTCGCGTCCATGCCGCCGCGGAGCTCGTCAGCACCAGCCCACAGCGAGCTGTATAGGTCCGACTTCTTCAGTGCCAACGCCACTACTCCAAGCTCTCGTGCGCGGCCCAGGTGCGCCGCCCTGCGTACTGTGCGTCGAGTTGGCTCATTGTAGTGCGCACCATCGTGGCCGTGGATCTCGTTTAGTGCGTCGCGTAGGTCGCCGGCAGAGGGCCGGCGCGGTCAGGAGGTGGTCGCCGGATCGCGGACTTCGGCGCCTATCTCACGGCCTGGGGCGATCGCCGCTAAGGCCCTCCTACGTCGGGCCTCGGCACTAAATATGGCGGGTGCTGTCGGCAACGCTGACGTCACTGAGCTTCCCGGCCCTGTTCCGTCGCTGTTCCGTGGGAGCGCCGAAACCGGCGAGAAGTGATGAGAGGCATCCGGAGACCTAATCCCTGCTCAACTCCATGATCGCCGTATCGCCGCAGGGTGCCGGATTGAGCATCGGAGAACACCCAGATCTACGAGGGCACCAACCAGATCCAGCGCATGGTCATGGCCCGCCAGCTCCTGAAGTGATGCGGGAACCCGGCGCTTCCTGCGGGGTGGGCCGGGTCCGTGATCTTTACACGGTGGTCCAGGGCTGCCAGCATCGCGGGGCATGGATCTCGACGAGTTCTGGGACCTGATCGAGCGTTCCGGACGTGAGACCGACACGCAGGAAGCGCGGGTCGCTTGGTTGGTGGACGAGCTCTCACGCCGCCCGGTCGAAGAGATCATCGACTATGACGTCTGGTGGAGGACGACTCAGAACCGCGGCTGCACCATCGATCTCTATGCGGCGTACTGGTTCGTGTTCGGCAGGGGATCTCTGGACGGCTTCGAGTACTTCGTGAGCTGGCTCATCAGTCTGGGGCGCGAGACGTTCGAGACCGTCGCCGAGTGCCCGGATCGGCTGATCGAGCAGCCTGAAGTGCTTCGCCTGCTGGACCGGGTGGCCATGTTCGTCGCCGTCATGAAGCGCCGGCAGCGGAATCTGGATGAGGAGTGGGAGGAGCATCCTGAGTTCGAGTTGCTCGCCTACGTGGGGTTCTACGCTTATGAACGGGTGACCGGGAAGGACGCGGACGGCCTCGGCGAGGCCGTGGCTGCTCGGGGCGTCTCAGGCGACTTTCTCCTGATCCCGGCGCTGGGCAGCGTTCCCCATGGAGAGCAGTGGGACTTCGACGACGAACGGGAGCTGGCTCGCAGGCTTCCCCGGATAGCCCGTTATCGGGATCAGCGATGATCCATTTTTGGAGGAGCTCTTCTCAACAGGCGCTCAACGGGTTCTCAACATCGGCCTGGCTACCTTCGCGGTGTCCGGTACGACGAGCACCAAGGAGAACGCGATGCGAACGCTCAACACGATGGTCCTCGGTGCGGCGGTGACCGCCGCGGCTCTGACTGCGGGCGCCCCCGCGCAGGCCTCCGTACAGACCGGTGCCCAGACCTCGTCCGCTGCCGTCACCACGGCCGCGGCGACCGGCTCGGCGGCCCTGGCCTGCCGTCAGGTGCGGGTGTACCGTCCCGAGATGCGCAAGGGGCACGTGGCCGCGACCGGCTGGGCCATCGGCTGCTCCCGCAACCAGCGCGTCAAGATCATGCTTCAGCGCAAGCGCTGGTACGGCTGGCAGACCATCTCCAGCGCCACGTGGTACGGGGCCGGCAAGAAGACGCTGTACAAGGGCTGCAAACGGGGGACCACCTTCACGTACCGCCTCCAGGGCCAGGTCGCCTACTACTCGGGAAGCAAGTACGTCGTCCACAACGGCTACAGCCCCAAGCGGCGCGCGAAGTGCCCGTGACGTGAAGGGAGACGGCCACTGCACGATCCTGTGTGCGGTGGCCGTGACCCACGCGGATCTTGGTTCTCCTACGCCGGCTGACCTGGCCGGAGAGATTTCCGGGCGGGTGGGGTCAGGGTGGCGATGGTTGCGGTGAGGACGGGGAGGGCCAGCAATAGGGCGGTTATGGTTGGCCAGGGGGTGTTGAAGGGGGCTCTTGGGGGTGGGTCCCAGGCGGAGGAGGTGGTTGCGGGCCAGAGCAGGAGGAGGCCGATGACCACGCCCGTCACGGCGCCCAGTGCGGTCGCGCACAGGGATGTGGTCAGGGTGCGGGTGGCCGTGAGGAGGCGCGGGGAGCTGGCGTTGCTCTTGCGGATGATGCGGTAAGCGGTGGGTGCGCGGGACGCCCATACCGTGGCGGTCGCGGCGGTCAGGAGGAGGGCGGCGACGGCGTACGTCCAGGTGGTCGTCGGGTGGAAGCCGCGTTCGACGTGCACGGTCGCCAGGCCGGCCAGGCGGGCTTGGAGGCGTTGCTGTTCCGCCGGTGTGAGCCGGTGGTGGGCGGGGTCGATGATGAAGCGGTCAGGGGCCGGGGTGACGCCCCGCTGCTGCGCCAATTCCTCGGGTACGAACAGCACCTCCCAGCGCGGCTCTGGCGGGGGTACGGCGATGACACGGAGGTCCGAGGCGGGGCCGGTGCTGCCGACCTGGGCTGTCGTTTCTCCCTTGACCTGCGACGACACCAGCACGGCCGCGGTGGCGTCGTACGTGATGGCGGGGTTTCCCGTGAGGTGGTGGAGCAGGGCTTCGTCGCCGACGTAGGCGTCGGGCGAGAACTCGAGCTCGCTGACGGAGAGGAAGAGGTCGTCGGTGTCGGCGGGCAGGAGGGGTAGGCCGGGTAACTCCTGTTCGATGGCCGCTCGTACGGATGTCGCCTGCTCGCCCGCTGAGACGTCGATGGTCGTGGCGCCTGCGCGGGCTTGCGGGCTGTAGCGGGCACTGTCCTGGGACTCCACCCCAGGGGCGACGATCAGCAGCGCTGTGGCGATGGCGGTGAGGGTCATGGCCGCCGTCATGCCCGCCGACGTACGGGCGAGGTCGCCGCCGAGCTGGCGGGTCGCCGGGCGGAGGGCGGGCGGGAAGCGGCGGCTGTGGCGGTCGAGGGTCGCGAGAGTCAAGGTGAGGAACGGGGCCGCGCCCCGCAGCAGCAGGGCGCCGGCGAACATGGCGACCAGCTCGGTCATCGCTGAACCGAAGTCGTCGTGGTGTCCGTCGTGGTGGGTCATCCAGGCGGCGCCCGAAAGGATCACCAGGCCTACCGCTGCGGTCAACGCTCCGTTGCGGAGGGGTTCCTTATACAGCTGGTACGGGCGGCGCACCGGGGCCGAGCGGGCGGCGAAGCGGATCCCCGATAACGCGAGGAGCACCGGCAGACTGAGGATCGATAAGAGGGCCACCATGCGCACATCGTGTCGCGTCAGGCCCGCTGGTTCCACCGAGCACGACCAGCCGCTCAGGCGTAGGGTCTCCCGCATGGTTGCGGGGATGGTGCATCACATCGAGGTCTGGGTGCCTGATCTGAAGCGGGCGGTCAGGAGCTGGGGGTGGTTGCTGGAAGCGCTTGGGTACGCGGTCTTCCAGGACTGGCCTGATGGGCGGAGCTGGCGGTTGGGGGAGACGTACCTGGTGCTTGAGCAGTCGCCGGCCATGACGGCCGATCGGCATGAGCGGCTGCGGCCGGGGCTCAATCACCTCGCCTTTCACGCGGGGAGCCGGGAGCGGGTGGATGAGTTGGTGGCCGGGGCAGTGGCGCATGGGTGGGTGGTGATGTTCGCCGAGCGGCATCCGTACGCGGGGGGTGAGCAGCACTATGCGGCCTACCTGGAGAACGAGGATGGGTTCGAGGTGGAGCTGGTCGGCTAGAGTGCGCGGCCGGTCGCCAGGGTGCGGGCCCCGGCGACCGGGGCGCTCGCGGCGTCAGCGGGTCCAGACCGAGGCGTACACGCCGTCCTCGATGTTCACCTGCACCGGCCGCAGGCCGCGGGCCGCCAGGCTGTCGAATCTGCGCTGGTAGGCGGAGGCGGAGGTGTCGATGTAGTGGTACCAGGGGCGGACGCCGTCCTTGCGGTAGACCGCGGCGAACCGGGTCCCGCCCGGGCCCACCGCGACCGCCGTCGGGCGGTAGCCCTCGGCGGTGCGCTGGTTGAAGAAGCTCTTGTGGCCGGCGAACGACTTTCCGTACGAGTAGTACCAGCCGCCGCCCCCGCTCTTCCGCCAGACCGCGACGTACCGGGGATCCGACGGTGTGCCGTACATATCAATCGAGACCGGTACGTATCCGTCCGCGTGGGCCTTCCGGTTCTGGGCGGCGAACTGGGCGCCGGTGAGCCCCATGCGGGAGAAGAACCGTTCTGAGCGCTTCTCCCACAGCGCGGCGAACGTCGCGCGGCCCGCAGGACCCGTCGCGGACACCGAGATCGGCTGGTAGCCCTGTGCGAGGTACTCGTCGAACCGCGCCTTGAAGCTCGCTTCCGACAGCCCGCTCCTGGAGATCCAGGCCGAGCCGCCGCTCTTGACCCAGACGGCCGCGTACTTCGGCCCTGCCGAGACGCTCACCGTGATCGGCCGGTAGCCCCGGCTGCGCAGGCTCTCGAAGTGGGCCTGGTGCGCGCTCGGGCTCGCGCCGGAGTACGCGCGGAAGGCCACCCCTACCACCCCCGCCATCCCCGTGGTGGCGTGCGCCGGCGCCGCGACGCCGCAACAACCCAGGGCGACCGCGACCGCCGCCGCGAACATCGTCTTCACTCGTTCCTCCTCAAACGGCCGACTTGTTCGGCACGGCTCATCCTTGTCACGCTTTGATTGATCACCACCGATCAGCCATTTGATCAACGAGGCAGGACGAATGGGCAGGCCAGAACGGAAACTCGATCCCGAGGGCGGGTTGATCGAACGCTTCGCGCACGACTTACGCCAGTTGCGCGTCGCGGCGGGACAACCGACGTACCGGATCATGGGCTCCCGGGTCGGCTGCTCCCCGAGCCGGCTCTCGGAGGCCGCGAAGGGGCTCAGGCTGCCCAGCCTGTCGGCGACCCTGGATTACGTACGCGCCTGCGGCGTGACGGACACCGCCGGCTGGGAGCGGCGCTGGCACGAGATCAACGACGAGGTCGAGCAGCATGCCCAGCCCACCGGCGAGCCCGCGCCCAGCGAGCCGGACACGGCGGAGGCTTCCCCTCGGCCACGCGTCGTGTACAAGGTCGCCGGTACGGCACTGGCGTTCCTCGTGGCCGGCGCGGCGTTCTTCTGGGGCTCGGGCGAAGTCGTGCCGGACGTCCCGACGCGGTGCCGCTCGCCGCACACATCCCCGCGCGTGCCGATCTCGATGCAGCCGTGTGTCGCGCTGACCGGCGGCGACGTGGTCGCGTCGCTCGACCTGCGCGCGGTCGGCGCGGTGGACGGCGCGGTCGCCTACGTCTGGTTGCACGACGCCGCATCCCGCGTGCCGCTGGCGCAGACCCTCCGTACGTGCGAGCTCGGTGCGCTGAGGGGAAACCAGGCGCGTACGTGCGGACCGTTCGCGCACGAGGTGCCGCCCGGGCGCTACACCACCGCGGTCGCGGTGGAGCCAGGCCCGCGTCGGAGCGAACCCCCGCTGTGGCGCCGCGGCGCGACGGGAACGCAGAGCCCGCAGCTCGTCCGCACGCCGTAGGCACCGGTGAGGTGGGCGTGGGGTGGCCGACATGAAACGCCCGGGGCGTCCCGCAGGCCGATCAGGGCGGTGACCGGGACCAGAGCATGGCGGGCCGCCTCCCGCCTGGACGACAGCGCTCGGTCCGAGCCGTGCCGGGGCCCAATTCGTGAGGGCTTCGCCGTCCGTTCAGGTGGCAGTCAGACAACTTCACAAACGCGGTATACCGTCGGAAATCGGATTGATCATCGAGCCCCGAAGCGAGTACCGCACCATGCGCAAGGTCCTGATCCTCACCCTCGCCGCCGCCGTCACCGCAGTGTCCACCCCCGCCTACGCGGCCGCCCACCCCCCGCAGCGCTTCCCGGCGGAGATCTCGGGCGGGGCCTGGACGGAGGGTCACGTGCAGGGGATGGCGATCGACGAGCGGAAGGGGTACATGTACTTCTCCTTCACGAACGTCCTGGTCAAGACCGACCTCCAGGGCAACCTCGTCGGCTCCGTCAAGGGCTTCACCGGGCACCTGGGCGACCTCGACTTCAACGCGGAGGACGGCCGCGTGTACGGCTCGCTCGAGTACAAGGAGCAGGAGTCGTTCTACATCGCGATCTTCGACGTGGACCGCGTCACGCGTCCCGACATGGACGCCCAGACCAGCGACGTGGTCAGCACGGTCTACCTCAAGGAGGTCGTTGACGACTACACCGCCGACATGAACGGTGACGGCGTCTTCGACGGCAACGTGGCCGACACGCCCGACCACCGCTACGGGTGCAGCGGCATCGACGGCGTGGCGTTCGGGCCCGAGTTCGGCAAGAAGGGCGGGCCGCGCAGGCTGACCGTCGCGTACGGCGTCTACGCCAACACCGGCCGCCAGGACAACGACCACCAGGTCCTGCTTCAGTACGACATCCGCCAGTGGAAGAGGTACGAGCGCCCGCTCACCGAGAGCGCCCCGCACAAGAGCGGCCCCGACCGCGTCACCGGCAAGTACTTCGCCTACACCGGCAACACCAGGTACGGCGTGCAGAACCTCGAGTACGACGAGCACACCGGCGACTGGATGCTGGCCGTCTACCAGGGCTCCAAGCCGCAGTTCCCCAACTACCCCTTCTTCGTCGTGGACGGCCGCGCCCGCCCGAGGACCGGCGACGTCACCGGCCAGCCGCAGCCGGAGCGCGGCAAGCTGCTCACGCTGGCCAAGGGCGGCCTTCAGGACCCGGCCTCCGGGGTCAGGGGCTGGCAGTTCAACGGCGAGTACGGCCTGATCTCGCTCGGCCGCGGCCTGTTCTACGCGGCCGAGGCCGGCAAGGTCACCGAGGACGGCGTCTCCAAGAACACCGGTACCGCCCGCCTCTGGCGCTGGACCGGCCAGTCGCCGACCCCGTTCGAGCAAGTCCGCTGAACCTGCTGCGGTCTGTCTGGAATGACTGTTATGGTCATCCGCCTGACACGAAACGGTCAAGAAATCTTCATGGGGGATCTATGCGGACCACCGGAAAGCTCGCGATCGTCGCGGCCGTGGTGGCGGGGGCTACCGTACCGATGACGGTGCCGGCGAGCGCCGCCGTCGCCTGGGAGGCCTATCACGGCCTGACCGCGCAGCAGAGCGTCGAGCGGGCGACCAGGCTGATGAAGCAGGGGTACCGGCCGATCACGGTGAACGTCTCGAACGGGGAACGGTACGCCGCGGTCTGGGAGAAGGGCGGCTCGCCGGACAAGTACGGCATCTGGCAGGGCATGTCGGCCTCCGGCTACCAGAAGCGGTTCGACGCCGCGCTGAAGCAGGGCGCGCAGCCGGTGTCCGTCTCGGCCACCGGGCCGGCCGGCTCGGCGGTGTTCGCGGCCGTCTTCGAGAAGAAGCGCGGCGCGTTCCTCGCCAAGTCGAACCTCAAGGGCAGCGCCTTCGCCGCCTACAACAAGCAGGCGGAGGCCAAGGGGCTGGCGCTGACCAGCGTGGACGCGTACGGCACCCCGGGCGACGTGCGCTATGCCGCCGTCTGGAGCGCCAACACGGGGGGCGAGTGGTACTACTCCTACGGCAAGAACAAGCAGCAGCACGCGGCCGAGTTCAAGGCCAAGAAGGCCAAGGGGTTCCGGCCGGTCAGGGTCGCGGTGGCGCCTGACGGGACGTACACGGCGGTGTGGCGCAAGGACGGCGTCAAGTCCTGGGCCCATTACGTGGACATGACCGCCGCCGACTACCAGACCCGCACCACCGCACTCAAGGCGAAGGGCCTGCACCCGGTGCAGGTCAACGCCGAGAACGGCGTGTACGCCGCTATTTGGCAGTAAATCCGGATAAATCGGGTGCGGGGGGCGGCGAGAACCCGCCCCCCGCACTCGCCATGTCGCGTCGCCCGCGCCCCCGCGCCGTGCGTCGCGCCCCGCGCCCCCGCGCCGTGCGCCGTGCCCCCGCGCCGTGCGCCGTGCCCCCGCGCCGTGCGCCGTGCCCCCGCGCCGTGCGCCGTGCCCCCGCGCCGTGCGTCGCGCCCCCGCGCCGTGCGTCGCGCCCCCGCGCCGTGCGCCGTGCCCCCGCGCCGTGCGCCGCGCCCCCGCGCCGTGCGTCGCGCCCCCGCGCCCCCGCTCCGCTGCGGCCCCGGCCCCCGCGGCCCCGTTCGGCGGTTACTTCTTCAGGATGCGGACGTCGCCCGTGTTGCTGCGGGCCACGATGGTGGCGTCGCTCTTGCGGTCCTGCTCGACCTCCGTTCGCCGGCTGCCGTCCTGGCTGACGGCCGTGACGGCGTACGCGCCCGACGGCACCCGAGCCGTCACCCGTCCGTCGTGTGACCGCAGGTCGAGGTCCTTGGGCCGGGTGGCGAAGGTGAGGTCGATGGCGCCGTCGGAGGTGCGGACGCGGACGTCGGGCGACTTCAGGTTCACGCCCAGCACCGAACCCTCGGCCCGTAACCGAAGGCGGCCGGACGAGCCGGTCACCTGGATGCGCTCACGGCTGACGGCGTCCACGTCCTGGGCCAGGTCGTTGAGGACGACGCCGTCCGGGGCGTCGACCGAGAGCCGGACGCCGGGCGGCACCCTGACGTGGTAGCGGGCGCCGCAGTCGCCGAACACCATGTTGCAGTCGGCGCTGAGCCGCAGGGTGCCGTCGCGCAGGGACCACGAGGATTCGCTGGTGGCCGCCTTGCCGCGCAGCCACCGGTCCACCTTCACGGTGTCGCCGGTGCCCCGGAGCACGCGGACACCGCCCACGGAGACGTTGATGGTCAGGGCGGTGCCCGGGTGGGGGAACGCCCGGGTCGTGTGGACCTCCTTGGCGTCCAGGTCGATCCCGCAACCGACGGTGGCCGCCGCCAGGAGCGTCGTACTTGCCGCAAGTGCCGCGATCTGCCTCATGCCCTCGATGCTGGCCGAACGGCACGCCGGGGCCATCAGCCGTCCGGCCGAACGAACCGCCGCAGGCATCGACCATTCGGCCATTCGGCCAAAGAAGGTCAGAGGGCGGACAGCAGGGTCCTCACCTGCCCCAGTGGGTCGGGACCGAGCGGCCTGACCGCGACCGTGGTGGCGCCGGCCGCCCACAGCTCCTTGACGTGCGCCGCAGCCTGTTCGGGCGTGCCCTCGGCGGCCGCCACCTCCGACGGCTCGACCCCGAGGAACCCGGCCTGCCCCTCGACAAGAGCCTGGGAGTCCGCGGTGGTGGCGCCGAGCCGCAGGTAAGCGAACACGACCACCTCATGCGCGGAGGAAGCACCGATCCGCGAGACGTAAGGGGGCAGGTCGGCGGGCGCGATGCCCTCGGGCAGGATCGTCCCGTCGGCCACCCGCCCCGACAGCGCCAGCGAGCGCGGCCCCTTCACCCCGGCGAGCACGGGCGGCACGACGACGGGCGGGTGCACCAGCGACACCCCGTCAAGGCGTACCTCCTTCCCGGCGAGGGTGACGGTCTCGCCGCGCAGCAGGGCGCGTACGGACGTGATCGTCTCCTCCAGGAGGGAGAGCGGCGACGGGACGGCGGCGCCCACCTGGCGCATCCAGTCGCCCACCCCGTGGCCGATGCCGGCGGCCAGCCGCCCAGGATGCAGCCGCGCGAGGTTGCCCAGCTCCATGGCCAGCAGCGCCGGGTTGCGCAGCGGCGCGGGCGTGATGCCGATGCCGACGCGCAGCCGGGAGGTGACGGCGAGCGCGGTGGCCGCCGCCGAGACGCCGCCGGTCCAGCCGAGGTCCTCGACGACCCAGAGGTCGTCCACGGACGTCTCGTCGAGCGCCCGCGCGAACGGGACGAGCTGCTCGGGCGGAAGGTCCCGGTCGTACATGACCCCGAGTCTCACGATGTCCTCCAGTAATAGCGGAACAACCGGCCGATCTCCGAGTATCCAGCACGGCGCAACGCGGCGGCAGTGGGGGCGTTCGCGACGTCGGTGGCGGCCACGATGCGGCGCAGGCCCTCGGCGGCGAGGGTACGGGTGCCGTACGCGAGGAGGTCGTCGACGTAGCCGCGCCCGCCCTTCGTCGAAGGCGGCCATGAACTGCGATCGCGGGCACAGGCGTTCAGCAGATTTCACGAAAAAAGGGAGTCAGGCGGCGCTGCCGAGCGCAGCGCGTGCCGCGTTGAGCGAATCGCTGGTCTCGAAATGGCGGTCGAGATGGGTGATCGTCAGCAGATGGCGGATCATTCCCGGCGCGACGACGAGGATCATCCGGCCGTTCATGTTCTGGATCATGTTGTACGCCGCCACGAGCACCCCGAGCCCGACGGAATCGCAGAAGGGCACCTCCGTCAGATCGACCACCAGATTGGGCGGGCCAGCGGCGGACAACGCCTGCTCCAGCTCCGCGCGGAGCCTGGGCGCTCCGGCCACGTCGAGATCGCCCACGACGTGCAGAACCGTGCAGGGTTCCTCGCGCCAGCAATCGACCACCATGGGCCTCACCTGCCCGTCACCTAGATTGTTATACCTATTTCTTACATATGTTCTCCATTGCCGTTTTAGTGGTTGGTGTAACGCTCGGCTTGGCACTTGGGCTGGCCGTTGACTTCCGTTGCTGGACTTTCGGCTGGTCGCTGCCCAGAATCAGCTCGATGCCGTCGATGTCGGCCGTGCGCAGCTCGGCGCCCGGCATGGCGGTGGCGACCAGTTTCGCCGATTGCTCCATGCCCGCGCCGTACCTGATGAAGGTCTGCTTGTAGTCCTTCTTGTCGGTGTTGCCGGGCTTGCCGGGCACCTTGAACCCGTACGCGACGAGCGCCTCCTTCGTCCGCGCCGCCAGGCCCGTGATGAGCGTGCCGTTCTTGACCTTGAGCGAGACGTCGCCGGGCGCGAGCGCCGTCGGCTTGGCCGACGGCTTCGGGGACGTGGACGCGGTCGGCTTGGCCGGGTCCTCGTCCGCGCCGATCTTCCTGAACATCTCGCGGGCCGCCGCCTTGTCCCACAGCACCGCCGACTCGCCGGTGGGCGTCTTGAAGTCGACATCGGCCAGCGGCACCTCGGCGAACTTCACGTCGCCCAGCGACACGTCGCGCAACTGCGTGGCCAGGCCCAGCAGCCCGTCGTCTGGATCGACCTTCACCGTGCTGAGCGTCGAGTTGACGAACGAGGCCAGCTTGCCCGGGTTGGCCAGCGTGTCGGCGCTGAGCGCCCGGTTGAGCAGCGCCGAGATGACCTGCTGCTGGCGGTCGATGCGGTCGAGGTCGGAGCGGGCGGTGGCGCGGGTGCGGGCGTAGCCGAGCGCCTGCACGCCGTTGAGCTGGTGGGTGCCGGCCGGGAGGTTGAGGGCGATCTTGGTGTCGTCGATCGGCACCGGCGTGCACACCGTGACCCCGCCGAGCGAGTCGACGACGTCGATGAAGCCCAGGATGTTGACCTCGATGTAGCGGTTGATCTCGAGCCCGGTCGCCGCCTCGACGGTCTGCTTGGCCAGCTTCGGCCCGCCGAACTGATACGCAGAGTTGATCTTGTGGTCGCCCTTGCCGGGGACCGTCAGCCACGTGTCGCGCGGCAGGCTCACCACCGTCACCTTCTTGTGGTCCTCCGACAGGTGGATGACCATCATGGTGTCGGTGCGCTGGCCGGACTCGCGGCCCAGCTTGAGCCGGTTCTGCTGCTGGCGGGTGAGGTCGTCGCGCTTGTCGACGCCGACCAGCAGGATGTTCTCGGCGCCGCTCGACGAACGCGCGGTCACCCCGGCGTCGACCGTGCCGATCTGGCGCGGCGTCGCCCACACCACGCCCGTCGTCACCAGCACGCAGGAGGACAGGAAACCGGCGAGGATGACGTTGCGGCGGCGGGCCTTGGCGCTCCTGCGCGGCTTGCGGGTGCGTGCGGGTGAGAGCTTGACGCCGCCGTAGGCGTCGCCGCCCACGAGCACGCCGCCGTCCTCCTCGCCCGGGTCGCCCATCCCGTCCCCCTCTTGCTCACGCCGGAGTATCGGGCGTTGGATTGCCCTCCTGCCTCGGTCGTACAGTAGCGTGAGCCCCGCCATGAAGCAGTTCCCCGACTCGCCGCACGCGCCCGCGGAGACGCGCGGCTGGCCCCCCATCTCCGTCATCATGCCGGTCCTCAACGAGGAGCGGCACCTCCGCGAGGCCGTCGATATGGTGCTCGCCCAGGACTACCCCGGCGAGATCGAGGTCGTCCTCGCCGTGGGGCCGTCACAAGACCGCACCCAAGAGGTCGCCGACGCCATCGCGGCGGCCGACCGGCGGGTGACGGTCGTGCCCAACCCGACAGGACGTACGCCCAACGCGCTCAACGCGGCCATCGGCGCCTCACGCAACGGCATCGTCGCCAGAGTCGACGGGCACGCCATGCTGCCCTCCGACTACCTGCGCGTCGCCGTCCAGACGCTGGCCGAGACCGGCGCCGACAACGTGGGCGGCATCATGGCCGCCGAGGGCATCACACCCTTCGAACAGGCCGTCGCCTGCGCCATGACCTCGAAGATCGGGGTCGGCGCGGCGGCCTTCCACGTGGGCGGCACCTCCGGCCCTGCCGACACCGTCTACCTCGGCGTCTTCCGCCGCTCGGCGCTCGACCGGGTGGGCGGCTACGACGAGCACTTCCAGCGGGCCCAGGACTGGGAGATGAACCACCGCATCCGCCAGACCGGCGGGCTCGTGTGGTTCCAGCCCCGCATGCGGGTCACCTACCGGCCGCGGCCCAACGTCAAGGCGCTCGCCAAGCAGTACTTCCACTACGGGCGGTGGCGCCGGGTGGTGGCCCGCACCCACGAGGGCACGATCAACCTGCGCTACCTCGCGCCGCCGGCCGCCGTGCTGGCGATGCTGCTCGGGCTGGTCGTCTCGCCGTTCTTCCCCCTCGGGCTGATCATCCCCGGCGGCTACCTGCTCGCCATCGTCGCCGGCTCCGTCCTCACGGGCGGCGGCCTCCCGATGAGCGCCCGGCTCCGGTTGCCGCTGGTGTACGCCACCATGCACTGCTCCTGGGGCTGGGGCTTCCTGACCAGCCCGAAGAAACTCTCCCGCCCCCTTCGCTGACCCCCCGTACGCCAAGGACCCCGCCGCACTCCGGCGGGGTCCTTTTAGGGAGAAGAGGGGGTACGACGCGCCCCCGCTACGGGCCGCCGACGCGTCCCGCAAAGTCCCACACCCCAAAGCACCCGCGTGGTACGGCGCCTCCTGCGTGGTGCGGCGGAGGATGGCCTTGCCCACCCCCACACCCCAAAGGACCCGCGTGGTACGGCGCCTCCTGCGTGGTGCGGCGGAGGATGGCCTTGCCCACCCCCACATCCCAAAGGACCCGCGTGGTACGGCGCCTCCTGCGTGGTGCGGCGGAGGATGGCCTTGCCCCCCACATCCCAAAGGACCTGTTTTGTGTGGTTGGTGGTCAGGAGTCGGTGAAGTGGCGTTCTATGGCGGCGTCGAAGCGGGTCAGGGCGTCCGGGTACTCCGGGCCGAACAAGTAGCTGCGGAGCTTGACGCGGGCCCTGGCCAGGGTGTCCTCGCCGTCCAGGAACTCCGTCAGGCCCGACAGGTCGGCGTCGATCAGCATGCCCGCCTCCGTGCTCGGGTAGCGCTCGTGGAAGGCGGGCTCCGGGAGGCCGGCGACGTTGGTGACGGCGTACGGTTTCTCGCTGGCCAGGAAGTCGGCCACCACGCTGGAGATGTCGCTGATCAGCAGGTCGCACTCGTTGAAGCAGTCGTACAGGTGCGGCTCGGGGCCGGTGACGATGAGGTGGCGGACGCGGGGTTCCTCGGCGGCGGCGCGGGAGGGGTGGCGGGCCTTCGACGCGGCCAGCTCGGCGGCCTCGATCATGGTGACGATCTTGCGGTGTGCCCGGGTCGCGGCCTTGTCGCGCTGCCCGGTGAGCGGGTGCGGCTTGTAGATGACGCGCAGCGGCGGCTGGTGGTCGAGCAGCGCCCGCACGATGCGCGGCCCCATGGTGACGAGCGAGGTGTGGAACAGGTCGTCGTTCCAGCCCTCCCAGGTGGGCGCGTAGAGGACGGTCCGGTACGGCCGCCCTGGCCCCTTCGTCGAGATGCCCTCCAGCTGCGGCCTGCCGACCTCGTGGATGTTCTCGTCCCTGACGCCCACCTTGGCCCGCCGGTAGCGGTCGCGCCCGGCGGGCCCGGCCACCCACACCTCGTCGTACACCCGCGAGAACGGGTTGAACGACGCCTCCTTGTCGCTGTCGCCGTGGTTGAGGAAGGCGCTGCGCAGGGTGGGGATGCGCAGCATGTGGACGTTCCTGCCGACGTTGGAGACGTACAGGCAGAGCTTGGCGCCGGCCAGGGCGCGGAAGCTCATGAGGTCGGCCGACGACGGGATGCACACCATCGGCAGGCCGGTGCCCTCCAGGTGGGCGGCCATGCCGCGCTCGCGCAGGACGACGATGGCGCGGCGGCGGATGCGTTCGAGGGTGGGCAGCCACATCCTGGCCTGGTAGGCGGCGGCGGTGGCGCCGGAGAAGTACAGGATGACCTCGGGGGCGTACCGTTCGATCTGCTCGCCGACGACCTCCAGGACGCGGGCGCGGTCGGTGAGGGGGGCGGCGCGGCGGACGTACGGGATGAGCGCGAGCGCCCCGGCGAGCCCGGCCGTGAGCGCCAGGGCGCCCCCGATCGTGGCGGGCGCGGCCCCCTGGACGGCGCCGAGCACGGGCAACGCGTCGAGGTAGAGGAAGACCACACTGCGGCCGTCACGCAGCGGCCCTGGCGGCAGCTTGGGGATGCGCAGCGCGGAGACGTCGAGGTTGCGGGTGGTGACCGGCATCCTGCTGAGCATCTGCCGCAGCCGCAGGGCGAGCCCGGTGTGCAGGGCGCGGACGCCGTGCACGGCGAGCATCCCGGCCGCCAGCGCCACGAACCACGGCGAGTCGGCGCCCGTCGTCCGCGCGACCAGCAGCAGTGCCAGGGTCTCGCGGACCGCGAAGCGCAGCGTGATGCCGAGGTGCACCTTGGCCAGCGCCTCGGTGAGTGGGCGGGCGGCGCGCGGTGCGGCGTACTCGACGGCGTAGGACGCCAGAGCCGCCGCCCCGAACAGCACCGGCGCCGGCCACAGGGCCGCGACCAGCAGGACGGGGTAGCAGCCGAGCAGCGCCGCGCTCACGATGAGTCTCCTCATGCGAACGCACGGTAACAAGGTGTGGGTCAAGCGCCGTCAACGCGCACGTCTATGACTTGCCCTGATAGGTCGGAGATGAGAATGTCCAGCGAGGTCTGAGCGACCAGCAGCGGAGAGGCACCGGTATAGACGCAGTTGACCCGGATGCCGTCAGAGGCCCATTCGAGGGCCAGCGCCCGGGTCAGTGCGGCCACCGCCGCCGCGCCGGAGGCGTGCAGCGCGCCCGAGCCGGGCGGCACCTGGAACAGCAGGCTGCGTCGCAGGTGGGGCCGGGCGGCGCGGGCCACGTTGAGCGCGCCGAGGTGGCCGGCCGCGACCGCGTCGGCGACGGTCTCGCCGCCCGCCCGCGCCAGCTCGCCCCGGTGGCCGGGGGCCGCGAAGACGACGTGATCGGCGGGGCCGACGTCGCCGAGCGCCTTGGCCACGGAGTCATAATCCTCGGGCCGCACCCCGTCGGCCCTGCTGAGCACGCGGACGTCGGCGCCGCGCGAAGGACCGGCCGGCGCCGCGTCGCCCACCACGACCACGACCTGCCCCGCCAAGGCGTCGTCGCCGCCGCGCGGCACCGGCGCGGGCAGCTCGAAGAGCAGCTCGGCGATGTGCAGGTCGGCCGGATGGGTGACCTTGATGTTGCGCTCGCTGCCCTGCACCAGGTGGATCGGCACCTCGGGCAGGTAGCGCAGCACCACCCCGCAGTCGTCGGTGCCGCCGGCGAAGCCGGGGTCGGCCATCGCCAGCTCGTAGGCCCGCCTGATGACCGACAGGCGGAAGCACTGCGGGGTCTGGCTGCGCCGCAGCCGCGACCGGTCGAGCACCTCGCCGATCACCTCGCCGCCGTCCTCGGGCACGGCCGTGAAGATCGTGTCGGAGCTCGGGATCGCCACGTTGACGGCCTCGTGGGTCTCCAGCGCGCGGACACACTCCGTGATGATCCGGGGCTCCAGAAGCGGGCGTACGGCGTCGTGCAGCAACACGTTGCACTCCTGCGCGCCGATCGCCTGCAGGGCCCGCCACGTGCTCTCCGTACGGCTCGACCCGCCGTCCACGACCTTGCTCACCTTGCGGTAGCCGCCGGCCGCCACGATCTCCCGCACCCGGTCGGCGTATCCGGGCGTCATCAGCACCACGACCTCGTCGATCTCCGGCGCGCGCTCGAACGCGGCCAGCGAGTGCTCGATGATCGTCCGCCCCGCCACCTCGATGAGCTGCTTGGGCGTGGCCGCCCCGACCCGCTGTCCGACACCGCCCGCGAGGAGCACTCCGACCGATCGCAGCCGTGAATTCATACGGGCAGCGTAACGGTGCCGGTCCGTGATATCGCGTTGACCTGTCGCTACGCTGTGTCTACGCACCCCCCAGTCCACGCACTCCACCCCGACCGGGAGGAGACCTGCGCTTTGCCCGACTCATTGACCCGCGAAAGCACGGCCACGTCGGTCGTGCTGCTCGCCACGACGCCCGCCGGCAGGCTTCTCAGCGGCGACGGCACCCTGCTCGACCGGCTCAACGACCAGCTCGCCACCCTGCCCGTCCGCGAGGTGCAGGTGATGAGCGCGGGCGGCGGCCTCGCGGCCGACCTGCGCGGCATCGCCAAGATCGTCCGCACCACCACGGGCGCGGTGGCCGTGCTGCCCGCCGACCTGGTGGCCCACACCGAGGCGCTCGCGCTGCTCCTCGAACATCCCGCGCGCTGCACCGCCGCGCTCATCTCCCACGACGCGACCGCCGCCCCGATGCGCCCGCCCGTCCGCGTCGAGGGCGGCAAGGTCGTGGCCGCGGGCAGCTCGTTCCACCTCGTGCCCGAGTCCAACGCGACCTTCCGCGGCGTGCTGCAGGCCGGCGAGGCCGACCTCGGCACGCTCGCCGACGTCGCCGAGGAGCTGGCGGAGCTGGCCGAGGAGGGCAGGCTCGGCCCCGTCACCCCGGTGGAGGCGGTCGACCTGCTGCTCGTCGGGCTCGTCAGGTCGGGGGTGAGCGTGCGGGCCGCGGCGATCGGCTCGCTGCACGCCGACCGGGTCACCGGCCAGAACGCCGCCGACGCCGCCGTACGCCGGCTGGCCGAGGTCGACGAGGCCAAGGTCAGGCTCGACACCTCGGTCAAGGCCGACGACGGCTTCTTCGCCACCTTCTTCGTCTCCACCTGGACCCGCCACCTGATCAAGCCCGCCGTACGGCTCAAGCTCACGCCCAACACCGTCACCGGCATCTCGGCGGGGCTCGCGGTGCTGGCCGCCGTGTGGTTCTCGGGCGGCACCCGCGGCGCGCTCGTGCTGGGCGCGGCGCTGCTCTACCTGTCGTTCGCGCTCGACTGCCTCGACGGGCAGCTCGCCCGCTACACGCGCAGCTTCTCGCCGCTCGGCGCGTGGGCCGACGGCATGTCCGACCGGCTCAAGGAGTACGCCGTCTACGTCGGCCTGGCGGCCGGCTACGCCGGCCCCGGCATCTGGTACCTCGCCGTGGCCGCCATGGTCCTCCAGGTGGTCAGGCACGGCATCGACGCCACGTACGCGGGGGCGGTCGAGGACGGCGCCCGCGTCGGCGCCTCCTGGGGCCGGCCCACCCGCAGCCTGCTGGAGACCCAGGACGTGCGCAGCGCGCCGGGCGGGGTGCTCAAGCTCGCCCACCGGCTCGAACGCGACACGATCGCCCGCTGGCTGAAGAAGATGATCGTGCTGCCCATCGGCGAGCGCATGGCGCTGATCGCCGTCACCGCCGCGTTCTGGAACGCCCGCGTGACGTTCCTGGCGCTGCTCAGCTGGGGCGGCGTGGCCGCCCTCTACCAGCTCGCCGGACGGATCGCGAGGTCGGCCAGGTGATATCGGTGCAGATGACCCCCGTACCCAACAGCACCGTCGTCGCCTACCGCGACGACGGGCCGCTCTCGCGCGCCATGGGCCTGCTCGTGGCCGGGCAGCTGCCGCCGCTGCCGCCGGTGCTCGCCGGCACGTTCGTGACGGGCGTGCTGCTGGTCATCGGCGTGGCGGGGGCCGACGGGCTGGCCGTGTTCGCGCCCGCCGTGACGCTGCTGCTGGCGGGCCCGGGCAGCACGCACCCGCACGACGGCAGGTTCGACTGGCTCGTGCCGCCGATCCTGCGGCTCATCGAGTACACCTTCATCGCCGCCTGCGGCTTCGCCAACGGCGTGCACCCCGTGCTGATCTTCGTGCTGCTCGGCGCGCTCGCCTTCCATCATTACGATCTGGTCTACAGGCTGCGCCAGCGCGTCTATCCACCGCCGTGGCTGGCCACCCTCGGGCTCGGCTGGGACGGCAGGATGATGGCGATCTCGCTGATCGCCCTGTCAGGGTGGCTGAGCAGCGGTTACGTCGTGCTCGCGATCTATCTCTGGGGCTTGTTCGGCTGGGAGAGCCTCACGTGCTGGCTCGCCGCACCCCGATCCGGGGTGGAGGCCGCCGAGGCGGGAACGCAAGACTAACGCCGGATTACCCGCACGGGGTCCAAAGACGAATACTCTTTGGGCCACGGAAGTCATGCCGACTGAGGAGTGCACGTTGCTGGGAATGGTTCTGGCCGCTGGGGCCGGACGACGCCTGCGGCCGTACACCGACACGCTGCCCAAGGCGCTCGTGCCGGTCGACGGCGAAACCACGATCATGGACATCTCGCTGCGCAATCTCGCCGAGGTGGGCCTGCGCGAGGTCGTGGTCGTCGTCGGTTACGCGGCGCAGGCCGTGCAGGAGCGTAAGGACGAGCTGGAGGAGCGCCACGGCGTCCGGCTCACCCTCGTGCACAACGACAAGGCCGAGGAGTGGAACAACGCCTACTCCCTGTGGTGCGCCCGCGACTACTTCGCCCAGGGCGTGCTGCTGGTCAACGGCGACACCGTGCACCCCGTCTCGGTGGAGAAGACCCTGCTGTCGGCTCCCGAGACGAGCGACGTGCTGCTCGCCGTCGACAACGTGAAGAAGCTGGCCGACGAGGAGATGAAGGTCACGCTGACGCCCGAGGGCGCGCTGCGGCGCATCACCAAGCTGATGGACCCGGCCGACGCCTACGGCGAGTACATCGGCGCCACCCTCATCCGCCCGGGCGCGGCCGACCGGCTGGCCGACGCACTGAAGACCACGTACGAGCGCGACCCCCAGCTCTACTACGAGGACGGCTACCAGGAGATGGTCGATCGCGGCGAGCTGATCCACGCCGCGCCCATCGGCGAGGTCGACTGGGTCGAGGTGGACAACCACGACGACCTGGCCAAGGCCCGCACCATAGCCGTCCACTACTGAGGGGGCGCGCATGCCGCTTCTCGCGAGGATGTTGCCGGCGCCCTTGACGATGGACGTCAGGCGGGGCGCGGTGGCCGAGCTCGGCGCCCTGCTGGCCGACAGCCGCGTGGCCACCTCCGGCCGGGTCGCCGTGGCGGTCGGCCCCGGCCAGGGCGACCACATCGAGAGTCTCATCGCGCCCACGCTGGGCGAGGCCGAGGTGTTCAGGGTGGCCGACGGCACGGTCGACGCGGCCGTCTCGCTGGGCGCCGACCTGCGCAAGGGCGCCTACGAGGTGGTGGTGGGCGTCGGCGGCGGCAAGACGATCGACGCGACCAAATACGCCGCGTCGCTGGCCGGCATCCCCATGGTGGCCGTGGCCACCAACCTGTCCCACGACGGCATCTGCTCGCCCACGGCCTCGCTGGTCTACGAGGGCGGCAAGGGCACGTTCGGGGTGCCGATGCCGCTCGCCATCCTCGTCGACCTCGACTTCGTGCACAGCGCGCCGAAGTCGCTGGTGCGGGCGGGCGTCGGCGACGTCATCAGCAACCTGTCGGCGATCGAGGACTGGCAGCTCGGCAACGTCGAGCGCGGCGAGCCCATCGACGGGCTGGCCTGCTCGATGTCGCGCACCGCCGCGGAGGCGCTCATCGGGCGCAAGGACTCCATCGAGTCCGACGCGTTCCTGACCGTGCTCGCCGAGTCGCTGATCCTGTCGGGAATCTCCATGGTGGTAGCGGGCTCATCCCGGCCCGCGAGCGGTGGAGACCATGAGATCCTTCATGCCGTGGATCAGCTCTTCCCCGGCACCTCCAACCACGGCGAGCTCGCCGGCATCGGTGCCGCCTTCTGCTTCTTCCTGCGCGAGGACGCCGCCCGCGTCGAGCAGGTCGTCGGCTGCCTGCGCCGCCACGAGCTGCCCGTCGTGCCCGGCGACATCGGGCTGAGCGCCGAGCAGTTCGCCGAGGTCGTCGCGCTGGCCCCGGCCACTCGCCCCGGCCGTTACACGATCCTGGAGCACCTGCGGATGCAGGATTCGGAGATTCGCGATCGGGTGGGGGACTATGTCCGGGCCTTCGGTAGCTGAGCTGAGGCAGGTGGCCCAGCCCCCGGGCCACCTGGAGCGCCGTAACGGCGAGCACTGGGCGGGCGTGCTCTACATGCGCCGGCTGTCCATCTACGTCACCTGGGCGATGACCAAGACCCCCGTCACGCCCAACCAGCTCACCTGGGTGATGACGGTGGCCGGCGTGGCGGCCGGGTTCGTGCTGGCGCTGCCGGGGCTGTGGGCGGCCGTGCTCGCCGCCCTGCTCATCCAGGTCTACCTGCTGCTCGACTGCTCCGACGGCGAGCTGGCCCGCTGGAGGGGCACGACCTCGCCGGCCGGGGTCTACCTCGACCGGGTGGGCGCCTATTTCGCCGAGGCGGCCGTGCTGGCCGGGCTCGGCTGGCGGGCCTCCGAGGTGCTGCCCGACTGGTACACCGTGCTCGGCTTCGCGGGGGCGCTCGGCGCCATCCTCATCAAGGCCGAGAGCGACCTCGTGGAGGTGGCCAGGGCCAAGGGCGGGCTGGGCGCGGCCACCGAGGCGGCGGCCGTGCAGTTCCGCTCGGGGCTGCTCGGGCTGGGCCGGCGGATCCTGGCGGCGACGCAGTTCCACCGCATCATGCAGCCCATCGAGCTGTCGCTGCTGGCCGTGGTGACCGCGGTCATCGACGCGGTCATCGGCGTGCCGACGGCCACGCGGGTGCTCGTGGTGGCCTGCGCCATCGCCGCCGCCGTGCAAGTGGTGCTGCATCTGATCAGCATCATGGCATCGAGACGACTTGCTTGATCTCCACCGGAACCGCCGAGGCGTCTTGTCCGTCGTATTGATCGGACGTCCGCGGTTCGGTGGGGGTTCACTGTCGGTTCCGATACGCTTAGCTTCACCATCCAGGACCATGCAGACCAGCAGACTCGGTGATCATGAAAGAATGCTCCGCTCGTGTTCTCAACGCGTCAGGACGATGATTCGTTGAAGATCTCGTGCGTCATCCTCACCATGGGCAACCGGGTTGCGGAGCTGAACCGGGCGGTCGAGTCCGCGCTCAACCAGGTCGACGGCGACGTCGAGGTGGTGATCGTAGGCAACGGAGCCGACGTGCCCCAGCTGTCGGCGACGCCACCCGAGGGTTCGGCCGCGGTCGTGAAATCGATCCGGCTCGACCACAACACCGGCATCCCGGCCGGCCGTAACCGGGGCGTCGAAGAGTGCTCAGGCGACGTCGTGCTGTTCCTCGACGACGACGGCTGGTACGCCGACCAGAAGGTCGTCTCCCACGTGCGCGACCGCTTCGCCACCGAGCCCGACCTCGCGGTCATCTCCTTCCGGGTGATGGACCCCGACGGCGGCATCGGCCAGCGCCGCCACGTGCCGCGCCTGCGGGCCGGCGACCCGCAGCGCTCGTCGCCCGTCACCACGTTCCTCGGTGGCGCGTCGGCGATCAGGCGCTCGGCCTTCCTCCAGGTCGGCGGGCTGCCGGAGCGGTTCTTCTACGCCCACGAGGAGACCGACCTGGCCTGGCGGCTGCTCGGCGAGGGCTACCGCATCGAATACGACGCCGAGACGGTGATGTACCACCCGCAGGTGCCGCCGACCAGGCACGCGGAGTTCTACCGCCTCAACGCCCGCAACCGGGTCTGGCTGGCCCGCCGCAACCTGCCGTGGCCGCTGGCCTTCCTCTACCTCACCAACTGGGTGGTGCTCACGCTGGTGCGCGAGCGCGGCTCGTCGGCCGCGCTCAAAGCCTGGTTCTCCGGCTTCTTCGAGGGCCTGCGCACCCCGGCCGGCGAGCGGCGGCCGATGGCGTGGCGCACCGCGTGGCGCATGGTCAAGCTGGGCCGCCCGCCCATCGTCTGACGTTCGCAGCTCGACGGTCACGGCCCGACGGTCATAGCCCGACGGTCACAGCCGCCTGGCCTCGCCGAAGCACATCGCGGCGTGCGCGACCGTGCTGCTGAACATCGCCCGCTTGGGCAGCCCCAGCTCGCTCAGCTCCTTGGCGATGGGGTGGTTGCCCAGGCGGATCAGCGCGCCGCTGGGACGCACCTGGGCGCCGCGGGCCCGCACGGTCCACGGCACGACCCTGGTGACGCCGTCGCGGTGCGTGTAGGCGTCGAGCGGCGCCATCACGCTCGCCCCCGGCACCGGCGCGCCCGGTTTGACCAGCAGGTCGAGCACCAGCCGCCCGTCCTTGCGCAGGATGCACCGCTTGTACGGCGACCGCAGCCGCAGCTCGATGTCGGCCAGCTCCTTCGGGAACCCCCACAACGACCGCCCGGCCTCCAGCGTGAACGTCTGGTCGACCGGCAGCCAGTGCACGAACACCCCCGCGTGCCGCAGCTCGCCAGGGCCCACGCTCGCGGGGACGCCCGGCCTGCGGACCAGGAAGGCCATGCCGAACTCGTGATAGGCGTCGAGGTCACCGTCGCGGTAGTCGACGAACACCAGCACGCACACGGCCTTGCCGGGCAGCACCTCGGCCACGTCGAGCCCGGAGTAGGCGATCACCGCCCGGGCGGCGTCGGCACGCACCGGGTAGAAGGCACTGCACACCTCGGCGTCCCTCACCCGCACGGGCATGTCCAGCGTCCGGCCCTGGATCAGATGCGATGCCATAAGACCAGTACATCAACCGCCACGTCCTGTGGCCATTCCCGCGCCGGGTGGCGTCCGGCTGTGTCGGGGCAACGGAAACCAGCCCGCGGCGCCATCGTGGCCCGCCCTGGACGGGCGCGCCGCCCACGTCTCGGCCCGCTGGACGAACGCGGCCGCGTGGTCGGGCCAGTGGTGGTGCAGGCGGGCCTCCACGTGCCCGAGCGCGCCCAGCTTCAGCCGCAGCGCCGGGTCCTCCTTGAGGTCCAGGACGGCGTTCAGCACCGCGTCCACGTCCAGCGGCACCACCAGCCCGCAGCCGGCCGCCTCGACCGTCGCCGCGCCCTGCGGGGTGGTGACCACCGGCAGGCCGCGGCCCATGTAGTCGAGGATCTTGGTGGGCGGCGTGGGCACCGTGGCGTCGGCCAGCGACAGGCCCGCCAGCGCACCCTCCGCCATGCGCAGGGCGTGGCGGAGCGGGACGTGGCCGTACCAGTCGAGCAGGCCCACCCGTTGCGCGTCGCGCAGCAACGGGCGGACGCCGGGGGCGGCGGCGCCGATCAGGTCGAGCCTGATGCCGTGCGGCACCAGCCGCTCGGCCAGGCCGATCAGCTCCATCACGCCGCGCTCCACCGACAGGCGGCCGAGGTGCACGACCCTCGTGTCGCCCGGCGCCGGCGGGGCGGAGGAGACCAGGGTCGCCTCGGGCACCTCGGCGGCGGTGATCACCTCGTGGCGCCGCCGCGCGCGGGCCAGCCGCCTGGGGGAGACCTGCTCGCGTACGTCCCAGACGACGTGAGGGCGCCGGTGGGGCAGCGTGCGCAGCAGCCGGTACTCGTGCACGATCAGCAGGTCCGCGCCCCGCAGGCCGCGTCTGAGCGCGGCCCGCGCGCGGCCCGGCGAGGCGAGGTGCGCCACGTCCACCGCGGTCAGCTCCATGGCGGGCGTCACGTTGAAATGGGTGAACGGCGCCACGTAAGTCACCTCGTGGCCCGCGTCGAGCAGCGCCCGGATCTGCCGGTGCATGATCCGGGCGTCCTCGGGATGATGGACGGTCGTGGCGACACATGCGCGCATGGGTCGATGCTCCGCGCCCACCCGGTCAACGGCGTTAATGCGGGGGGAACGATCGCTTAACTTCGTGAGGGGCGGCGATAGAGCCAGGTCAGGCGGGGTTCGAGCACCCACTTGAAGAGCGTGCGGGTTTCGGCCAGGCACAGGATGATGGCCAGCGCGAAACAGCTCGACGCGATCGCGAGCACGCCCAGCGGGCCGTACAGCCACGGCACCGACAGCCAGCCCATCTCCTTGGCGATCAGCACCGGGATGCCGTGCAGCAGGTAGCAGTAGAGCGTGCGGGTGCCGAGGTCGGTGTACCAGGTCTCCTTCCTGGGCACCAGCGCCAGCACCGCGAAGCACATCGCGAGCGCGCAGATCAGCAGGCCCGTACGCACGCCCAGGCCCATCCACCAGGACAGGTGCAGGTCCTGGTAGCTGTTCTTGTAGTAGAACGGGCCGAGCGGCGACTTGGGCGCGATGTAGATGGCCACCGCCGCCGCGCCCAGCACGGTGAACACCGAGAGGACCTTGATCCAGCGGCGGTTGAGCATCTCGAAGTGCTCGGGCTGCATCACGAGGCCGATCACGAAGAACGGCAGCAGGCCGAAGAAGCGGTCCATGCTGAAGTCGCCCGAGATCTGGGAGAACCCGGCGAACAGGTAGATGGCGATCGCCACCGGGACGGGGTATCTCATCCGCTTCCACACCGGTGTGGACAGCCGCCAGAACAGCAGCGCCAGCAGGTACCAGTTGAGCCACGCCGGGTCGATGATCGTCAGGCTCCACTTCTGGCCCAGCGCGAAGCGGAGCGCGGCGTAGCCGACCTCGACGATGACGTACGGGATGAGGAACGTGTCGACCAGTTTGTTGGTCTTGGCGTTGGAGTTCCAGAAGTTTCTGGACAGGTAGCCGCTGATCAGCACGAACAGCGGCATGTGGAACGTGTAGATGAAGATGTACGCCGCCCGCGCCGAGTCGGCGGCCAGCGTCGGCACCAGCGAGTGGCCGATCGGCACCAGGGCGATCAGGACGAACTTGACGTTGTCGAGGAACGGGTCGCGCTTGCGCTTCGGCTTGTCGGGCTGCTGCTGCGGCTCCGGCCGCTCCTGGGCGCCCGAGCCCGGCGTCGCCGCGTGCTGCTGCCCGGCGCCCGCTGCCACCGGAACGGCGGGCTGCTCGGCACGTCGCCCGGCGGTCCGCCCCGCAGGTTGTCCGGCCGGCTGCCCCTCGGGCTGTCCGGAAGGCACGGACTGTCCCGGCCCAGGGCCTCCCGCCACCAGGACCCCGTCAGGCCCCGCGACCGGCTCCTTGGCCCGCCGCCCGCGCGGCGCCACCACGGGCTCGTCGCCCGCCACGGCCCGAGCCCGCCTGCCCCCAGGGGCGGCGGCGTCGCGGCCTTGCGCACGCCGCTCGCCGATCTCGGGGGCGGCGGCGCGGGCCTGCCCGGCCTCTGCACCACGATTACGGGGTTGTCCGGCCTCCGGAGCACGACCGCGAGCTTGTCCGGCCTCTGCACCACGACTGCGGGCCTGTCCGGCCTCGGAGCCGCGGCCACGAGCCGGACCGGCTTCCGGTGCGCGGCCACGGGGCTGGCCGGCCTCCGGGGCCAGGCCGCGGTGCTGTCCGCCCTCGGGGGCGTGGCCTCGGTGCTGTCCTGCCTCCGCGCCACGGCCGTTGGCGAGCGGCGAGCCCGGGTCGGCGCGCCGGTCGTCGGCGAGCGGCCGGGCCGGCTCGGAGCCGTGGCCGTTGGAGTAGGGGTGGCCGGCGTCGGCGCCTCTGCGGCCACGCGAGCGTCCGGCCTCGGGGCTCGTGCCGCGAGACCGGGGGGCGGGAGCGTCCGGGGTGATGGCCGGCTGGGGCTGCGTCAGCTCGCCTGGCGCCACCCCGTGCGGGTCGGTGGACTCGCTCCAGAAGGTCTCTTCCGGCAGCGGCCAGCGGGATCCCGTGTTGGCAGGTCCCTCCTCTTCGGGACGCCGCGGGGTCGTGGCCGGTCGGGAGGAACTGGTGTCAGACACAGAAGGAAGTCGCTCAGCTTCGCTCGGGGCCGGGGAACACGACGGCAGCGCGGTGATGGACTGTTGCGGGCCCGTTCAGCGCTGCGTCGCCGACCGCCACAGACTATCCCGCCTTCAGACTCCTGTCTCTCGTAGCGAGCCAGAACGGCTCGTTACACAGGGAACTTGGAGCCTCAGGTGCACACGTTCTTCTGCTCGGACGCGGTGATGGTGCTGTTGTTGACGCTGTCGGGCAGCTTGGTCACCTTGACCGAGTCGAAGTCCTCGCCGACCACGAGCTGGATCACCGGCGTGCCCTTCGCGGGCGCCCCGGCACCGGTCGTGGTGGCCACGGCCCCGGTGTACGGCTGCGCGCCGACCGCCTTCACCTTCCCGGACGCGGCCTGCGGCTTCGGCAGGACGGACCCGCCCAGAGTAAGGGCGTGGTCGGCGGCGGTCTCGGCGGTCTTGGAGTAGTGGATCTCGCTCTTGGCCAGGCTCACGCCGCCCGGGGCCTCGTAGTTGCCCAGCCCCACGACCGTGAAGCCCTGCTTGGCCAGCTCGTCGGCCACCTCGCGGGCCTTGCCGACGGTCTTGGTGCCATTGAGCACCTGGACGCGCACCTGCTCAGGCTTGATCTTGGCCTTAGGCTTGGCCGGCGTGTCGGCGCCCGCCTCGGCGGTCTTGGTCACCTCGGTGTCGGTCTTGATCGAGGTGAACAGCTCGTTGGCGTCGGGCTGCTTCCAGACCACCCGGTTGGTGTCCTCCGGGTCGGGGACCCAGGGCACGGTGGTGAACTTGACGCCGTTGGCGGTCATCTCCTTCGCGCTCAGCGCGATCTGGATGAGCTGCTCGGTGTCGTTGGCGAGCTCGGGGTCCATGGTGACCGATCCGGCCGCCGCGGCGATGAAGTCGCGCAGCCGGCCCACGTCGGTCAGCAGCTCGCTGCTGGTGGCCTTGGCGACGACCTTGCTGAGGAAGATCTGCTGGCGCTTGATGCGCTGGATGTCGCTGCCGTCGCCGTATTTGCGCAGGCGTACGTAGCCGAGCGCCTTCTCGCCGTTGAGCAGGCTCTTGCCGGGCGGCAGCACCAGCTTGGACGCCTTGTCGTTGACGCCCGACTTGAGGCAGATCTCGATGCCGCCGAGCGCGTCGACGATGTTCTTGAACCCGCTGAAGTCCACCTCGACGAAGTGGTTGACGCGGATGCCGGTGAGGGTCTCGATGGTGGAGATCGTGCAGGCGATGCCGCCCGAGTTGTACGCCGAGTTGATCATGTCGCGGCGCGGCGGCATCTCCTGCTTGGTGGCCTCGTTCTTGCACTTGGGGACCTGCACCATGGAGTCGCGCGGGAAGCTGATCAGCCGTGCCTTGTCGCGGTCGGGCGACAGGTGCAGCAGGATGATCGTGTCGGTGCGCTTGCCGCCCGCGTCGGCCTCGCGGGCCAGCTGCTGGCCGTATTTCGCGTTGCCGGCGCCCGCGCGCGTGTCGGAGCCGACGAGCAGCACGTTGAGCGCGCCCGTGTCGGGCGGGCGGGGGTTGATGATGTCTTCCTTGACGCTCTTCTCGTTGATGTTGCCGAAGGCGTCGCGATAGGCGGTGTACGCCGTCAGCGCACCCGCCACCATGACCGTGGTGACGCCGATGCTCACGTACGCCAGCACGCGCATCTTGGTCTGACCGCCGCCGGAGCCGCCCGAGCGGTGGCTGCGCGGGGGACGGTCGTCGGGCGGCGGCGGAGGCGGCGGGGCGGCGGCGGCCGCCCTGCGGGCCATCCTGCTGCCCGGCTGGGTGGAGGCCGATCGGCGGTCGTGCACGGAATCGACTACCGGCACGCTCCTGTAGTCAGTCATACGCCCCCCGACCTCACTCCTTGCGCCGCCGGCATGGTCGCTCCGCGCCACGAGACTAGGTCACGTACGGCGTGCCACGGGTCATGAACGTGGGGAACGGCCGTGACCCGGGTGTGATGTTTCCGCCGCACAGCATACTCAGAGCCGGACATTGGGTGGAATATCATCGCCAAACTCTTTCTCCGCGACCAGGGCGTCCTCGCTCGTCACGTCCCCGGCCGCGTCGTTCTCGTTCGCGTCCTTGTTCGCGTCCTTGTTCGCGTCGTCTCCGTTCCGCGGGCCCGATGGCGAGGGCCGCCGCCAGACAGGCCACCGGCACGGCCGGCAGGACGTACCGGTAGTCGAATTCGGCGGCCGCGGCCGGCGTGATCAGCAGCACGACGGCCACCGACCAGGGCGCCAGCCAGGGCGGAGGCGTCGTCAGGCGGATGCCCGGGCGCTCACCCGCGCGTCTGCGGGCGATCGCCGCCACCGGTGGCACGAGCAGGACTGCCAGCAGCAGCGTGCCGGGCAGGCGCGCCACGCTCTGGTAGGCCCGCAGCCAGCCGGCATATGGCTCGACGATCTCCGTGCCGATCGCACCCTGCTCGTAGAGCTTGGCATACTCGGCGCCGACCTGCGCGGGATAGCGGCCAGGTGGCCCGGGGCGCTCGTCGGGGAACTGGTAGTAGCCGTAGATCTCGGCGTCCGGATAGACCGGGCGGTCCCAGCGGAAGGTGCGGGCCAGCTCCGACAGCACCGACCCGGCGTAGTCGAGCGGCTGCTTGGTGATCGCCAGCATCGCGAACCTGGCCGCCAGGTCGTCGGTCTCCTTCGTGAACGTGATGCCGGGCCGCCGCACCAGCGGGGAGTCCTGGGCCCAGATGTACTCCTGCGAGGGCGGCCGCTGGTCGGGCGGGCGCGCGTCGCACAGCTCCCGCAGGTCGGGCGGCGGGTCCATCTCGGCGCAGTCGGCGAAGGACATCGTGCGGGCGTACAGGAAGACGCCGTTCGCGCCGATCAGGCCCACCCGCTGGTACGTGGCGTAGAACCAGGCCCCGTATGCGAGGAGCGGCACCAGCGCGACCGCCACCAGCACACCGGCCAGTCTGATCCGCCCGCGCAGCACGAACCAGGCCGCCAGCAGGACGATCAGCGGCTGCCCGACGGTCCTCGTCAGCGTGGCCGCCGCCAGCAGCAGGCCGATGCCCGCCACCGTCGCGGGGCGGGCCGTCGTGGCCAGCACGACCGCCGTCGCCACGAGGAACATGAAGAGCGTGTCGGAGACGAGCAGGTGCTCCAGCTCGATCTGGTACGCGTCCAGCAGCACCGGCACCGCCGCCAGCGTCGCCGCCCACCTGGGTGCTCTGCGCGCCGCCCGGTAGATCAGCACCCCGGTCGCCAGGCCCAGCAGGTGCTGCGCCACCGTCACCGCGCCGAACGCGTGCAGCGGCTCCAGCAGCTTGAGGAACATCGAGTAGCCGGCCGGGCGCACCAGGTCGGGGCGGGGCCTGAAGACGGTGACGATGTAGGTGTAGGAGTCGGGGAACCACAGCGCGGGCCGGTACCCCAGCATGGCGAGCAGCCGCATCACGGCCCCTAGCCCCAGCACGGCGAGGAACCACCGATGCCGCCGCACCCGCTCCCGCGCCCCGGCCCCCCTCCGCCGCCGCCCGCCCCGCTTCACCGCCCCCGCGGCCTCCTCCGTCTCTGCGGCCTCCGTGCGCTTCGCCTGGTCTGTGGGCGTCGCCTGGCCGTCCGCGTGCGGCTGTGGGCTCGTGGGCTGTTCTGAAGGTGTGGGGTTCGCGGGCCTTTCGGCGTGCGGGCCCGCCATCAGAGTCTCCCGAGGGGACCGTCGCCTTGAGGCGACGGGGGAGCCGGGAGCGGGAGGGCCGTCGAGGCCCGGGCGTGCAGTGACCCGCCTGGTCTGCACATGAGAGGTCTCCGTTTCGTCGCGCGTGACCTGGACAGCGCTGTTATAACGATCGTGTGATTCGGCAGGTGCGCGCTTTCCCGGGCGCGGCGTACGACCTTGGATACCACGTGGTGTGGTGTCCGAAGTACCGCTGCCGGGTCCTTGGCGGCCGGATGAAGGACCACCTGGAGGAGTTGATCCGTGCCGAGGTCGGCGAGCACGGCTGGGAGGTCGTGGCGCTTGGGTGATGCCCGGCCACGTGCACCTGTTCGTCAAGCCCTGCCGAAGAATTCGCCGTCGTCCATGGCCGGCCAGTTCAAGGGGCTCACCTCCCGCCACCTGCGCGCCGAGTTCGGGCACCTGCGTTCCCGGTTGCCCACGCTGTGGTCGCGGACCTGCCGCGTGGCCACGGCCGGCGCGGTGCCGGCCGAGACGGTGCGGCGCTCCACCGAGACGCGGGACGAGCGGCCGTCCACGGGCGGTGGCGGTGCGTAGGTCGTTCACGTTCCTGCTGCGCCCCACGGTCAAGCAGGCCGCCGCGCTCGCCGCGTGCCTGGAGGACCACCGCACGGTGTACGACGCCGCCCTTGAGCACCGCCCGCGCGTTCTTCGACCGCGTCAAGGCCGGGCGTACGCCGGGTTCTCCGCGGTTCAAGGCTGGTCACCAACCGCTGGTCCTTCTCCGGCACGTCGCGTACGCTACCGGCGTTTTCGCCTCTCCCGTGCCTCCGGGCCGTCTGGCGGCTCCCGTGGCCGCGAGGGGTGTGCGGGGTTGGATACGCTCGGTCTCCGATGGAACACGATCATCGTCCCGGCCGGTGGCTCGCCGCGCTGTCCGTGCTCCCCGCGCTGGCCGTGGCGGGCTGGTTGCTGGCCGGGCTGCCGCTCTTGCTGCTCGGCCGGTTCACGCCGGTGCTCGTCACCGTGCTCGGGGTCCCCATGGCGGTGCTGCTGTGCTGGGCGGGCACCCGGGGCATGTGGGCCGGAGCGCTGCGGGCGGCTTGGTGGCAGCTCGGCGGGGTCGTCGGCGTGGCGGTGGCGTCCGGGGTGTTCAACGTGCTCCTGCACAGCGAGCAGCTCGCCGTCAGGCGCGACCCGGCCACCTACGCCCAGTACGCCGCCTGGATCGCCGCCCACGGCTCGCTGCCGATCCCGGCGCAGGCCGAGGCGTTCGGCGGCCCCGACGCGGGGCTGGAGTTCGACAGCGTCGGGTTCTACGCGGTGGACGGCGGGGTGCTGCCGCAGTTCATGCCGGGGCCGCCGATGCTGTTCTCGATCGGCGACTGGCTGGGTGCGCCGTTCGTGGTGCCGGCCGTGCTGGGCGCGCTCGCGGTGCTCACACTGGGCGGCGTGGTGGCGCGGCTGGCGGGGGCGCGGTGGGCGATCCTGGCGGCGACGGCGTTCGCGGTCTGCATGCCGGTCCTCTACACCTCGCGGACCACCTTCAGCGAGATCCCGTCGATGATCCTGCTGTTCGGCGGGCTGGCCCTGGCTCACGACGCGCTGGCGCGCGCCCGTGACGGCCGGCCGAGCCTGGGCACGGCGGGGCTGGCCGGGCTGGTGTTCGGGCTGGCGGTGCTGGTCAGGATCGACGGGCTGCGCGACGTGCTGCCGGTGCTGGCGTTCGCCGGGCTGCTGATCGCGCTGCGCCGGCTGGGCAGGCCGGTCGGGCGGCTCGGGCCGCCGCTGCTCGCGGGACTGGTCGTCGGGGCCGGCGTCGGGCTGGCGGCGGCGTATCTGCTGGCCAGGCCTTACCTCGACTATCTGAGCGGTTCTGTGCGGCCGCTGCTGCTCATCTGCGCCGCCGTCCTCGTGCTCACCCTCGCGGGCACGGCCGCCGCCCCTGCCCTGGCCCGGATCAGCCTGCCGAGCTGGCTGCCGAGGACCGGCGCGGTGCTGACCGTGCTGCTGATGGCCGCCCTGTACGCCCGCCCGTGGTACCAGACCGTGACCAGGGACCCGGCGAACCCGGAGGACTGGCGCACGTACGAGATGATCCGGCAGATCCAGCGCGCCAACGGCCTGCCGGAGGACGGCACCCGCCTCTACTTCGAGAACTCCCTGCACTGGCTCACCTGGTACGTCGGCCCGGCGACGCTCGCGCTGGCCACGATCGCCGCCGCCCTCCTGGTGCGCAGGCTGCTGCGCGACGGCTCGTCGTTCGCCTGGCTGCTGCCGCTCGCGGTGGTCGGCTGGACGACGGTCACGACGCTGCTGCGCCCTGAGATCACCCCCGACCATCCGTGGGCCGCCCGCCGCCTGGTGCCGGTGGTGATCCCCGGGGTGATCCTGCTGGCCGCGTACGGGCTGGCCCGGCTGCGCCGGCTCATGGACCGGCACGGCCCGCTGGTGCTCAAGTGGGGCACGGTGATGGCGGTGCTGCTGGTGCTGGCGCCGCCGGTGGTGACGTCGATCGGCACCGCGTTCACGCCGGTCGAGCGGGGTGAGGCGGCGGCGGTCGAGGAGATGTGCGGGCAGTTGCCCGACCGGGCGTCTGTGCTGTTCGTGGAGCGGGTGACCGGCGACCGGTTCGTCCAGGTCGTACGGGGAATGTGCGGAAAACCGGCCGCCAAGGTCAAGCGTGCGGGCACCGACGTCGCGCCGGAACGCGAGGTGCGCCGCCAGATCGGGCGGGTGCGCGCGGCCGGCCGGGTGCCGGTGCTGCTGGGCGCCGAGGAGTCGCAGGTCGCGCCGTACGGGCGGGCCACGCAGGTGATGCGGCTGGTCACCCGGCAGGACGAGCGCTCGCTCATTGAGGCCCCCGATGCCACCTGGTCACTGCGGATCAACGTGTGGATGGCCGTCGCTTGACCGGGATGGGTCACACTGGAAGGAACAGCCCTGGAATCGGGAGCGCCCGCTGGAGTGATGTGCACTCGCCTTCCGGTGGGGCAGAGTAACCTCGACCCCCGTGAGCACGCCTGAGATCCCCAAGAGTGGAACCGCCGTGGAAGAAGCGCCGTACGTCACGATCGTCCTGCCCTGTTACAACGAGCAGGACCACGTCATCGACGAGGTGGAGCGCATCACCAAGGCGATGGACTCGAGCGGCTACACCTACGAGCTCGTCGCCATCGACGACTGCTCCACCGACGACACGCTGGCCAGGCTCAAGGAGGCCGCGCCCGACTATCCCCACCTGCGCATCCGCGCCTTCCACCGCAACGGCGGCTCCGGCACCGTGCGGCGCATCGGCACGCAGGAGGCCAGGGGCGAGATCGTGGTGTGGACCGACGCCGACATGTCCTACGCCAACGAGCGCATCCCCGAGCTGGTGCAGATCCTGGAGAAGGATCCCTCGTTCGACCAGGTGGTCGGCGCCCGCACCAGCGAGGAGGGCTCGCACAAGCTGCTGCGCGTGCCGGCCAAGTGGGTCATCCGCAAGGTGGCCGAGATGCTGGCCGGCCAGAAGATCCCCGACCTCAACTCAGGACTGCGGGCCTTCCGCAAGTCGGTGGCGCGGCCCTACCTGCGGCTGCTGCCTCCCGGGTTCTCCTGCGTCACGACGATCACGCTGTCGTTCCTGATGAACCAGCACGACATCTACTACCTGCCGACCGACTACGCGAAGCGGGCCGGCAAGTCGAAGTTCAGCTTCGTCTCCGACGCCTACCGCTACATCCTGCAGGTGCTGCGGATGATCATGTACTTCAACCCGCTCAAGGTGCTCATGCCGCCGGCGCTGTGGCTGGTGGGCATCGGGTTCGTCAAGGGTGTCTGGGACATGATCGAGCACCCGTTCTACTTCCCCGCCAACACCGTCATGATCTTCCTGTCGGGCATGCTCATCGGGTCGGTCGCGCTGCTCGCCGACCTGATCGTGCGCTCGCGGGGAGAGTGACCGGTGCGCATCGCGATCGTCGGGCCGACGTATCCGTACAAGGGGGGCGGGGCCCAGCACACCACGGAGCTGGCGCACCGGCTGGCGGCGCTCGGCCACGACGTGGTGATCGAGTCGTGGCGCGCCCAATATCCGTCGTTCCTCTATCCGGGGCAGCAGACGATCTCCGCGCCTGAGGGCACCCCCTACGACAGGACCGTCCGGCGGCTCGACTGGCGGCGGCCCGACGGCTGGGTGGCCGCCGGGCGGCGGCTGCGCTCGGCCGACCTGGTCGTGCTCGCCGTGCTCAGCCCCGTGCAGGTGCCCGCCTACCTCGGCATCCTGTACGGACTCAAGCGCCGCACCAAGGCGATCGCCCTGTGCCACAACGTGCTGCCGCACGAGCGCAAGCCCTACGACGAGCCGCTGATGAAGGCGCTGCTCAAGCGGGTCGACGGCGTGCTGGCCCACTCCGAGCAGCAGGCGGAGCTGGCCCGCGGGCTCACCTCCAAGCCGGTCAGCGTGGCCGGCCTGCCGCCCCACCTGCCCTCGACGACGGCGGAGCGCTCGGCCGAGGTGCACCGCAGGCTGCTGTTCTTCGGCATCGTGCGGCCGTACAAGGGGCTCGACCTGCTGCTTCGGGCGCTGCCCGAAGGTGTTGCGCTGACCGTGGCCGGTGAGTTCTGGGGCGGGCTCGACGAGACCAAGGCGCTGATCGCCGAGCTGGGCATCGGCGACCGGGTAGAGCTGCGGCCGGGCTACGTCGCCGCGGGCGAGGTGCCGAAGCTGTTCGCCGCCGCCGACGCGCTCGTGCTGCCCTACCGCAGCGCCACGGCCAGCCAGAACGTCTGGCTCGGCCACGAGCACGGCGTCCCGGTGATCGCGACCAGGGTGGGCGCGCTGGCCGAGCACGTCACCGACGGCGTGGACGGCCTGCTGGTCGAGCCCGGCGACGTGGACGCGCTGCGCGCGGCGATCGAGCGGTTCTACGCCTCGGGCGAGCCCGAGAGGTTGCGGTCGGGAGTCAAGGCGGTCGATCCCGAGCCGTTCTGGTCGGCGTACGCGGGCACGCTGCTGGCCGCCTGACGCCCGAGCAGCACGAACAACCCCGCGAGTGCCGCGTCGGCCAGCGTGAACGCCACCCGCGACACGATCGCCACCGCGAGCGCCGCCGGCGTGCCGATGACCGGCCCGAGCACGAGCACCAGCGCGCCCTCCCTGACGCCGACGCCGGCCGGCACCACGACGGTCAGGATGCCGGTGGCCCAGGCGAACGCGTAGGCGCCCGTCGCGATCACGTAGAGGTCGGCGCTCCCGGCCACCAGCCAGATGTGCAGGCCGTAGACGAGCCAGCCGAGCGCCGTCCAGCCCACCGCCACCAGCACCGTACGGCCGGGCAGCACGCTCTCCAGCGGCTCCTTGCGCGCGATGCGCAGGGCCAGGTTGAGCCCCCAGGTCAGCACCTTGGGATGCAGGCAGACGATGATCACCGGCACCAGCAGCACGAGGTACCACGCCTGCCGCACCGCCTCCAGCGTGCCCAGCGTGGCCGCGGCGATCGAGATCGCCACCCCGAGGTTGATCACCAGGCCCAGCGAGATCGTCGCGAACGTGCGCCGCGGCGGGCTGCCGTGGTCGCGGCCGAGGTCCATCATCGCCGCGTACGCCCACACCGCACCCGGGATGTACTTCCCGAGCTGCCCCACGAACATGATCCGCCCGGCCACCCGCACCGGCACCCGCGTGCCCAGCCCCGCGAGGATCTCCCGCCAGGCCACCAGCATGAAGAACTGGCCGAGCAGCACCGAGCCGAACGCCCCGAGCACCGCCCAGGGCGACATGCGCGCGAGCGCGCCGGTGGTCTCTTCCCAGTTGGCGGCCAGCCCGTAGCCCAGGAAACCGAGCGCGACCAGGGCGAGGAGGAGGCGCAGCAGGCGGCGGAGCATTGGGTCAGGTTACGCGCGGTACGCCTGGTAAAGCCAGACGACGGCGGCCACCAGCGCCAGCGCGCCCCACGCCCTCCCCGGTCCCGCCCGCGTTCTCCAGCGCGTGGTCGGCCACCGTGCCAAAGCGGTTCGACGTCGGATGGGCGCAGAGGTCGGTACGGTTGGGAGTCGTGGTGAAAGAACGGGTCGCGCAGCTCGAATACTCGGAGTTCCAGTCCGCCATGCTCGACGAGGAGAAGCGCCGGCGGAAGGCGGCGAAGATCATCGCCGTCCTCGAGCACTTCCACGGGCCGCTCGACGGGCTCACGGTGGGCGACGTCGGCTGCTCGGCCGGCTTCATCGCCGACGAGCTGGCGCAGGCCGGTGCCCGCCACACGCTGGGCATCGACATCGACGTGCCGGGGCTGCGCAAGGCGGCCGACCGGTTCGGCGAACGGGTGGCGTTCGTCTGCGGCGACGGCACGGCGCTGCCGTTCCCCGACGGCTCGATCGACGTGCTGGTCTTCAACCACATCTACGAGCACGTCGTCGACCCCGACGCGGTGGTGGCCGAGATGCACCGGGTGCTGTCCGACGACGGCGTGCTCTACCTGGGGCTCGGCAACCGGCTCGGCATCATGGAGCCCCACTACAAGTTGCCGTTCCTGTCCTACCTGCCGCCGGCCCTCGCCGACCGCTACGTCCGCGCGTCCGGCCGGGCCGACCACTACTACGAGCGGTTCAGGACGCGGCGCGGGCTGCGCAAGATGCTGCGGGCCTTCCACGTCTGGGACTACACCTTCCCCGTGCTCGCCACGCCGACCAAGTTCGCGGGCGGCGAGCTGTTCCCGGGTGTGCTCGGCAAGGTGGTCAAGGCCGTCCTGTCACGTACGCCGCGCGGAGTGCTCAAGCTGCTGCTGCCGGTCGTGCCGACGTACCTGTGGGTGGCGACCAAGCGGGCCCGCCGCCCGGTGGGCGCGCACCTGCCGCAGCCGCCCGAGCGGGTGCGGCCGCTGTGACCACCGACGAGGCCGCCTCCGAGGCCGTGCCCCGGCGCTCACCGGCTCGCCGGTTGGTGAGATACGGCTTCCTGGCCGTCGCGCTCGGCTTCGGCGCGTGGGCGGTGATCAGGGAGTGGGACGCCGTGGTGGCCGGGTTCGCCAGGCTGTCGGTCCCCGCGCTCGCCGGCTCGCTGGTCGCCGTGGTCGCCGCGCTGCTCGGAGCCATGCTGACCTGGCGCACCCTGCTGGCCGACCTCGGCTCGCCGCTGCGCCTGCGCCCGGCCGCGAAGGTGTTCTTCGTCGGCCAGCTCGGCAAATACATCCCCGGCACGGTCTGGCCGATGCTCGCCCAGATGGAGATGGGCCGCGACCTCGGCGTGCCGCGCTCGCGCAGCGCGACGGCGTTCTTCCTGATGATGCCCGTCCAGCTCGCCACCGGCCTGCTGGTCACGCTCGTCACGCTCGGCTGGGACCGATACGGCTGGCTGCTGCTGTTCATCCCGCTGCTGCTCGTGCTGCTGGAGCCCAGGGTCGTCAACGCGGTGATCGGCTTCGCCCTGCGCAAGCTGAAGCGCGAGCCGCTCGAACGGCCGCTGACCAGGCGCGGCATGCTGACCGCGCTCGCCTGGGCGCTGGCCGGCTGGGTGTCCTACGGCGTGCACCTCTACTTCGTCGTCCCGCAGGGCGGCCTGGTCTTCGCCATCGGCGCGTTCGCGCTGTCCTGGTGCCTCGGCATCATGACCTTCGTGATCCCCGCGGGCGCGGGCGTCAGGGAGCTGGCCATGGTCGCGGTGCTCGCCCCGCAGCTCGACCGGGGCTCCGCCATCGCGGTCGCCCTCGCCTCCCGGATTGTGATCATCGCCGGTGACCTGATCTGCGCCGGAACCGCTGGAATCGCAGCTCGTCGCGACTCGGTGTGATTTGGCCCACGATTTAGGGGAGGCTGGTCATAAGCTGAAATTTCAAGAGGGGGACGCCCGTCCCACGTTGATCTTGAGGGGAGAAGATCTTCGTATGCCTCGTGTGCTCGTCGATGCGGCGGCGGTCCCCGCGGACCGCGGCGCGCTGATCAGATACGTGGACGGGCTCGTGGCCGCGCTCGACCGCGCCGGCGCCGAGCTGTCCGTCGTCTGCCAGCGTTCCGAAGCCGAACGCTACCGGCGCCTCGCGCCGTCCGCCCAGATCATCCCCGGCCCCGTCGCCATCACCAACAGAGCCGCCAGGCTCGCGTGGGAGCAGAGCGGCCTGCCGCTGCTGGCCCGCAAGGCGGGCGCCGACGTCATCCACGCCCCCTACTACTCCATCCCGCTCGGCTCCGGCGTGCCGACCGTGGTGACCGTGCACGACGCGACCTGGTTCACCGAGCCCGACCAGCACAGCCCGCGCGCCTCCTTCTTCCGCTCGGCCACCCGCACCGCCGTCCGACACGCCCGGCGCATCATCGTGCCGTCCAAGGCCACCAGGGACGAGCTGGTCCGCGTGCTCGCCGCCGACCCCACCCGCATCGACGTCGCCTACCACGGCGTCGACCTGGCGCAGTTCCACCCGCCGACCGAGGAGGAGATCCAGCGGGCGGCCACGAGGTGCGGGCTGCACGGCCAGCCGTACGTCGCGTTCCTGGGCGCGCTCGACCCCCGCAAGAACGTTCCCAACCTCATCCGCGGCTTCGCGGCCGCCGTCAAGCGGCTCGACCGGCCGCCCGCGCTGGTCATCGGCGGCGGCGTGCACGAGGACGACGTGGACGCCGCCTGCCGGGAGGTCGAGGCCACGGTCAGGGTGATCAGGCCCGGCTACCTCAGCGCGCCCGACCTGCCGGGCTTCCTCGGCGGCGCGCTCGTCGTGGCCTTCCCCTCGCGCGGCGAGGGGTTCGGGCTGCCGGTGCTGGAGGCCATGGCCTGCGGCGCGCCGGTGCTGACGACTCACCGTTCGTCGCTGCCCGAGGTCGGCGGCGACGCCGTCGCCTACACCGAGCCCGACGCCGACAGCATCGCCACCGCGCTGGGCCAGCTGCTGGCCTCGCCCGAGCGCAGGCGGCAACTGCGGGAGGCGGGGCTCGCCAGGGCCCGCGAATTCACCTGGGACGCCTCGGCAGAGGCGCATCTCAGCTCCTATCAACGCGCGATCGAATAGTTCGGTAACCTCACGGAGTGATGGAGAGCTCTTTGCCAGACCTCGAGGCGATCCTCCTGGTCGGGGGGCAGGGCACGCGCCTGCGTCCGCTGACACTGGGCACGCCGAAGCCGCTGCTGCCGACCGCCGGAGTGCCGTTCCTGGCCCACCAGCTGGCGCGGGCGCGATCGTTCGGCGTGCGCCGGATCGTGTTCGCGACCTCCTACAAGGCGTCCATGTTCGAACCGGCCTTCGGTGACGGCTCGGGGTTCGGGCTCACGCTCGAGTACATGACGGAGGAGACCCCGCTCGGCACCGGCGGCGCGATCCGCAACGCCGCGGAGGCGCTCACGTCGGGGCGCGACGACCCGGTGCTCATCCTCAACGGTGACATCCTGTCCGGCCACGACATCGGCGAGCAGATCCGCCTCCACCGCGCGCGCGAGGCCGCTGTAACGCTCCATTTGACGGAAGTGGACGACCCGAGCCGGTTCGGCTGCGTGCCGACCGACGACGAGGGCCGCGTGACGGCCTTCCTGGAGAAGACGCCCAATCCCGTCACCAACCGCATCAACGCCGGCTGCTACGTCTTCACCCGCTCGGTGATCGACTCGATCCCGCGCGACGAGGTCGTGTCGGTCGAGCGCGAGACGTTCCCCGGGCTCATCGAGTCGGGCCGGCTCGTGCTGGGCTACGCCACCCGCACCTACTGGCTCGACGTCGGCACGCCGGCCGCGTTCGTGCAGGGCTCGCGCGACCTGGTGCTGGGCCGGCTGTCCTCGCCCGCGCTGCCCGGCCCGACCGGCGAGTACCTGGCGCTCGACGGCGCGCGGGTCTCGTCCGAGGCGAAGGTGCTGGGCGGCACGGCCGTCGGCGCCGGAGCGGTGATCGAGGCGGGCGCCACGGTGGCCGGCTCGGTGCTGAGCGACGGCTGCGTGGTCGAGGCGGGCGCCTCCGTCACCGACTCCGTGCTCGGCCAGGGCGCGCGCGTCTGCGCCGGCACGGTGGTGCGCGACGCGGTCATCGGTGACGGCGCGATCGTGGGGCCCGGCAACGAGCTGCAGCACGGCGTACGCATCTGGCCGGGCGTCGAGCTGCCCGAGCGGGCGCTGCGCTATTCCAGCGACGTCTGAGCACACGGCAGACTGGACGTGTGAAAGAGCGCAGGTGGGTGCCCGGCGGGCCGCTCGACGTCGAGCTGGCCCTGCACCCGCACCGCAGGGGCGGCGGCGACCCCACCTGGCGCAGGGGCAATGACGGCTCGGTCTGGCGCACGTCCAGGACCCCCGACGGGCCCTGCACGCTCCGGGTGAGCGTCGCGGCCGGCACCGTGCTCGGGCGGGCGTGGGGGCCGGGCGCCGACTGGGCGCTGGAGACGCTGCCCGCGCTGCTGGGCGCGGACGACGACCTGTCCGGGTTCAGCGTCCGGCACGAGGTGCTGGCCGACGCCGTACGCAAGCATCCGGGGGTGCGCATCGGGCGGACCGGCCGCGTCATGGAGGCGCTGGTGCCCGCCGTGCTGGAGCAGAAGGTCGTCGGCAGGGAGGCGTGGCGGGCCTGGCGCTGGCTGCTGACGCACTACGGCGAGCCCGCGCCTGGCCCGGCGCCCGAGGGCATGCGGGTGGTGCCGGAGCCCGTGGTGTGGCGGCAGATCCCGAGCTGGCACTGGCATCGGGCGGGCGCGGAGGCCGTCCGCGCGCGGACCATCGCCACCGCGGCCTGGCATGCCGACAAGCTGGAGGCGGCGGCCACCACGCAGGAGCTCGACCGGCTGTTGCGGGCGCTGCCCGGCGTCGGGGTGTGGACGTCGGCGGAGGTGCGGCAGCGGGCGTTCGGCGACCCCGACGCGGTCAGCGTGGGCGACTTCCACCTGGCCAAGCTGGTCGGCTACGCCCTGACGGGGGAGAAGACCGACGACAGGGGGATGCTGCGGCTGCTGGAGCCGTACGCGGGGCATCGGCACCGGGCGACCGTGCTGGTCTGGCTCACCGGGCTGCGCCCGCCGGCCAGGGGGCCGCGGATGCCGGTGCGCGACTACCGGTCGTTCTGAGCCGACCCTGGGTGCGTACGGCGAACTCAGGCCGACGTACTGTGCACCTTATGAGTTCTGACTCCGCGCTCCGCCGCGCCCTCGCCCGCGCCAGGGACGGCAAGACGCTCGACGTCACCGAGGCGACCGTCCTGCTGCACGCCCGTGACGGCCACCTCGACACGCTCCTCGACCACGCCTCCCGGGTGCGCGACGCCGGGCTGCGGGCCGTCGGCCGCGAGGGGATCATCACCTACAGCAAGAAGGTTTTCATCCCGTTGACCCGGCTGTGCCGGGACCGCTGTGGTTACTGCACGTTCGCGACTGCGCCCCACAAGCTGCCCGCGCCGTTCCTCAGCCCTGACGAGGTCCTGGAGATCGCCCGGCAGGGGGCGGCGATGGGCTGCAAGGAGGCGCTGTTCACGCTGGGCGACCGGCCGGAGGACCGCTGGCACCAGGCGAGGGAGTGGCTCGACGCCCATGGCTATGACGACACGTTGTCCTACGTACGGGCCATGGCGATCAGGGTGCTGGAGGAGACCGGCCTGCTGCCGCACCTCAACCCAGGGGTGCTGAGCTGGCGTGACCTGCAGCGGCTGAAGCCGGTGGCGCCGTCGATGGGAATGATGCTGGAGACCACGTCGCGCCGGCTGTACGAGGAGAAGGGGCAGCCGCACTACGGCTCGCCCGACAAGGACCCGGCCGTGCGGCTGCGGGTGCTGGAGGACGCCGGGCGCTCCAACGTGCCGTTCACCACGGGCATCCTCATCGGCATCGGCGAGACCGTCGAGGACCGCGCAGAGTCGATCTTCGCGATCAGGAAGGTGGCCAGGGAGTACGGCGGTGTCCAGGAGGTCATCGTGCAGAACTTCCGCGCCAAGCCCGACACCGCGATGCGCGGCCTGCCGGACGCCGACCTGCAGGAGCTGGCCGCCACGATCGCGGTCGCCAGGCTCGTGCTCGGCCCCCGCGTCCGCCTCCAGGCGCCGCCCAACCTGGTGGACGCCGAGTACGAGCTGATGATCAGGGCCGGCATCGACGACTGGGGCGGCGTGTCCCCGCTCACCCCCGACCACGTCAACCCGGAGCGGCCGTGGCCGCAGATCGACGAGCTGGCGGCACGTACGCGCGATGCCGGGTTCGCGCTCAGGGAACGCCTGACCATCTACCCCGAGTACGTCCGCGCCGGCGAGCCCTGGCTCGACCCCCGCCTGTTCGCCCACGTCGCCGCGCTCGCCGACCCCGAGACCGGGCTGGCCCGCGAGGACGCGGTGCTCGAGGGCCGCCCGTGGCAGGAGCCCGACGGCGGGTTCGCCGCGTCCGGCCGGGTGGACCTGCACGTCGAGGTGGACACGACCGGCCGCACCCACGACCGCCGCGACGACTTCGACCACGTCTACGGCGACTGGGACGCCCTGCGCGAGCGGCTCGGCACGGTCGCCGCCGCGACGCCGAGCGACGTGCGGCAGGCGCTGCGGCGCGCCGGGTCCGACCCGGCCGGGCTGACGGACGCCGAGGCCGTGGCCCTGCTCGGCGCCGACGGTGAGGCGCTGGACGAGCTGGCCGCCATCGCCGACGGGCTGCGCCGTGAAGCGGTGGGCGACGACGTCACCTACGTCGTCAACCGCAACATCAACTTCACCAACGTCTGCTACACCGGCTGCCGCTTCTGCGCCTTCGCCCAGCGCAGGACCGACGCCGACGCCTACACCCTGAGCCTCGACCAGGTCGCCGACCGGGCCGAGGAGGCGTGGGCGGCCGGGGCGACCGAGGTGTGCATGCAGGGCGGCATCCACCCCGACCTGCCCGGCACCGCGTACTTCGACATCGCGCGGGCGGTCAAGGAGCGCACGCCGGACATGCACGTGCACGCGTTCTCCCCGATGGAGGTCATCAACGGCGCAAGCCGGACGAACCTGTCCATCCGCGACTGGCTGGAGGCCGCCAAGGAGGCCGGCGTGGACTCGCTGCCCGGCACCGCGGCCGAGATCCTCGACGACGACGTGCGCTGGGTGCTCACCAAGGGCAAGCTGCCGGCCAAGGAGTGGATCGAGGTCATCACCACCGCCCACCGGGTGGGCATCCCCACCACCTCGACCATGATGTACGGCCACGTGGACAACCACCTGCACTGGGTCAGGCACATCAAGCTCATCCGCAGTCTGCAGGAGGAGACGGGCGGTTTCTCGGAGTTCGTGCTGCTGCCGTTCGTGCACACCAGCGCGCCCATCTACCTCGCGGGCGTGGCCAGGCCGGGCCCCACCGCACAGGAGAACAGGGCCGTGCACGCGCTGGCCAGGATTCTGCTGCACGGCGCCATCGCCAACATCCAGTGCTCCTGGGTCAAGCTCCAGGACGACCTGTGCCGCCAGGTGCTCCAGGGCGGGGTCAACGACCTCGGCGGCACGCTCATGGAGGAGACGATCAGCCGGATGGCCGGGTCGGAGAACGGGTCGTACAAGACGATCAGCGAGCTGCGCGCGATGGTCGAGGTGAGCGGCCGCCCGGTCAGGCAGCGCACCACCGAGTACGGCGTCCCGAGCGCGGAGCGGCTGGCGGCCTCGGCGGCCAGCGACGGCGTCTGCCAGAGCGTCAGAAGGGTCCTGCCACTGGCCTAGTTGTAACATGTTCTAACAACGCCTTGCGTGCGCCAGGTGAGGCGCTGGGAGAATCGTCACTCCCCCGGGAGAGAGGTTCACCGTGCGGTTGGGTCGGCACCACGCCGCGCTGTCCCCCGAGCAGCGCCGCAGGAAAGCGCTCAGGCGCGGCATGCTGGCGGGGCTGACGGCCGTGGCGATCGTCGCGGCCGGTCTCGTCGTCGTCTTCGGCGGCGGCGGCCTGCTGTGCCGCACGCGAGAGCCTGTTCTGGTCGACGTCGCGGCCGCCGTGGACATCGCGCCGGCCGTCATGGAGGCGGCCGACGCGTTCAACGCGACCAAGACGGCCGCGGGTGGCCGGTGCGTGCTCGTCCAGGTGACCGAGCAGCCGCCGGCCACGGTTCTGCGCACGCTCATCGGCGACCGGGCCGGCGTGCTGCGCGAGCGGCCCGACGGCTGGATCGCCGACTCGTCGGCCTGGATCAGGCTGGCCCGCCAGCAGGGCGCGAGCGCGCTGCCGGCCGAGGAGAGCGTGGTGGCCAGTTCGCCGCTGGTGTTCGCCACGCGGTCGTCGCTGGCCAGGCGCTTCTCGGTGGGCGGCACGCAGATGAACTGGCGGATGGTCTTCCCCTCGACCGTACGCGGGCGGCTGGCGCCCACCGCCGACGAGCCCGACGTCGTCCGCGTGCCCGACCCCTCGCTGGCCGGCGCCGGCATCGCGACCGTGGCCGCCGCGCGGGACGTCGTCGGCTCGGGGCCCGACGCCGACAAGGCGCTGACCGCGTTCGTCCGGTGGGCGCAGGCCGGCTCCGCGCCCGACTACCGCAGCATGCTGGCCGCCGTGGACGACCGCACGTTCTGGCAGCGGCCCGTCGTGATCGTGCCTGAGCAGTCGGTCTTCCAGCACGGCCTGCGGCCGTCGGCCGACCCGGTGGTGGCGCTGCACCCGCGCGAGGGCACGATCAACCTCGACTACCCGTACGTCGTGACCGCCGGCGACCCGGCCGTGGCCGAGGCGTCCAGCGCGTTCGCCGCGTGGCTGAGCGGCCCGCGGGCGCAGGAGATCGTCAGGCGGGCCGGGTTCAGGTCGGGCGACGGCCGCCAGGGCCCGATCTCGCCGGGACCGCAGCTCCCCACCACCGCGCCCCTGACCAGGACGTCGGTCTCACCGGACGACATCGACGAGGCCCTGCGCGCCTGGAGCCGCCTGGCCCCCGCCACGAACATCCTCGTCCTGGCCGACACCTCCGAGCACATGGCCGAGCGGCTGAACGGCCGCCCCCGGCTGGACGTCGCCCTCGAAGCCGCCAAGATCGGCCTGCGGCTCTTCCCCGACTCCACGCACATGGGCCTGTGGGAGTTCGCCGACGGCATCGGCGGCATCAAGGGCTACCGGCAGCTCGTCGGCCTCGGCCCGATCAGCGAGCCGGAGCGCGGCCAGGTCGTCCGCAAGGGCCGCCTCGACGAGCTGACCAGCACGATCACCGCGCATCCGCGCCGCGGCAGTTCCCTGTACGACGCGGTGCTCAGCGGCTTCCGCAGGGTGACGAGCGACTACCGGGAGGAGATGAACAACTCACTCCTGGTCATCACCGCGGGCAAGGACGACGGCAAGGGCGTCAAGCTGCCCGACCTCGTACGGCGGCTGCGCGAGGAGTGGGACCCCGACCGGCCCGTCCAGATCATCGTCATCGCCTTCGGCAAGGGCGTGGACCGCGACGGACTGGCGCAGATCGCCGCCGCCACCAACGGCTCGCTGCACGAGGCGCAGGAGCCCGGCGAGATCATCGACGTGTTCCTCGCCGCGCTGGCCCGCCGCCTGTGCCACCCCACCTGCAAGCCGACGACCTGACCGTCAGCGGACGACGATGAAGTCGGCCGGGTCGCGGGGCGCGCGGTCGCGCGGCGGCGCGGCTGCGTGACCGACGGCCACGCAGCCCATCGGGTCCCACGACTCGGGCAGGTCGAGCACCTCGCGCACCACCGGCCGGCAGAACATCGTGGACGACACCCACGCCGAGCCCAGCCCCTCGACGGCGAGCTGGATGAGGAAGTTCTCCACCCCCGCGCCCGTCGCCACCACGAACATCTCCCGCTCCGAGGCGTTGCGCCGGTCGTCGCGGTAGGTGTGGGAGCCCTCCATGACCAGGCAGGGCACGACCAGGTAAGGAGCGTTGCGCAGCACGTCGCCGCGCCTGACCCGCTTGGCGATCGACTCCTCGGAGAAGCCGTCGCCGCGCAGGTCGGCGATCCACGCCTCGCGCATGGCGTCGAGCAGCTTCGTCCTGGTCTCGGGCGACTCCAGCAGCACGAACCGCCACGGCGTCGTGTGGTGCGGCGCGGGCGCCGCGATGCCCGCCGCGACCGCCCTGCGCACCGCCGCCGGATCGACGGGCTCGCCGGAGAACTCCCTGATCGTCCGGCGGGCGAACACCACGTCACGCGAGCCGTGACGGAACAGGTCCTCGTCGGCCGGGCGCACCAGCGGACGGACGCCTGGCCCGTCGTCGTCGGTCACCAGATGGGCGAGCCCGCGCACGATCGCCACGGGGACGCCGTCGAGCTTGCCCTTGACCAGCTCGGCCGCGCTCGCGATCTCGTCGGCCAGCGCGGTGACCGTGGCGCTCAGCTGGTTGCCGTAGGAGTCGGCGCGGCCGCGGTAGTCGTCGAGCGGGCGCAGCCCGGCCACGCCGATCGCCACGTCGGTCAGCCCGTTGCGCCACGGCCGCCCGAACGTGTCGGAGACGATCACCCCGGCGCGGCGGCCGATGCCCGCCCTGATGCGCCGGGCCGAGGCGTCGGAGTCCTCGGGCAACAGCAGTACCGTGCCGGCCTCGGTGTTGGAGGCGTCGACCCCGGCGGCGGCCATCACGAAGCCGTGGCGGGTCTGCGTGATGACGGTGTCGCCGCGCCGCGCGACCACCCGCGCGGTCTCCTCCGCGATCGCCGCCGTGCGGTCGGGCGCGTTGCGTACGCGGCCCTCCGCCTTGCTCACGATCTTGGACGTGACCACCACGATGTCGCCGTCGCGCACGTCCGCGCCGGCGAGCAGCGCCGCCACGTCGTCGCCCGGCCGCACCTCGCCGATGCCGGTCACCGCGATCACTTCGACGTGCTGGGGAGTGGTGGTCATCGGGTGAGCTCCTGGGCGAGGTCGAGTGCGGTACGGGCGATGCCGGCCGCGGCGTCGGCGTCGTGCATGAGAATCGGCCCGGCGACCACCTTGACGCCGTCGAGCGCGACCCCGGCGTCCTCCTCGGCCACCAGCCAGCCGTCGATCAGCTCGGCGCCGTACAGCCCGAGAACGGCCTGCGCGGTCGTCTCGACGCCGATGGCGGTCAGGCAGGCGTCGGCCATGCCGCGCACCGGCGCGCCGCCGATGATCGGCGAGACGCCGACGACGGTCTTGGGCAGCAGCGCCTCGCGGATGCCCGGCACCTGGAGGATCGTGCCGATGCTCACCACCGGGTTGGACGGCGGCAGCACCACCACGTCGGCCTGCTCGATCGCCTCCAGCACGCCCGGCGCGGGCTTGGCGGTGTCGGCCCCGACCAGCGCGAACGACTGCGCCGGCACCGAGGCGCGCAGGCGTACCCACCACTCCTGGAAGTGGATCGCGCGCCTGCCGTTGTCGTCCTCGATCACGACGTGGGTCTCGCAGCGGTCGTCGGTCATCGGCAGCAGCCGCACGCCCGGCTGCCAGCGCGCGCAGAGCGCCTCGGTGATCTGGGAGAGCGGGTAGCCGGCCTCCAGCATCTGCGAGCGCACGATGTGGGTGGCGAAGTCGCGGTCGCCGAGCCCGAACCACTGCGGCTCGACGCCGTACGCGGCCAGCTCCTCCTTGACGACGTGGGACTCCTTCGCCCTGCCCCAGCCCTGCTCCTCGTCGATGCCGCCGCCGAGGGTGTACATGACGGTGTCGAGGTCGGGGCAGACGCGCAGGCCGAACAGGGTGATGTCGTCGCCCGTGTTGCCGATGACGGTGATGGAGGCGTCGGGGGCGGCGGCGCGCAGGCCGCGCAGGAACCGGGCGCCGCCGATGCCGCCGGCGAGGGACACGATATGCATGCGGACCAGTCTTCCACCGGCTCGCGGCGAGCCCGTCGCGGGATCTGTTTTACGGAAGCGGTCCGCCTTATATGTCGAGGTATTAGCCGATTTGATAGGCAAGTGCTTTCTGTGACTCCCGGCGGCTGAGTCGGTGATGTGGCAAACTCCCTTCGGACCAATGGGTCTGATGGGGGTACTTGTGAGCAAACTTGACGTAGCCCGGCTGAAGGAGCCGGCCGCTTGGATCATGCTCGTCGCCGGGTTGATCAGGGTGTTGCTGGCGATCGGCCACCTTCTGGTGGGGTCGTCGGCCTTGTCGTCGTTCACGGAACGCGCGGCCACCAACCTGTCGAGCCTGACCAACCCGGTGGTGACGGCGCTGCTGCTCGGGTCCGTGCTCCTGATGACCAAGGTGGGCGAGCCGTCGCCCAAGGCCAAGCCCATCGCGTACGGCGCGGCGGCCGGTCTGGGCCTCGCCGCGCTGTTCGGGCTCGTGGCGTTCTTCGCCGGGCTGGCCGCGGGGCTCGGCGGGCGCGGCGTGATCGAGTTCGTGCTGACCGGGCTCACCTCCCTCGCCCTGACCGCCATCGCCCTGGTCTACCTCCTTCCGCAGGTGCTGCCCGAGCGGCCGGCGGCGCAGGTCTACCACGGCCAGTTCGGGCCGCAGCCCGGCTTCTTCGACCAGCAGCCACCGTACGGGCAGCCCGGACAGCCTCAGGCGGGGCCCGGCCAGCCCGGCTTCCAGCAGCAGCCCGGCTACAACCAGCAGGCCCCCGGCGGGCCCGGCTACAACCAGCAGGCCCCCGGCGGGCCCGGCTACGGCCAGCAGGACCCGGCGTACGGCCAGCAGCAGCCCTCGGCGCCCGGCTACGGTCAGCAGCCGATGAGCGGCCAGCAGCCCGGCCCCGGCCAGCCCGGCCAGCCCGCGCAGGCCCAGCAGCCCGCCCAGCCCGCTCAGCAGCCGGTTCCCGGCCCGCACCCCGGTTACGGCCAGGAGCCCCCTTCCACGCCCGGCTTCGGCCAGCAGGACCCGGCCTACGGCCAGCAGCCCCCTTCCACGCCCGGCTTCGGCCAGCAGGACCCGGCCTACGGCCAGCAGCCCCCTCCCACGCCCGCTTACGGCCAGCAGCCTCCCTCGACCCCCGGTTACGGCCGGCAGCCCCTCTCCACGCCCGGCTACGCCCAGCAGCCGATGAGCGGCCAGCAGCCCGTTCAGGGCCAGGAGCAGCCCCCCGCTCCCGCCTACGGTCAGCAGCCGCCCTCCACGCCGGGCTACAGCCCGCAGCCGCCCAGCTTCGGCGGCCAGCCGGAGCCGCCGGCGGCCCCGCAGATCAGGGGCGCCCTGCCGGCCGCGCCGTCGGACCAGCAGCAGCCCGAGCCTCAGCCGTTCGCCCCCCAAGGTTTCGAGCAGCAGGCCGAGCCGCAGCCCTTCGCCTCTCAGGGCTTCGACCAGCAGCAGTCCTACGCTCCCGCGGACACGACCCCTTCGGTTCCGCCGGCCGGTGAGTACACCCCGGCCCCTTACGTGCCGGCCGACAGCACGCCGAACGTGTACGGCCAGCCCAGCTCGAATCCGTACGCTCCGCAGCCCGAGCAGAGCCCGTACGCGCCTCAGGCGAACGACCAGGCGTATCCCACGGGCGACACCGCGCCCAACGTCTCGTACCAGGGGCAGAGCGCCTTCGACCAGCAGCAGGGCGGGCAGCCGTTCACCGGCTACTCGGGCCACGAGTTCGCCCAGCCCGCCTACCAGGAGCCCGACCCGCCCGTGGACCCGCGCTCCCAGCAGCTCATGGACGCCTACCAGCAGGCGGACACGTACCAGTCGAACGCCGGTGCCCCGCAGCCCCGCCCGTACGACGACCCGTTCGGCCACCCCCAGGGCGCCGGGTACGAGCCGCAGCAGGGCCAGTACCAGCCCACCCACCAGGCCCCTGCGGGCCAGCAGGGCCAGTGGGAGGGCGCACCTGCGGACTCCACGATGCGGCTGGACCAGTTCCAGCAGGGCGCGTTCGGCGATCAGCGCGGGCCGGGGGACGACCCCATCGACCCGACCGCCATATACACCCCCAACGAGCCACGCAGGTAACGGACCGGCAATGAAGGACTAGAGAGAAGGTGGGCCACGGGCGGGCGTCTTTCCCGCCCTGGTACGGTTCCGACCGCTGAGAGTGTTGCACGAGCCAGGACGACGCCACGCGCACGGTGTCAGTCCGGCTTCGAACATGACATGCCGAGCACACCGGGGCGAGACCTGGTCTTTCCCCGGATACCTGCATGCCGCTTGACGCCGCGTACAGCACACGCGTGTAATTACAACCATGTTGTTACGCCTTCCCGTGGGTGGGTAATAAGGAAGGCGTCCATGGGGGGCTCCATTGCGGGCGGGCGGCAGGGAGGTGTGCAGTGACCGATCCGGTCATCGCACAGGAACAGCTTGACGCTGAAGAACTCGGCTGGCAGGAACGCGCCTTGTGCGCGCAGACGGATCCGGAGGCGTTCTTCCCGGAGAAGGGCGGCTCCACCCGAGAGGCCAAGAAGGTCTGCCGATCGTGCGAGGTGCGTGCCGAGTGCCTGGAATACGCACTCGAGCACGATGAGCGCTTCGGCATCTGGGGTGGGCTGTCCGAGCGGGAGCGCAGACGGATCAAGCGCCAAGCCGTATAGGACGACAAGGGGGGAAGGGGTCACGCGGAACGCCGTGTGACCCTTTTCGCATCTCTTGATCGGCTTGTCACTGTATGGTGGGCGCGCCTGATCATCCCCCCAGGAGCCCCAGCGATGTCACGTCCCTACGTCACCGCGATCGTCGTCGCCCATGACGGCGCGCGCTGGCTGGGGGAGACCCTGCGTTCGCTGATCAACCAGAGCCGCAGGCCGGACCGCGTGGCCGGCGTCGACAACGGCAGCAGGGACGGCTCCGCCGACCTGCTGGCCCAGGCGCTCGGCCCCGGCAACGTGCTCTCCCTGCCCCGTTCGACCGGTTTCGGCGAGGCGGTCGCCGAGGTGGTGGCGAAGCTGCCGCCCGCCGGGCGCGAGGAGTGGATCTGGCTGCTCCACGACGACTGCGCCCCCGACAGGCGCGCGCTGGAACAGCTGCTCACCGCCGCCGCCCAGGATCCGAAGGCCGCCGTGCTCGGCCCCAAGCTGCGCGACTGGCTCGACCGGCGGCGGCTGCTGGAGATCGGCGTGACCGTGGGCCGCACCGGGCGCAGGGACACCGGGCTCGAACCGCTGGAGTTCGACCAGGGGCAGCACGACGGGACGCGGGAGGTGCTGTCGGTCTCCACGGCCGGCATGCTCATCAGACGGGACGTCTGGGAGCGTACCGGCGGGCTCGACCCGTTTTTGCCGATCTTCCGCGACGACCTCGACCTGTGCTGGCGGGTCCGCAACGCCGGGCACAAGGTGCTCAACGTCACCTCCGCCGTCGCCTGGCACGCCGAGGCGGCGGCCCGCAGGCGGCGCCGCATCACGGTCAGCGGCGACCACCCGCGCAGGCTCGACCGGCGCAACGCGATCTTCGTGGTGATGGCCAACCTCCCGTTCCGCGCCATGCTCTGGGCCCTGCTGCGCAACCTGCTCGGCTCGGCCTTCCGCACGCTGCTGTTCATCGTCAGCAAACAACCCGCGAACGCCCTGGACGAGGTGGTCGCGCTCGGCTCGGTGCTGGCGCATCCGTTCCGGCTGATGCGCGCGCGGCGGACCCGCCGAAACGGGCGCAAGAAGGGGTACGGGCGCATCAAACGGCTGATGACGCCCCGTGGCGCCACCTGGCGCCGGCTCACCGACATGGTGCAGAGCTTCCTCGCCGGCCAGGCGCCCGTGGACTCGGCCGGGCGGCACCACGTCGCCGCCGCCGACCCCGATCAGGAGATCGTGCCGCCGCCCGACACCGGGGCCTTCCAACGGTTCATCGGCCGGCCAGGCGTCATCCTCATGGTCGCGCTCACGCTCGTGACGCTGGTGGCCGAGCGCTCGCTGCTCGGCGGCGAACGGCTCGGCGGCGGCGCGCTGGTCCCGGTGATCGGCGGGGCCCGCGACCTCTGGGAGTTCTCCACCGAGGGGTTCCACGACATCGGGCTCGGCTCGACCGCCCCTGCTCCTCCCTACGTGGCCGTGCTCGCCGCCCTGTCCACGCCGGCGTTCGGCAAGACGTGGGTCGCCGTGTCCGTGCTGCTGCTGGGGTCGGTGCCGCTGGCCGGGGCGACGGCGTACCTGGCCACCCGGCACCTCATCCCCGGGGTGCCGGCGCGGGCGTGGGCGGCGGGCACGTACGCGCTGCTGCCCGTCGCCACCGGCGCCATCGCGGCCGGGCGGCTGGGGACGGCGGTGGTGTTCGTGCTCGTCCCCGTGTACGCGTGGCTGCTCGGCATCACCCTGCTCGCCGCCGATCGGCGCAGGGCGCGGCGGGCCGCGTGGGCGCTCGGGTTGTGGCTGGCGGTCGGGACGGCGTTCGTGCCGCTGGTGTATCCGCTGTTCGCGGTGCTGGGCGTGCTCGGCGCCGTGGCCTTCGGCGGCACCGGCCGATCGCCGGCCGGCCGTCAGGTGGGCGGGCGGCTTCGCGGCGGTGCCGGGCCTGACGGCGGTGGGCGCGGGAGTGGGCGCGGTGGTTCTGGGCGTGGCTCCAAGCGCGGCGGTTCTGGTCGGGATGGCTCTGGACGGAATGGCTCTGGCCGGAACGGCTCTGGGCGTGGGCGTTTGGGGCGCGGCTCGGGTGTGCGGGGTGGGATCGCGGTGTCGATGGGCATCGCGCTCGCCGTGCCGCCCGCGCTGCTGCTGCCCTGGCTGGCGAGCCTGGTGACCGACCCCGGCAGGCTGCTGCTGGAGGCGGGGCTGCACGACCCCGCGCTGGTGGACCAGGCGCTCGCCCCCGAGTCGCTGCTGGCCCTCAGCCCCGGAGGTCCCGGACTGCCGCCGTACTGGGTGACGGCCGGGCTCGTCCTGACCGCGCTGGCCGCGCTGCTCATGCGCCGCCAGCGGATGATCGTCGCCATCGGCTGGGCCGTCGCCCTGTACGGCGTGCTGGCCGCCATCCTGGTCAGCCGCATCACCGTCGAAGGGACCCGGGTCTGGCCAGGGGTGCCGCTGGCGTTCGCGGGGACCGGGCTCGTGGTGCTCGTGGGCCTGACCGCGCACCGGCTGCCCGAACTGCGCGCCTCGGGCGGGCTGCGGCGGCTGGGCGCGGGCGCGGTGGCGGCCGTGGCGTTCAGCACGCCGCTGCTGGCCGCCGGGTTCTGGATCACCACCGGCGTACGCGGGCCGCTGGTCGGCGACGCCCCCGACGTCATGCCTGCCCTGGCCGCCGCCCGTACCGTGAACGGCGAGCGCACCCTCGTGCTCAAGGGCTCGTCGTTCACCCTGCTGCACGGGCGCGGCCCGCTGCTCGGCGAGTCCGAGTTACCCGTCGGCTCCCAGGAGCGCGCCCGCGTGGGCAACGCCGTGCGCGGCCTGGTCGGCGGCCGGGGCGGCGACGCGGCCACGCTCGCCCAGCAGGGCATCGGGATGGTCGCCGTCGCGCCGCCCGTACCGGCCGCGCTGGCCGCGACGCTCGACTCGCAACCGTCGCTCGAACGCATGAGCCTGTCGGCGACGGGCGGCGGGTTGTGGCGGCTGGCCGAGCCGGTGACCCGCGTGCCGGCCCAGCCGGTCGGCGTCCTGCACACCATGTACCTGTACGTCCAGGGCGCGATGGTGCTGGTCGTGGCCCTCCTCGCGGCTCCCGGCCGGCGCCGGGAGGAAGGCGCGGAGGCGGGCGCCGTGGCACTGGCGGGGGCGTGATGAAAACGTTCGTGGAGAACAGGTTCGGCCTGCTGACCCTCGTCGTGATCTCGTTGGCCGCCATGTACGGCATCGCGTACGTCACCAGACCCGCGCCCCTCCCGCCCCCGCCCACCGGCCCCACCAAGGTGGCCGTCGAGTCCGTCACCACCGTCTGCCCCGGCGCCAAGGGCCGCCGCGTGGACGTCTACCTGCCCGGCTCCCTCACCACCGAGACCATGGAGAGCGGCGGCCCGTACGTCACCAAGGGCCCAGGCGGCCTGGAGGCCGGCCACCTCACCCGCGCCACCTCAGGCGCCGCCCGCGGCCTGGCCGGAGTCCGGTGCACCGAGCCCGCTCCCGCCACCTGGCTGCTCGGCCCCGGCCCGGCCGACGCCGACGTACGCCTGCACCTCACCAACGCCGACAAGGCGCCCGCCATGGCCGACGTGCAGGTCTACGCCGTAGAAGGGCTCGTCTCCGGCGACGCGGGGATCGGCCTGGAGATCAAGCCGGGCGAGCACCGCGAGATCGACCTCAAGACCCTCGCGCCGTCGGCCGACGTGATGGCGGTCAGCGTCACCACCACGTTCGGGCGGGTGGCCGTGGCCGCCAGGACGGTCCTGGAGCGCGGGGGCGTGGACTGGCTCCCCGCGGCCGGTACGCCCGCCACCCGCGTCGTCGTCCCCGGCATCCCGAAGGGCGGCGGCCTGCGCCGGCTTCTCGTCGCGGCCCCCGGCGAGACGGACGCCGCCGTGCAGATCAGGGCGGTCAGCGAGGACGCCGAGTACGCGATGAAGGGCCGCGAGACCCTCGACGTACCGGCCGGCACCGTCGCGGCCCTCGACGTCACGACCGGCATCGCCGGCTCCGCCGCGGCCCTCGTCCTCACCTCACCGACCCCCATAGTGGCCGGCGTGACGATCATCGGGACGGGCGAGAAGCCGGACGTCGCGTACACGGCCGGCACCCCCTCACTCGCCCTGGGCAGCGCCGTCGCCCGCAACACCACGGGCGCCCGCCTGCTCCTGACCGCGCTGGGCACGCCGGGCAAGGTGCAGGTGCAGGTGGTGGGAGCCAAGGGCAAGGCGGAGTCGCCGTACGAGCTGGAGATCCCAGCGAACAGAACCCGAGACGTCCGCGTGAAGGCGAAGGGCGACTTCGCCGTGGTGCTCACCCCGATCGCCGGCGAGGTCTACGGCAGCCGCCTCCAGGAGGAACGCCACAAATCCGGCACCCTCCTCACCACCCAACCCCTCTTCCCAGCCCGCACCTGGACCATGCTCCCCGCCCTCACGGACAACCCCCGCGTGGTCCTGCCGTAACGGCGCTTCACCTGAAGGGGGCGGGGGGGTCGCCTCGGTGGGAGCAGCTGACGTGCAGTTCGGGGTGGTACGGGACGACCCCGCAGGCCCAGTGGCCGACGGCCGTGTAGTCGGCGTGGGGGATGTTGCGGGTGCTGTAGGTGGGAGGGGTGGTCAGGGGGCCGGCGTCGCCCGGCCACACGCCCCACCACGCGACCCGCCACAGCATCTCGTCGCACACGGTGACGAACCACGCCCGCGATATGCGAAGCCGATCGAGCGGGCGGGCGGGACACTCCCAGCGCCGACCGGGCAACGCCTGTAGGTGCCCGCGGACACCCAGGTCAGCGGCGGTCGTCGTAGCCGGGGTCCACCGTTTCCGGGGCCAGGCCGAGCAAGGTGGCGACCTGTTCGACGACCGTGTCGTGGACCATGGCGCCCAAAGTGTCGCGGTCTCGGGCCCTCGCCTCCAGCGGGCGGCGGTAGATCACGATCGAGGCAGGGGAGTGGCCGGTGGCGGCGTCGGCGCGGCCGAAGGGGATGGGGTCGGAGTCGAGCCCGGGCCCGTCGCCCAGCTCGCTCAGCGGCGGCACCTCCTCCACCGCGAACTCCACCGCCGACAGTTGCCGCTCCCACCGGGGACGCAGCCGGTCGACGGCGTCGAGCACGAGGTCGTCGAAGCGTTCGCTGCGCGACTTGGCCATGGGGACGTGGGAGGGGGCGAGTGGGCCGCGGAGGCCGCGACCGTGGCGATCGCGCCGTCTGGGACCGCGCTTCTGAGTCACGTGTGCCAGTGTACGGGCCCGTTCAGCCGATGCCCGGGAGCGGTCACGTGGTGTCCGAAAGGTGGGGGTGCCAACCGCGACAAAAGCGATCTTCAGTGAAGATCGGAAGGGCGGGATTGGGCTGGTGGCGAGGTGGGGAAAGGCGGGAATGGAAGCGCGGGCGAAGGGCCGGAGGTCTCGGGGCATGTGGGTGGAAACGCTGCGACAGGTGTCCGAATTGTGGCGACACGCTCGTTAAGAGCGCTCAGGTAGTGGCGCCTCGCACTCTTACCAGATACGGTCCCTCCGTGAGCCCCGTCCGCCGCTGTTCCCGCACCGCCTGCAGCCAGCCTGCCGTCTTCACGCTCACGTACGTGTACGCCGACTCGACCGCTGTCCTCGGCCCCCTGGCGACGTACGCGGAGCCACACTGTTATGACCTGTGCGCCGAACACGCCGAGCGACTGACCGCCCCCCGCGGCTGGGAGGTGGTGCGGCTGCCCACCGACGGCGCCTCGCCCAGCTCCGACGATCTCGAAGCGCTGGCCAACGCGGTCAGGGAGGCCGCGCGACCGACGCCGTCGGGCGGTGGCGAGCCGGTCGGTCAGGGCGTCGAGGTCGGCCGGCGCGGGCACCTGCGCGTTCTGAGATCGGCCCAGCAGCACCGTGACCGGTAGGCTCCTTCTGTAAGGCGGAAACGACCTAGGGGCGGAGCTGGAGAGTGGGCGACCTCGCCAAGATCTTCAAAGCGTATGACGTTCGCGGGGTGGTGCCCGACGAGCTTGACGAGCAGACCGCCGAGGCCGTGGGGGCGGCGTTCGTCGAGGTGACCGGGGCCGGCTCGATCGTGGTCGCGCACGACATGCGCGAGTCGTCGCCGGTGCTGGCCGAGGCGTTCATCCGCGGCGCGCGTTCGCGCAGGGCCGACGTCGTGCACGCGGGCCTGGGCTCCACCGACCTGCTCTACTACGCCAGCGGCAGCCTGGGGCTGCCCGGCGTGATGTTCACCGCCAGCCACAACCCGGCCCGCTACAACGGCATGAAGATGTGCCGCGCGGGCGCGGTGCCGATCGGCGGCGACACCGGCCTGACGGAGATCCGCGACAGGGCGTCCGAGCTGCTCGCGACGGTCGCGCAGGACACGAAGGCCGGCTCGGTGATCGAGAAGGACCTGCTGTCCGGCTACGCCCACCACCTGCGCACGCTCGTCGAGCTGAGCGGCATCCGCCCGCTGAAGGTGGTCGTCGACGCGGGCAACGGCATGGGCGGCCACACGGTGCCCGCGGTGTTCGACGGCCTGCCGATCGAGCTGGTGCCCCTCTACTTCGAGCTCGACGGCAGCTTCCCCAACCACGAGGCCAACCCGCTGGAGCCGCAGAACCTGCTCGACCTGCAGCGGGCGGTCGTCGAGAGCGGCGCCGACATCGGGCTCGCCTTCGACGGCGACGCCGACCGCTGCTGGGTGATCGACGAGCGCGGCGCCTCGGTCTCGCCGTCGGCGATCACGGCGCTGGTGGCCGTACGCGAGCTGGCCAAGGACCCCGGCGCGACGATCATCCACAACCTGATCACGTCGCTGGGCGTGCCGGAGATCGTCCGCGAGCACGGCGGCGTGCCGGTGCGCACCCGGGTCGGCCACTCCTTCATCAAGGCCGAGATGGCCCGCACCGGCGCGGTGTTCGGCGGCGAGCACTCCGCCCACTACTACTTCAGGGACTTCTGGTTCGCCGACTCCGGCCTGCTGGCGGCGATGCACGTGCTGGCCGCGCTCGGCGAGCAGGACAGGCCGCTGTCGGAGGTGGCCGCCGCCTACTCCCGCTACCACGCCTCGGGCGAGGTCAACAGCGCGGTGTCCGACCAGGACGAGGCGCTGCGGCGGGTGCGTGCGGCGTTCGCGGACCGGGGCGAGTTCGACGAGGTCGACGGGCTGACCGTGACGGGGTCGGGCTGGTGGTTCAATCTGCGTCCCTCCAACACCGAGCCGCTGCTCAGGCTGAACGCCGAGGCGGCCGACGAGAGCAAGATGACGGCGATCAGGGACGAGGTCCTCGCCATCGTGGGAAAGGTGTCAGAGTGAAGATCGACGACTGGCTGCTGGAGATCCTGGCCTGCCCGGCGTGCAAGGCTCCGCTGCGTGCCGAGCACGAGGCGGAGGAGCTGGCCTGCACGGGCTGCGGGCTGATCTACCCGGTCAGGGACGACATCCCGGTCCTGCTCGTCGACGAGGCCAGGAAGCCGTGACCTGGGAGCCGGAGCGGCTCGACGACCAGGGACACCTCACCGAGGCCGACCCCGGCGGCATGCTTCCGGCGGTGGCCGCGTCCGCGGCCCACATCCGCACCGGCCACCGCGTCGCGATCGAGGCGGGCGTCGAAAGGCTGGCAGGCCATGGGCGTCCTCGGGCCATCGTGGTCGCGGGCATGGGCGCCGCCGGCCTGGCCGGCGACATCCTGGCGGCCGTCGTCGGCAACGGCGCACCGCTGCCGATCGTGACCGTGCGCTCCTACCAGCTCCCCGGCTGGGTGGGGGCCACCGACCTGGTCATCGCCGTCTCCGGCTCAGGCGACACGGAAGAGACGCTGGCCCTGGCCACCCAGGCGGTGCGCCGGGGCTGCTCGCTGCTCGGCGTGGGTCCGGCGGGCTCCCCGCTGGAGGCCGTGGCGCTGCAGGCGTCGGCCGTCTACGTGCCGGTGCCGGTCACCGGGCAGTCGCGGTCCAACCTGTGGCTGCTGAGCGTCCCGCTCATCGTGGCGGCCGCGGCGCTGCGGCTGGTGCAGGCCGACGCCGACCTGTTCGAGGGGGTGTCGAGGTCGCTCGAGGACATCGCGCACCGGTGCCGGCCCTCCAGCGAGTCGTTCATCAACCCCGGCAAGTCGCTGGCGCTCGACCTGGCCGAGACCGTGCCGATGGTCTGGGGGTCGTCGCAGGTGGCGGGGGTGGCGGCGTACCGGATGGTCTGTCAGCTCGCGGCGAGCGCGAAATATCCCGCCGTGCACGGCGAGCTGCCCGAGGCCGGCCATCACCAGGTGGCGGCGCTCGACGGGCCGCTGGCCGAGCGCGACATCTTCGCCGACACCTCGGGCCGCACGCTGAGGCTGGTCGTGCTGCGCGACGTCGAGGAGCATCCGCAGGTGACGCGGCGGCGCGAGGCGGCGCTGCGGCTGGCGGGCGAGCGCGACGTCCCGGTCACCGAACTGGCCGCCGAGGGCGTGCATCCGCTCGAACGTCTGGCCTCTCTCATCGCACTCGGCGACTACGCCAGCACCTATCTGGCGCTGGGATATGACGTCGATCCCGCGGCCGTATCCGCAATCACTGAGGTCAAAGCAAGAATTACCCCATAGGATCCTCTTTCAAGAGTTTGACGTGATCTTATGAGTGGAGAAGATCGGTGAGTGCGAGCGGCGGAACTAAAGCAATCATCGCGGCATTGTCCGCGAACTTGGCGATCGCCGTGGCCAAGTTCGTGGCCGCGGTCTTCACCGGTTCCTCGTCGATGCTGGCCGAGGGCATCCACTCGGTCGCCGACTCGGGCAACCAGGTGCTGCTGCTGGTCGGCGGCAAGCGGGCGGCCAGGGCCAGCACCCGCGAGCATCCCTTCGGCTACGGCCGCGAGCGTTACTTCTACGCGTTCGTGGTGGCCGTGGTGCTGTTCACGATCGGCGCGGCGTTCTCCCTGTACGAAGGCATCCACAAGATCTCCGACCCGCACCAGGTCGAGTCGCCGATCTGGGCGTTCGCGGTGCTGATCTTCGCGATCATCGCCGAGACGCTCTCCTTCCGTACGGCGGTCAAGGAGTCCAACCCGCTGCGCGGAAGCCAGTCCTGGATCAGCTTCATCCGGCGCTCCAAGTCGCCCGAGCTGCCCGTCATCCTGCTCGAAGACCTGGGCGCGCTGCTCGGTCTGATCTTCGCGCTGTTCGGCGTCACGATGGCGGTGGTCACCGGCGACGGCGTCTGGGACGGCATCGGCACCCTCATGATCGGCGTGCTGCTCGCCATCATCGCGGTCGTGCTGGCCATCGAGACCAAGTCGCTGCTCGTCGGCGAGGGCGCGTCCCCCGAGATGGAGACCCGGATCAGGGCCGCACTGGAGAGCGCGCCCGAGGTGGAGCGGGTCATCCACATGCGTACGCTGCACCTCGGCCCCGAGGAGCTGCTGGTGGCCGCCAAGATCGCGGTCGAGCACAACGACACGGCGGCCGAAGTGGCGCGCGGCATCGACGAGGCCGAGCGGCGCATCCGCGACGCGGTGCCGATCGCCCGGGTGATCTACCTCGAGCCCGACCTCGACCGGCTCCGCAGCACGAGCGGCTCCGCCGGCTAGCCGCAGGTCAGCGCCGGGGCCTGGGGCCGAGCAGGCGCAGGGCCTTCTCCTTCTCGAAGTCGAGGGCCCGGCGCGGCGCCTGGATGCGCCCGATCCGCACCCCCAGGTCCCGTACGGCCGCCGCCACCGCGGGCTCGCTCAGCACCCGCAGTGCGAAGGCCAGCTCGGCCGGCGAGACGTCGAACCGTTTCTCCAGCTCCACCCCCTGCGCCACGGCGGCCAGCTCGTCGGGGCCGAACCTTCTGTGCGCCCCCTGCTCCCTGACGGGCGGGAGCAGACCGAGCGCCTCCCGGTATCGGAGCATTCGCGGGGACATGCCGAGCCGCTTGGCCGCTTCGGTGATGCGCATTCTTACATTCTTACGTCAGATTCGGCCTCCTCGGCGTGCATCGGCGTACGAGCGCCGCCTAGACTTGTCGGCGTCAACCATCCTGTGACGCGAGGGGACACCCGATGGACTTCAAGGTCGCCGACCTTTCACTTGCCGACTTCGGCCGTAAGGAAATCCGGCTCGCCGAGCACGAGATGCCCGGTCTCATGGCAGTACGCAAGGAATACGCGGCCTCCCAGCCCCTTCGCGGCGCGAAGATCATGGGCTCGCTGCACATGACGATCCAGACGGCCGTCCTCATCGAGACCCTGGTCGCGCTCGGCGCCGAGGTGCGCTGGGTGAGCTGCAACATCTTCTCCACGCAGGACCACGCCGCCGCCGCCGTGGTGGTCGGCCCCGACGGCACCACCGAGGACCCCAAGGGCGTTCCGGTGTTCGCGTGGAAGGGCGAGACGCTGGAGGAGTACTGGTGGTGCACCGAGCAGGCGCTCACCTGGCCTGACGGCACCGCCCCCAACATGATCCTCGACGACGGCGGCGACGCCACGCTGCTGGTGCACAAGGGCGCCGAGTACGAGAAGGCCGGCGCCGTGCCCCCGGCGACCGCCGACGACCCGGAGGAGTGGCACGTCATCATCGACCTGCTCACCCGCACGGTCGGCGCCGACAAGAAGTGGACGAAGATCGCCGAGAGCATCAAGGGCGTCACCGAGGAGACCACGACCGGCGTGCACCGTCTCTACGAGATGCACAAGAACGGCCAGCTCCTCTTCCCGGCCATCAACGTCAACGACTCGGTCACCAAGTCGAAGTTCGACAACAAGTACGGCTGCCGCCACTCCGTCATCGACGGGCTCAACCGCGCCACCGACGTGCTCATCGGCGGCAAGGTGGCCGTGGTCTGCGGCTACGGTGACGTCGGCAAGGGCTGCGCCGACGCGCTGCGCGGCCAGGGCGCCCGCGTGATCGTCACCGAGATCGACCCGATCTGCGCGCTGCAGGCGGCCATGGACGGCTTCCAGGTCACCACGCTCGACGAGGTCGTCGGCATCGCCGACATCTTCGTCACCTGCACGGGCAACTTCAACATCATCACCGCCGACCACATGGCGCGGATGAAGCACCAGGCGATCGTGTCCAACATCGGCCACTTCGACAACGAGATCGACATGGCCGGCCTGGCCAAGCTGCCCGGCATCGAGAAGCGCAACATCAAGCCGCAGGTCGACGAGTGGGTGTTCGCCGACGGCCACTCGATCATCGTGCTCGCCGAGGGCCGGCTGATGAACCTGGGCTGCGCCACCGGCCACCCCAGCTTCGTCATGTCCAACTCGTTCACCAACCAGGTGATCGCGCAGATCGAGCTGTTCACCAAGACCGAGGACTACCAGCTCGGCGTCTACACGCTGCCCAAGCACCTCGACGAGAAGGTGGCGCGGCTGCACCTCGACGCGCTCGGCGTCAAGCTCACCGAGCTGACCAAGGAGCAGGCGGCCTACATCGGCGTGCACGTCGAGGGGCCGTACAAGTCCGACCACTACCGCTACTGAGCGACCCCTTCTTCCTGAGCTCCGGGAGGTCCCCGCGCCTCCCGGAGCTCCCTGTTTCTTCGCTTCCGAGGCTGGCCATGGATCTCAGTGAAAGCGGCGAGCGGCAGATCTCCTGGGCCGCTCGTTCGATGCCGGTGCTGACCGCGATCGGCGAACGGTTCGCGCTCGAACGGCCGCTCGACGGGCTGAAGATCGCGGCCTGCCTGCACGTCACCGCCGAGACGGCGGTGCTCATGGGAGCGCTGCAGGCCGGCGGGGCGGAGATCGCGCTGGCCGCGTCCAACCCGCTGTCCACGCAGGACGACGTGGCCGCGGCGCTGCGGTCGTACGGGATCGGCGTGCACGCCAGGGCCGGGGTTGACCGGGCGACCTACTACCGGCACATCCACGAGGCCCTCGACGTGGGGCCCGACCTGGTGCTCGACGACGGCTGCGACCTGGTCAACATCCTGCACACCGAGCGGCGCGACCTGCTCGACGGGGTGAGCGGCGGCTGCGAGGAGACCACGACCGGCATCATCCGGCTGCGTCAGATGGCGGCCGAGGACGCGCTGCGCTTCCCCGTGGTCGCGGTGAACGACACCCGGACCAAGCGCATGTTCGACAACCGGTACGGCACCGGGCAGTCCACCTTCGACGGCATCATGCGGGCCACCAACACGATGCTGGCCGGGCGTACGGTCGTGGTCGCCGGGTTCGGGTTCTGCGGGCGCGGGGTCGCCGAGCGGGCCAAGGGGCTCGGTGCTCGGGTGATCGTCACCGAGATCGACGCCGTGAAGGCGCTGGACGCCACCTTGCAGGGGTACGAGGTGCGGCCCATGGCGCAGGCGGCGCTGATCGGGGACGTGTTCGTCACCGTCACCGGCAACCGCGACGTGATCAGGGCCGAGCACCTGTCGGTCATGAAGGACGGGGCGATCCTGGCCAACGCGGGACACTTCGACGTCGAGATCGACGTGCGGGCGCTGGACGAGCTGGCCACCGAGGTGCACCGGGGGGTGCGGCCCAACACCGACGAGTACGTCATGCCCGACGGGCGCCGCCTCCTGCTGCTGGCCGAGGGGCGTCTGGTCAACCTGACGGCGGCCGAGGGGCATCCCGCGGCGGTCATGGACATGTCGTTCTCCGCCCAGGCGCTCGCCGTGGCGTGGCTGGCGGCCGAACGGGCCGGCCTCGCGCCGGGCGTCTACGACGTACCCGAGGAGATCGACCACGAGGTGGCCAGGCTCAAGCTGGCGGCGGCCGGCATCGGCATCGACCTGCTGACAGCCGAACAGGAGGACTACCTCCACAGCTGGCGCGTCGGCTCCTGAGCGCGCCCCCGTCCGGGGCTGGGGTCCTCGTCTGAGGGTGGTTACAGGGCGGCTTGCATTTCCTGCATGCGGCGGATTTCCGCGGCCTGGGTGACGCTGACGTCGCCGGCCAGCTCTTCGATCCTGATGTGGGTGCCGTTTGTCAGGACTTCCTCGGACATTTTGATCGCGCCGAGGTGGTGGTTGATCATGAGTTGCAGGAACTGGCGGTCGAAGTCCTTGCCCTTGGCCGCCTTCAGGGCGTCCATCTGTTCGGGCGTCGCCATCCCGGGCATGCTGTCGTGGGCGGCGTGATGGTCGGGGACCTTCTGCTCCTGCTCGTGCAGCCACGTGGTCATGAACGCGATCTCCGGCCCCTGGGCCGCCTTGATGCGGTCGGCGAGCGCCTTGAGCTTGGCCGAATCGGCGCGGTTGGGGGCGAGCAGGGCCATGTCCACGGCCTGGCGGTGATGGACGACCATGTCCTGGACGTACGTGACGTCCGCCGCGTTGGGGGTGGCGGACGGTACGGCGGTGGCGGCCTCGCCCGGTGAGAGCGTCCTGGCCTGCTCGCCAGGCCGTCCGGGAGCGAGGACCGGCGCCGTCGAGTCAGCCCTGGGGGCCGGTGGGGTGGTGGAGCCGGCGGTGCACCCGGTGAGGGCCGCGATCAGGCCCACGATGACGACGAGCGCAGCGCGCACCCGACCTCCTGACTGATCTGGTCCAGATTGCGCACTCTAGGCGAAAAGTCCCGAGATGAGAAGGGGTCGAAGCGCAATAAAATTTGACATCTTGGACGCTGGTCAGGTCCGGCCCGAAAGGGTGAGGATGACGTAGATTTATGCCCCCTTTATTCGGAGGTTCCTCCGTGTTCTCCCTCCGCAGACCCCTCATCCTGGGTGCGGCGCTGATCGCGCTGGCAGGCGTCGTGGCGCCGGCCCAGGCTGCGGACATCCCGGCTCCCGGCGAGATCGTCATGAGCCCGAACATCAAGCACGTCACGAACGTGCCCAAGCCGGAAGCCCTGGCCGACATCCACACGGACATGGCTTTCCAGGGCGACTACGCCTATGTAGGCAACTACTCCGGCTTCTCCATCTACGACATCAGGAACCCCAAGAAGACGTCGCTGGTCAGCTCCGTGGTCTGTCCCGGCGGCCAGATGGACGTCTCGGTCTACGGAAACCTCCTGTTCGGATCGGTCGACTCCTCGCGGAGCGACGACTCCTGTACCAGCACCGGGCAGAGCGCGACGGTCAAGGAGTCCTGGGAGGGCATCCGCGTCTTCGACATCTCCGACAAGACCAACCCGCAGTACATCAAGTCGGTTGAGACGAACTGCGGCTCCCACACGCACACGCTGGTCCCCGACCGCAAGCGGCAGAACGTCTACCTCTACATCTCCTCCTACAGCCCGAGCGAGACGTTCCCCGACTGCAAGCCGCCGCACGACCTGATCTCGATCATCAAGGTGCCGCTGCGCAACCCGACGGCCGCCTCGGTGATCGCCACGCCCAACCTGTTCCCCGACGGCGGTTTCCCGGGTGTGCCGGGGTCGTACCCCGACGGCAAGTCGGCCACGACCGGCTGCCACGACATCACCGCCTACCCCGAGAAGGGCATCGCGGCGGGCGCGTGCATGGGTGAGGGCGTCCTGCTCGACATCCGCGACCCCGAGCGGCCCCGCGTGACGGCGACCGCCAGGGACGAGACGAACTTCGCGTTCTGGCACTCCGCCACCTTCAACAACGAGGGCACGAAGGTCATCTTCACCGACGAGCTCGGCGGCGGCGGCGCGCCCACGTGCAACGAGGCCATCGGCCCGAACAGAGGCGCCGATGCGTACTACGACATCGTCCGCGGCAAGCTCGTCTTCAGGGGCTACTTCAAGATCGCGCGTCACCAGGACGACACCGAGAACTGCGTCGCCCACAACGGCTCGCTCATCCCGGTCAAGGGCCGCGACATCATGGTCCAGGCGTGGTACCAGGGCGGCATCTCGGTGATCGACTTCACCGACTCCAGCCGGCCGAAGGAGATCGCCTTCTTCGAGCGCGGGCCCGACAACACCGCTCCTGCGCTGTCCGGCGGGTTCTGGTCGGCGTACTACTACAACGGCTACATCTACGGCTCTGACTTCAACCTGGGCCTCGACGTCCTCAAGATCAACGACCCGCGGACCAACAAGGCCAACGGCGTCAAGACGGACCGGCTGAACGCCCAGACGCAGACGTCGTACCCCGAGCGCGGGCACGGCCACGGCTACTGACCCCCTTCAGGCGGCGGGGACCCTCGGCGAGGGGCCCCGCCGCTTCCCCGTTCTCTCCGGTGACCCAGAAATCCCCGTTCAAGGAGGCTCCCGAGTGTCCCTTTCGCGCCGTTCCATCGTGGTGGCGGCAGCGGCCACCGTCTTAGCGCTGGCGGGACTGCCCGCCGCCGCCGCGGACATTCCGCCCGCCGACGCCGTGGTCCACAGCCCGAACGTGACCCACGTGCTGAACATCCCGAAGCCCGACCCCATCGCCGGCACCATCAACACCGACATCGCCTTCCAGGGCAACTACGCCTATGTCGGCAACTACGGTGGCTTCTCCATCTACGACATCAGGAACCCGAAGAAGGCCAGGGCGGTCAGCTCCGTCGTCTGCCCCGGCGCCCAGATGGACGTCAGCGTCTACGGCGACCTGCTGTTCACCGCCGTCGACTCCTCGCGCAACGACGACTCCTGCAACAGCACCGGGCAGAGCGCGACGGTCAAGGAGTCGTGGGAGGGCGTCCGCATCTTCGACGTCTCCGACAAGACCAACCCGCAGTACATCAAGTCGGTCGAGACGAACTGCGGCTCGCACACGCTGACGCTGGTGCCGGGCAAGGGCCGCGACAAGAACAAGAACGTCTACATCTACGTCTCGTCGTACCAGCCGGCCGCGAACTTCCCCGACTGCGCGCCGCCGCACGACAAGATCTCGATCATCAAGGTGCCGCTGCGCGACCCGGCCGCCGCCGAGGTCGCGGCCACGCCCGTCGTCTTCCCCGACGGCGGCAACGAGACGCAGCCCGGCCTGCTGCTGCCCACCAGCGGCTGCCACGACATCACGGTCTACGCCGAGAAGGACATCGCGGCCGGCGCCTGCATGGGTGACGGCGTGCTGTTCGACATCAAGGACCGGCTGAACCCGAAGGTCACCGCCAGGACCACCGACCCGAACTTCGCGTTCTGGCACTCGGCCACGTTCAGCAACGACGCCAGGAAGGTCGTCTTCACCGACGAGCTCGGCGGCGGCGGCGCGCCCACCTGCAACGAGGCCACCGGGCCGAACAGGGGCGCGGACGCCATCTACGAGATCGTCCGGGGCAAGCTCGTCTTCAAGAGCTACTTCAAGATCTCCCGCTACCAGGACGACAGCGAGAACTGCGTCGCCCACAACGGCTCGCTCATCCCCGTCAAGGGCCGCGACATCATGGTCCAGGCGTGGTACATGGGCGGCCTGTCGATCTGGGACTTCACCGACTCCAGGCGGCCCAAGGAGATCGGCTACTTCGAGCGCGGGCCGCGCTCGGACGGCGGCGGTGGCGGCATCTGGTCCGCCTACTACTACAACGGTTACATCTACGGCGCCGACTTCAACGAGGGGCTGGACGTCATCAAGATCGACGACCGGCTCACCGACAGCGCCAAGCACGTACGTTTCGACCGGTTGAACACGCAGACGCAGGAGTCGTACAAGGACGGGCACGGCCATGGGCCCGGACCCGGCCACGGGCACTGATGACGGCCCGTCCCTGACGTCCGCTGATCGCGCTCACTGAGGTGGCGCGAACCCGCCCGGAGTCGCCTGCGGCGGCTCCGGCGCGGGTGGCGGCGGCGGAGGAGACTGCCGCTCGGCCGGCGCCATCGGACCCGGTTGCGGGAACGGTGGCGCGGGCTGCGCCCCGGGCGGCGGCATCGGCTGCGCATATGGCTGCGGCTGCACGGGGCCGGGCTGTGCGTAGGGCGGGCCGGGCTGGGTCGCGTAGGGCGGCTGCGAGGCAGCGTACGGCTGCTGGGCGAGGCCCATGCGTTGTGCGAAGCGTTCCTGCTCCCGCCGCCGGCGCTCGGCCAGGACGGCGCTCAAGTAGGCGTGCGGCGGCACGCCGGCGGGGGCGGCCGGCGAGACGTAGGCCGCCGTCTGAGTGGCGATGCGCACCCCCATCTCATGCTGGACCTGCGGCGACAGGTCGTGCCATCGCGCCAGGTATTGCCGGGCGGCATGCGCCACCTCGTCCGGCAGCTGCGACAGCTCAAGCGTGGCGGCCCAGGCCGCGAGCTGCGGCGGCATCATGACCTGCTGCGCCCGGTCGCGCGGCGGCCGGTCGGAGATCACGATCGTGCCCGCGAAGATGTCGCCGAGCCGCTTGCCCCGCTGCGAGATCAGCGACGAGATCAGCGCGGGCGCCCCCGACAGCAGCCAGAACTCCAGCACCCCCGCCAGCCCCCTGAACAGCGCCTGGCGGAACCGTACGGGACTGCCGTCGTCGCCGACCACCCGCAGCCCGAGTATCAGCTTGCCGATGCTGCGCCCCCTGGTGAGCGTCTCGACGGCCACGGGAAAGCCCACGAGCACCAGTGTCACCAGCGTGATCATGGCGGCGCCGAACATCGCGAAGTCGGTCACCACGGCGAACATGCTCAGCAGCGAGTAGGCGGCGAACAGCAGGAGGACCTGCGTCACCAAGTCGAAGAAGATCGCCAGGGCGCGCGTGGGCATCTGGGCCACGCGTACTTCGACGACGACGGCATCCCCGGTTACGACCTCGGACATATGTGGAGCCTAACGGCTCAGTCGCGGTGATCGAGCGGCCAGAATGGTCGGGTGGACATCGATGCGTTCGTCACGGCACACCGCGCGGTCTGGGACCGGCTCGACCATCTGGTCAAGCACCGCTCGTCCCTGACCGGCACCGAGATCGACGAGCTGGTCGAGCTCTACCAGCGGGTGGCCACGCATCTGTCCATCGTGCGCTCGTCGTCCACCGACGCCATGCTCGTGGGGCGGCTGTCGGCGCTGGTGGCACGGGCCAGGTCCGCGGTGAACGGCGCGCACACCCCTGCCTGGCGCGAGCTGACCCGCTTCTTCACCGTCTCGTTCCCCGTCGTGGCCTACCGGGCGCGGTGGTGGTGGCTGGCGAGCGCGCTGGCGTTCCTGGTGGTCTCGTGGGTGATCGCGGCGTGGGTGGCGGCCAACCCCGAGGTGCAGGCCACGATCGGCAGCCCCGACGAGATCGCCCAGCTGGTCAACGAGGACTTCGCCGACTACTACTCCGAGCACCCCGCCGCCTCGTTCGCGGGCCGGGTGTGGACGAACAACGCCTGGGTCTCGGCCCAAATGATCATGTACGCGCTGGTGCTGGGGCTGCCGATCCCGTACGCGCTCTACGCCAACGCCGAGAACGTCGCCGTCTCCGCCGGGCTCATGGCCTCCCGCGACAAGCTCGACATCTTCTTCGGCCTGATCCTGCCGCACGGCCTGCTGGAGCTGACCGCCGTCTTCCTGGCCGCCGCCGTCGGCATGCGGCTCGGCTGGACCGTCATCGACCCGGGCCCGCGCCGGCGGCTCGACGCGCTGGCCGAGCAGGGCAGGGCCGTGATGAGCGTGGCGCTGGGCCTGGTCGTGGTGCTGTTCGTGTCGGGGCTGATCGAGGCGTTCGTGACGCCGTCAGGGCTGCCCACGTGGGCGCGCGTCGGCATCGGCGTGCTGGCCGAGGTGGCTTTTCTCGCGTACGTGATCGGCTTCGGCCGGCGCGCCGCCCGCCGCGACGAGACGGGCGACATCGAACGCGCACCCGACGTCGCCCCCACCGCCTGACCCTTCCTGACCGCCCGACCCTTCCTAAAGGCGGCCGGCGGCCTTCAGCGCCAGGTAGGCGTCCGCCAGGGCGGGTGCGATGTCGTCCGGTGGCGCGTCCACGACCTCGACCCCGTGCCTGCGCAGCCGGGCCGTGATGCGCCTGCGCCCGAGCCTCGCCTGCTCGGCCGCCGCCGCGTCGTAGACCTGCTCGGCCGTGTCGCGGCGCTCCGCCATGGCCGCCACGCTCGGGTCGGACACCCCGGCCACCAGCACGAGGTGCCGCGAGGAGAGCTGCGGCAGCACCGGCATGAGCCCCTCGTCCATCGCCGCCGGGTTGAGGTCGGTCAGCAGCACGACCAGGCAGCGCCGCTTGGCCCGCGCGAGCACCGCCGCGACCATGCCCTGGGCGTCGGCCTCGACCAGTTCGGCCTCGATCGGCGCCATCACGTTGACCAGCGACGACAGCAGCTCGGTGCGGGACGCGCCGCTCACCCAGGCGCGTACGGCCCGGTCGTAGGCCAGGAAGTCCACCTGGTCACCGGCGCGGGCGGCGAGCGCGGCCAGCAGCAGCGCGGCGTCCATCGACCAGTCGAGGCGCGGCCAGCCGGGCGCGGGCGGTACGTCGGGGCGTACCAGCAGGCCGCCGCCGCCCGGCTGCTCCCCGGCCAGCGGCACGGGGGCGGCGCCCACCCGGCCCGCCGAGGTGCGTCCCGTGTCGAGCACGATGAGCACGCGCCGGTCGCGTTCTGGCCGCCACGTCCGTACGACGACGTCGTGCCGGCGCGCGGTGGCCCGCCAGTCGATCGAGCGCACGTCGTCGCCCACCACGTATTCGCGCAGGGAGTCGAACTCCGTGCCCTGGCCGCGGACGAGGGCCGGGTGCTGCCCGTCGAGCTCGCGCAGCCGGGCCAGGCGGGAGGGCAGGTGCTTGCGCGACAGGAACGGCGGCAGCACGCGTACGGTCCAGGGGGACTGGTGGTTGCCCTGGCGGGCGGCCAGCCCCAGCGGGCCGACCGAGCGCACGGTCACCGCCACCGACGACCGGTCGCCGCGCCTGGAGGGGGAGAGCGTGATGGTGATCTTGCGGCGTTCGCCGGCCGGCACGTCGAGGGGCACCACTCTGGGAGCGGCGCCCGCGGAGGGCGGCCAGGCGTCCCTGAGCGCGCCGCGGACCCGCCGGCCGCCCGGGTTCTCCACCACCAGCTCCACGGTGGCCCGCTGGCCGAGCCGCAGCAGCGTGTCGCCCGAGCGGTGGAAGCGCAGCGGGCGTACGGAGCCGGCGAAGGCCAGGTCGATCACGATCCCGGCGGCCAGCAGCAGGCACACCCCGGCCAGCGCGGCCCCCGGCTGCGGCGCGAACAGCACCACCACGATCCCGATCGCCGCCAGCAGCCCGGCACGTCCGGTCAACGCCATCGGCACACCCGCCCTGCGGGTCCGGTGGCCGGCATCAGCGCGGGACCGGGACGGAGGCGAGGATGCCGTCGAGCAGGCCGTCGGCGGTCGCGCCCTCCAGCTCCGCCTCGGGGCGCAGCTGCACGCGGTGCCGCAGCGCGGGCCTGGCCAGCGCCTTGACGTCGTCGGGCGTGACGTACGCGCGGCCTGACAGCCACGCCCACGCCCGCGAGGCCGCCAGCAGCGCCGTCGCGCCTCGGGGTGAGACGCCGAGCTGCAGCGAAGGGGAGCTCCTGGTGGCGCGGGCGACGTCCACGATGTAGCCGAGCACCTCGGGCGCCACGTGCACGGCGGCCACCGCCTCGCGCCCCGCCGCCAGGTCGGCGGCCGACGCCACGGCCTTGACCTGCGACAGGTCGCGCGGGTCGAAGCCGAGCGCGTGGCGTTCGAGCACCGTGATCTCCTGCTCGCGCGGCGGCAGCGGCACGGTCAGCTTCAGCAGGAACCGGTCGAGCTGGGCCTCGGGAAGCTGGTACGTGCCCTCGTACTCGACGGGGTTCTGCGTCGCGCACACCACGAACGGGTCGGGCAGCTCGCGCGCCGCGCCCTCCACGCTGACCTGCCGCTCCTCCATCGACTCCAGCAGCGCCGCCTGCGTCTTCGGCGGCGTACGGTTGATCTCGTCGGCGAGCAGCAGGTTCGTGAACACCGGCCCTTCACGAAACTCGAACCGCGCGGTCTTCGTGTCGTAAATCAGCGACCCGGTCACGTCGCCCGGCATCAGGTCGGGGGTGAACTGCACGCGCTTGAAGTCGAGCGCCAGGGCGGCGGCCAGCGTACGGACCATCAGCGTCTTCGCCACGCCGGGCACGCCTTCCAGCAGCACGTGCCCCCGGCACAGCAGCGCGATGACCATCCCCGTCACCACCGCGTCCTGGCCGACCACCGCCTTGGACACCTCGGCGCGCAGCGCGCTCAGCGCCTCCCTGGCCGAGTCGCCGCCCTGCTGTGGCGCGCGGTATGTGCTGTCAAAGCTCACTGACGGTCCTTTCGATGGAGTCCAGATAGCGGGCCAGCGCCACCAGCCCCGTGTCGTCCTTCGGCGGCGGGCCGTAGAGCGCGTCGCCCACCACATGGGCGTCCTCGCCCGTACGGGCCGCGAGCGCGGCCACCACCTCGTGCCTGCCCGCGCCCGATGCGAGCCCCAGCCGGGGCGTCAGCCGGTCGATCGTGCCCGCGCGCAGGGCGTCCGCCGCGCGTTCTCGGGCGCGCCTGGCGCGGTAGAGCCGGCCCCTGCCCTCCACGGTCTCAGCGGCCCTGACCACGACGGGCAGCTTCTCCGCCACCACCGGGCCGAGGCGGCGGCCCCGCCAGAACGCGGTGACCAGCACCGCGATGACCGCCATGGAGATGGCCCAGCGGATGCTGCCCGGCATCAGGTCGTACATCGAGGCGCCGCGCTCGCCCGGCAGGGCGGACGGGGGCGGGGTCTCCGGGCGGACGACCCAGATGACCGGCTTGCCGGTGCCGACCAGGTTGAGCGCCAGCGCGGCGTTGCCGTCCTCGGCCAGGCGCTGGTTGGTCATGAACGAGCCGTCGCCGACGACGGTGATCGTGCCGCCGCCGTACGGGTAGCGCACCAGCGCGTGCCCGTCGTCGGCCGGGTAGCAGGCGGTCGCGCCCGAGGGGCCGCGCAGCCGGAGGCCGCCCAGGTAGGCGCTGCCCGCCGCGGTCGCCGCCGGCAACTCGCACTCGGGCTCGCGCGACCTGGTGCGGGCCGCTTGGCCTGGCTCGATCCGGATCCCAGGGGCGAGCGCGCTCAGGCCGGGCACGGCGCCGACGATCACCCGGTCGCCTGGGACCCTGGCCAGGGCGTACTGGTCGATGTAGGTGGTGTCGGTGACCAGCAGCAGCCGGTCGCCCGCCGCCCCCTTGGCGGCCGCGGCCTCCGCGGTGTCGACCCGCTCGACGGTCACCCCCTGCTCGCGCAGCAGTTCGGCCAGCGCCTTGGAGCCGGAGAGCGAGGTGTCGTCGGGGTCCAGCGGCCGTGACGGGCCCGAGTCGCCGGACAGCAGCACGGACAGCACCCCGAAGAGCACCGCGATGACGCCGAGCAGCACGAACAGCCGTCCGGCCCGCCAGGCGGAGCGCGCGGTCGGCGAGGTGGAGTAGGACGTCGCCGTGGTGGTGAGGCTCACGGGCGAGCCCCCGTCGGTCCGGCGGGGCCCTCAGGGCCGGTGGGACCCACGGGGCCAGAGCCGCTGGGGCCCATGGGGCCAGGGCCGGTGGGGCCGGTGGTGGCCATGGCGAGGGGGACCGGGCGGGCTTGGCGGAGGCGGTCGTCCAGGCTCGCCATCGTCTCGTACGCCTCCCTGGTGCCCGCCACCCCGCCGTAGGTCACGTCGTCGAACGAGCGGGCCGCGGCGGCGAGTTCCCCGGCGAGGTCAGGAAGCGCCTGGGCCGCTTCAGCCGCGAGCTCGTCGGCCGTGCGCCCGGGCAGGCCGTCGACTAGCGCGCGTTCCTCCAGGTCGCGGGCGATGGCGCGGAGCCGTTCCTGCAGAGCCTCCGTCCAGCGGCCCTCCGCGGCGAGGCGCTCGGCGGCCTGGCGGTGCTGGACCGCCGTCATGGCCTGCGCGCCGAACAGGGCGCCGTCAGGCGCCGCGTTGCGGCGGGCGGACCTGCGCAGCCGCCAGCCGATCAGCGTGATCGCGCCGAGGATGATCGCCGTGATCACGATGGCCGCGATGACGCCGCCCGTCGTGCCGCCGCCGGTGGCGACGTCGATGATGTCGCCGAGGAACTGCGTGACCCGCCGGTAGATCAGGTCGAGCAGCGGCTCCCTCGCGTAGTCGGGGTGGAGGAGCTCTTCCGCGGCCCGCCGCGCGGCCTCGTCCCGATCGATCGGGCTCACGACCGCGCGGAGTTGCTCGGGTGCCACAGCTCGTCGGCCGAGTCGTGCACCCAGCCCTGGCGCTGCTGCTCGATGGCCGCCGTCTGCAGCACGAGGTCGAACGCCTCACTGCGCATGCGGCGGTCGGCGTACAGCAGGCCGGACACGCCGGCTTCGAACGGGTAGGTCAGCATCGAGCCGAGCATGGTGCCGAGCGCCAGCAGCACGGCGCTCAGGACGGTGGTGGCGATCGAGTCGGCGCCGAGCATGCCGAACAGGGTGCCGGCCATCGTGAACGGCACGGTCAGGATGCCCGCCACGAGCCCGACCAGCAGGGTCGTGAGCAGCAGGATGCCGAACACCCGCCAGAAGTCGCCGGTGACGAGCTGCCACGAGCGGCGCATGGCGTCGATGGGCCCCCGGCCCTCCAGCACCACGGCGGGCGAGGCGAGCGCGAAGCGGGTCCTGAAGAACAGGTAGTAGCCGACGTACAGGATGAGGAACAGGATCGTCGCCCCGAACAGCCACCCGAGGTCGGACGCGCTGGCGTTGAGCGCGAGCGCCACCATGATCAGGGTGAAGACGATCAGCGGCACGAGCATGATGACGGCCATCAGTCCCACCACGCCGAACAGCGCGGGCACCCGGCCCTTGACGAGCCGCCATGCCTCGCCGGCGCTGAGGTTGCCGCCGAAGACGGCCCGGCCGAGTATGCGGGTCAGCACGCCGGTCAGCAGCGTGACCACGACGAACTGCACGGCGTAGGAGATGAGCGTGCCGCCGTATTGGCCGATGACGCCGTAGACGCTGTTGAGCTGGGCCTCGGCGGCGCCGGTCGGGTCGTCGAGCGCGACGCGGGTGGCGTCGATCACGAACGCCTGCCCCACGGCCAGCGGGACGGCGGCGATCAGGGCGGCGATGGCCGACAGGCCGAGCACCGCCTTGGGGTTGGACCTGATCAGCTTGATCGTGCCGTCGAGGATGTCGCCGAGCCCGAGCGGGCGCAGCGGGATGATGCCGGGCCGCAGCGCCGGCGGGTGCGGCATGGGAGGGCCGTAGGGCGGCTGCTGCCCGTACTGCTGCCCGTACTGCTGCCCGTACTGCTGCCCGTACTGCTGCCCGTGCTGCTGGTACGGCGGGGGCGGCGGGTAGGGGGCGTGCGGCCCTTGCGGCGCCTGCTGGTGCGGCGGGCCTCCATGGGGCCCCTGTTGCGGCGAACCGGGCGCGGTCCAAGGGGAGGCCGGCGGGGCGCTGTAGGGCGGGGGCTGTTCGGCCGACCAGCCTGATGGCGTCTCGGGCGTGGGACCGTGACCGTCTGACATATCCCAATCCTGGCACGCTGGGCCGAGGGTTGCGTCACGGAGCGGAATCGCCGCCTCATCTTGACCACATTGGTTGACGAATCGGGGCAAGGTTCGCGTCCAGGGATGGCCGAAAGTCGCCTTGTTACCGCAGACTGAGATTGCGGTCGCGGGGGCGGACCTAAAATTCGCCTTATGTAGGGCTCAGGTCACACTCATGGGCCGACCAAGGGTAACCTTCAGCGATCGTGCGGGTATGTCCCACAATGCGTAGAACGAATGAGGGGCCATGAAAGGTCGCGTGCTGGTCGTCGACGACGACGCCGCTCTCGCCGAGATGCTGGGGATCGTGCTGCGAGGGGAAGGCTTCGAGCCGTCATTTGTCTCCGATGGCGACAAGGCCCTCGACGCGTTCCGGGATACACGCCCGGACCTGGTGCTGCTCGACCTGATGCTGCCGGGAGCCGACGGCATCGATGTCGCGCGCAGGATCAGGGCGGAGTCGGGGGTTCCGATCGTCATGCTCACGGCGAAGAGCGACACGATCGATGTGGTGCTCGGCCTCGAGTCGGGCGCCGATGACTACATCGTCAAGCCGTTCAAGCCGAAGGAGCTGGTCGCCAGGGTGCGGGCGCGGCTGCGCCGTACCGATGAGCCGACCCCCGAGATCCTGCAGATCGGCGACATCACCATCGACGTGGCGGGCCACTCGGTCAAGCGCGGCGAGGAGACCATCAACCTCACGCCGCTGGAGTTCGACCTGCTGGTGGCGCTGGCCCGCAAGCCGCGCCAGGTCTTCACCCGCGAAGTGCTGCTCGAGCAGGTGTGGGGCTACCGCCACGCCGCCGACACCCGGCTGGTCAACGTCCACGTGCAGCGGCTCAGGGCCAAGATCGAGAAGGACCCCGAGCACCCCGAGATCGTCGTGACGGTCCGTGGCGTGGGCTACAAAGCCGGCCCGGCCTGACCCTCGTTCCGCTCCGCCATGCCCCCGACGACGAGACGTAAAACCCGCAGACGGACGCTTCGCCAGATCCTCGGCGGCGTCCGCCGGCGGGTTCGGCGTGCGGCGGGCAGGACGCGCAGCGTCTGGCGGCGCTCGCTCCAGCTCCAGGTGGTCACCAGCACGCTGGTGATCTCGGTGATCGTCGTGGTGGTGCTCGGCACCTTCCTGTACGGCCAGATCTACCGCTCTGTGGTCGACAGCAGCACCCAGTCGGCCACCAACGAGGCGTTCACCGACCGGCTGCAGATCGCCGACGCGCTGGCCCCCGAGACCGACGACCCCGCCCAGTCCACCGACACCGGCAAGCAGGGCGTGGTCAACCGGCTCGACGAGGTCATGAACACCGTCGCCGGCACCGGCGAGGACGGCTCGGGCAAGCGCTACGACGTGCTGATACTCAACCTGACGACCCCGGGGGAGTCGCGGGCGTCCGGCAACGTCGTGCCCGCCAACGTGCCTGAGGGGCTCAAGCAGAGCCTGCGGCGCAACATCAAGAACCACCGCTTCGACAAGACGGTCGCCTCGATCCAGACGATCAAGTTCTCCGGCGAGAGCCAGCCGAGGCTCACGTTCGTGGTGGTCGGCGCCGTGCACCAGCCGGACGGCCGCAACTACGAGGTCTACCACTTCTTCCCGATGACCGAGGAAGAAGAGATGCTCTCCAACGTCCGGCTGGCCATCGTCGTGGTGGGGCTCGGGCTGGTGATGCTGCTCGCCGCCATCGCGTACCTGGTGGCCAGGCAGGTCGTCACCCCCGTACGCCTGGCCCGCCAGGCCGCCGAGCGCCTCGCCGCCGGCAAGCTGGACGAACGGCTCAAAGTACGCGGCGAGGACGACCTGGCCAGGCTCGCGAACTCGTTCAACGAAATGGCCGCCAACCTCGCGCTCAAGATCCACCAGCTCGAAGAGCTCTCCCAGGTGCAGCGGCAGTTCGTCTCCGACGTCTCCCACGAGCTGCGCACCCCGCTCACCACCGTCCGCATGGCCGCCGACCTGCTCTACGACGCCCGCGAGGACTTCGACCCCATGGCCTCGCGCTCGGCCGAGCTGATGCAGGCCCAGCTCGAACGCTTCGAGTCGATGCTGGCCGACCTGCTGGAGATCAGCCGCTACGACGCCGGCGCCGCCACCCTCGACCTCGACCCCGTCGACGTCCGCGACGTCGTGCTGCGCGCCATCGGCGACTCCGAAGCCCTCGCCGAGCGCCACTCCACCCGCTTCGAGCTGCGGCTGCCCAACGAGCCCTGCATGGCCGAGATCGACAACAGGCGGGTCGAGCGCATCCTGCGCAACCTGCTGTTCAACGCCATCGAGCACGGCGAGGGCCGCGACATCGTGGTCACCGTCGGCGCCGACCGCGACGCCGTCGCCGTCGCCGTACGCGACCACGGCATCGGCCTCAAGACCGGCGAGGAGACGATGGTGTTCGACCGGTTCTGGCGGGCCGACCCGTCGCGGGCCCGCACCATCGGCGGCACCGGGCTCGGCCTGGCCATCTCCCGCGAGGACGCCACCCTGCACGGCGGCTGGCTCCAGGCGTGGGGCCAGCCCGGCGAGGGCTCCCAGTTCCGGCTCACGCTGCCGCGCACGGCCGGGGCCGACCTCAAGGGCTCGCCGCTGTCGCTGGTGCCGCCCGAGATCGAGATGCGGCGTACGTGGCGGACCTCCATGACGCCCGTGCTCCTGCCCGCCTCCGCAGACGGGGCCGGTCATGACGAGGACTAGACGGCTGGCCACGACGGCCCTGCTCGCGGTGGTCGCCGTGCTGGCGGGCTCCGGGTGCTCGGTCATCCCGCCGAGCGCGCCGTACACGGTGAACGACGAGGGCGCCGGCGACCCGCTGACCAAGCCGTTCCAGCGCATGATCGCCATCGGGCCGCAGCGCGCGTGGGGGCCCATGGAGACGTTCAGGGGCCTGCAGAGCGCGATGGCCGCCTACCCCGAGGACCCTGCCGTCCTGCAGCAGTACCTGACGCCGCAGGCGCGGCAGAAGTGGAGCGCCGCGGGGCCCGTGACGGTCATCGAGGACCTGTACGAGGTCGTGCCGCCCGCCTCGATGGACGGCACCGAGCCCGCCATGAAGATCACCGTCAAGGGCCGGTGGGTGGCGCAGATCAACGAGGACGACTCGTACAAGCCGACCGCCGGGCCGTGGTCGCAGGACTTCGAGCTGGTCAGGGACCCCAACGGCGGCTTCCGGGTCAACAGCCTGCCCCAGGGGCTGCTGCTGACCGCCGCCGACGTCGCCCGCGCGTACCGGCCGACCAACCTCTACTACCTCGGACGCGACGGGCAGCCGCCCCTGGTCGTCGACCGCGTACGCCTGCGGCTCAAGACCACCGAGACCTATGCGCAGACCGTGCTCAAGCGGCTGCTCAAGCCGCCGACCGAGGCCCTGCGCGGCGCGGTCACCACCGGTTTCCCGCCCGGCAGCGCGATCGAGTCGATCCGCTCGGGCGAGGAACGCGTCGTGATCAACCTCTCGGGCGACTTCGACGTGCTCGACCTGAGCGCCGAGGACGCCCTGCGCGCCCAGATCAGGCACAGCCTCAACAACAACGAGATCGCCAAGGGCCGCATCATCGAGGTCCAGGTGGACGGCGAGCCGTACATCACCGACCGCCCCAACACCGAGGACAGCTGGCTCGGCGACGGCGGCGAGCGGGCCTACTACGTCAGCCGCGGCGCCCTGCACTACCTCGGCCAGGACGGCGCCGCCGGCGCCGTGGCGGGGGCGGCGGGCGAGCAGCGCGACGGCTACTCCCACTTCGCCGTCTCCAAGGACGCCGGCGGCGTCTCGGTCGCCGCGCGCACCTCCACCGGCGTCTCGGTCGCCGGGCTCAGCCCCGACGGGCGCTGGCAGCAGGTCATCCAGGGCGGTGACCTCACGCCGCCGACCTGGCGCAGAGACGGCACCCTATGGACGTACGACCGCAAGAACGCCAACCTGCTGCGCTACGACCCCAAGAGCGGCCGCGGCCCCGACGTCGTCCCCACGCCCAAGCAGCTCGTCGGCCTGAACATCACCGGGCTGCGCATCGCCAGGGACGGCGTGCGGGTGGTGGTCACCATCGACGACGAGACCGTCCAGATCGGGGCGCTCATCGGCGAGGGCGGCGGGGTCGAGCTGGGCAACCTGCAGTCCCTGACCACCACCGAGGGCAGCGACCAGATCACCGACGTGGCCTGGGCCGACGACCTGCGGCTGCTGGTGCTGGTGGAGAGCAAGGCCGGGCAGATACTCAACGAGATCAACGTGGGCGACGGGCAGACCAGCGGCGTGCCGCTCAAGGACCGCGTCACCTCGCTGGCCGCCCTGAACGATCGCATCCTGGCGGCGGTCGGCAGCGGCGGCGACGCCAAGATCCTTGAGCTCAACCCGGACCGCCAGACCTGGACCGCCAAGATCGAGTCCGACGCCGCCGAGCCCCTGTTCCCCCTGGGCTGACGACGCGCTCTCCGCCGCGGAATTGTCGGTGGCGGGCGGCATGCTGGGCCGCGTGCTGAGCGACGTACTCGATCTGGTGTTGCCCGCCTCCTGCGTGGGGTGCGGGGCGAAGGGGGCGTCGTGCTGTGCCCGCTGCCAGGGCGCGCTCACCGTCGCGCCCGCCCGGCGGATCCCCGTGCCGGCGCCGGCCGGCCTGCCCGACTGCTGGTCGGCGGCGCCGTACGACGGGGTGGTCCGCAGGATGATCCTGGCCTACAAGGAGCGGGGAGCGGTCGCGGTGGCCGGGGCGCTTGCGGACGCGATCGCGCTCACGGCCGTGATGGCGCTCGGGCGGGTGCAGGGCGGCTTCGCGGTGGTGCCCGTGCCCGGTTCACGGCGGGTGCGCAGGGGGAGGGGGCACGACCCCGTGGGGCGGCTGGCGGTGCTGGTGGCGGCCCGCCTGCGGGCGTCCGGGCTGGCGGCCGAGGTGTGGACGGGCCTGGGGCAGGCGCGCGGCGTGACCGACCAGGCGGCCCTGAGCGGCACGGAGAGGGCCGCCAACCTGGCGGGGTCCCTTGAGGTCATACGCGCCGCGAAAACCCCTCCAGGAGCCTTTGCGCTGCTCGTGGACGACATCGTCACCACGGGGGCCACGCTCGCCGAGGCGGCGCGGGCATTACGAGCGGCGGGCGTGCGGGCGCCACTGGCCGTGACCGCCGCCGCGACACGCCGAAGATCTTGAGGATTATTACGGTCACCGTCCGTGAGAAAAGATCGTTTTCACCAACTGCCCACGAGGTCACATGTCTCTGTCCTGTCACCCCTGTGCTCCACTCCGGACACACCGGACCTGCTTCCGCACAAGGGATCCCGACCGGTTGGCCCCTGCATCGCACGTCGCTTACCCACCCAGGGGAAATCACGGAAAGTGATCCTTCGGGCAGGGCTCCGGCTGACATTCGTGCGGGATGCGGATAGCGTTCTGACATGGCACCCGTTCGGGTCCGTGGTTGCGCAGGGTCGGGGTCCCCGGCTCTGCTAGCCGATGCCAGCCGCAGGCAAAACGGTCCACGTAAGGCGACTCTTTGTCGACCGATCACGGTGCGGCTTAGGGGTAAGTCCTGCCTTCCCGGGGGTCCAGATGTCCCCCGTCAGAAGAGAAGGGCAGTAGTGGCGACAGCGCTGCGAGACCCTCAGCAGGCGAATGTGGGGTCGAAGACCAGGTCGGCCGGGCGGGTGCCGCCCGAGAACCCGGTGACGCGACGACGGAAAGGGGAACGGTGAGAGAAAGGCGAACAGTGCACCCCGTCCGGCGCACCCGTCGTCGGGCGCTCTTGCTCAGTCGTTAGACCGAAGGGGGGCTGTTGCATGGACATCATCGTCAAGGGCCGGCACACAGGAGTGAGTGAACGGTTCCGCGACCACGTGACGACCAAGCTGGCCAGGATCGAACGTCTGGACAACAAACTCATCAGGGTCGATGTGGAGGTGTCGAAGGAACGCAACCCGCGTCTCGCCGGACAGCGCGAGCGCGTGGAGCTCACCATTCACTCGCGAGGGCCCGCGATCCGCGCCGAGGCGTCGGCCGACGATCGCTTCGCCGCCCTCGACCTAGCCCTCGACAAGCTGGAAGGCCGCCTCAGGAGGCTCGCCGACCGGCGCAAAGTCCATCACGGCAACCACTGCCCGCCCTCCGTGGCGGAGATCACCAGGACGCTCCCAGGCGCCGTCGAGCCGGCGCCGCGCGCCCAGACCGCCGTCCCCCAGCAGGCCGAGGCCGAAGAGGACGAGCGGCAGGAGAAAAGCGACCAGCTCTACGACGACATCGTCCCGATCGAGATGGACGGCGACGGGCCGCTCATCGTCCGCGAGAAGTTCCACCGAGCCGAACCCATGACCATCGACCAGGCCCTCCTGGAAATGGAGCTGGTAGGACACGATTTCTACCTGTTCCGTGACAAGGAGAGCGGGCAGCCGTGCGTCGTCTACAACAGACGCGGGTACAACTACGGCGTGCTGCGGCTCGTAGAGCCCTGATCGCGCGCTGAAAGATCTTCTCGACCACCCGAGAACCGCCGGGTACATGCCATCATGGCGGTTCAACGGCTCTGGCCCCCCGACGAGGAGGAGACGTGAGCGAGCTCAGTCAGGCGCAGGTGAGCGAGCGAAACGAGGGAATGTCAGGCGCGAGGCGGATCAAGGAGGCCTCGTGACCGAGTCTGGCGAGTCCCGCACACAGGCGAGCGAGCCGATCCGCGTGCTGATCGTGGACGATCACGAGCTGATCAGGCGGAGCCTGGCACTGGCGCTGGCCGCGGAGCCTGACATCGAGGTGGTCGGTGAGGCGAGCGACGGGCAGGAGGCGGTCGAACTGGCCGATCGCCTCATGCCTGACGTCGCGCTCATGGACGTGCGCATGCCCCGGCAGGACGGCATCGAGGCCACGAAGGGCATCAAGGCCTCCGTCCCGAGCACCCGGATCATCATGCTCACGGTGAGCGACGAGGAAGAGGACCTCTTCGAGGCCATCAAGGCGGGAGCCACCGGCTACCTGCTCAAGGACGTCCAGATCAACGACGTACCCGCCGCGGTGCGGGGCGTGCACGAGGGTCAGTCGTTAATCAACCCGGCGATGGCGGCCAAGCTGATCAGCGAGTTCGCCAACATGAGCCGCAAGGAGGCCGAACGCCCGCCCCAGCTGCCCGTCCCCCGGCTGACCGACCGGGAGATGGAAGTGCTGCGGCTCGTCGCCAAGGGCATGAACAACCGGGAGATCGCCAAGCAGCTGTTCATCTCCGAGAACACGGTGAAGAACCACGTCCGCAACATCCTCGACAAACTGCAATTGCACTCGCGGATGGAAGCCGTGGTCTACGCGGTACGCGAACGCATGCTGGAAATCACCTGACCCCACTTGCCCCCCATCCCGCCCCCAGCGACCAGACCGCCGGCCGGCGGCGCCTGCCTCTCCAGCATCCGTACGCACCGCAGGCCGCTTTCCGTCGGGCACCGCACCCGGCCGAGTGCGTGACGTAACGCCGCCTCAGGAGTCCGTCGCTCACCTTGCCATGCCCGGTGGCGCAGCCGAGTCCCTGAGGTGTGGCTGTGTGGTCCCCGGGCATACGGCCGTACCCGTGGCGCGCCACAGGGCTCGGCGGGTGGGGTTAGGGCGTGTTGAGGAGTGAAAGGAGTTCTGGGTCGGCGCGTTCGACGCGTACGTCGTCGCAGCCGACCCATGAGGCCGCTGACCACAGGGCCTCGCGCATGGCGTCGGCCCACTTGCCTGCCGAGAGGCCCGGTTCGAGGCTGAGCTGGCGAGCCACCAGGGTCGAGCCCTCCCGTGCGGGGTCGACCCGGCCGATGAGGCGGCCGCCGGCCAGCACGGGCATGGTGAAGTAGCCGTGGACGCGCTTGTGCTTGGGGACGTACAGCTCAAGGGTGTAGTTGAAGCCGAAGACCCGCTCGGTGCGGCCTCGATGCCAGATCAGGGAGTCGAACGGCGACACCAGCGTGGTGCGGTGGCGGCCGCGGGGCTCGGCGGCCAGGGCGGCGGGGTCGGCCCAGGCGTTGGGCCGCCCGCGCTTGCCCGGCCAGCCGGCGACCGTCACCGGCACGAGCCCGGCCGCACCGCTGTGGAGGGCCTCGTCGAGGATCTCGCCGAAGCGGCCCTTGACGCGGATGAAGTCGGTGAGGTCGGTGCGGTTGGCGACGCCGAGGCTGCGGCCCGCGATGGCGGTCAGGCGGGTGATGCACTCTTCGTCGGACGGCTCCTCGGCCAGCAGCTCCGGCGGGACGGCGCGTTCGGCCAGGTCGTAGACGCGGCGCCAGCCGACGCGCCGGGTGCAGACCAGCTCGCCGATGTCGAGCAGCCACTCCAGGCCGATCTTGGAGTCGGACCAGTCCCACCACGGGCCGCCGTTCTTGGCGCCGCCCACGTCGGACGTGGTCAGCGGGCCGAACTCGCGGGCCTGGTCGAGCAGCTTCTCGACCCCGTCGGGGACCTCGTGCCAGCGCTGCTTCCGCGCGCGGTAGGCCCGGCGGCGGAACGAGTAGAGGGGCCAGTGCTCGATGGGCAGGAGGCAGGCGGCGTGGCACCAGTATTCGAAGCTGAGCGCCGGGTCGTGCCAGTAGGCGCGCTCGACCGCGGGCCGGCCGACCGCGCCGAGCCTGGCGTAGGCGACCAGCTCGTGGGAGCGGGCGAGCACCGAGATGGTGTCGAGCTGCACGGCGCCCAGCCTGCGCAGCATGGCGTGCACCCCGCCCTTGCGCGCGTCGGCGCCGATCAGGCCCTGCGCGCGGAGGATGATGCGGCGGGCCTCGTCGGGGGTGAGGTCGGTGACGTCGCTCATGGCTGCGGGTCCGTACGGCGATGCATGCGAGCAATCTAGCGGCGCCCACCGACAAAACCGCCCGCCCCTGCCCGCCTGGCCCCACGGCCAGGCCCTGGCTCGGGCGGCAGACGTCCACACAAGGCCAGGGTTGTGAGGGGCATAGCCTCCGCGCTTGCCGGTCGACCGCCTGAGGAGAACGGAACCAGCTCGCTCGCCGGATCACCCCCTACGAGGGCTGGAGCATGCATCGGGCGATCCTTCCGGCGACGCCTGGGCGAGTGCCGCTGGGTGCCGCAGGTGGAGCGAGGTCGGACAGCGCAGGTTGATGACACGCCGGAAGCGTCGTCGGGGGAAATGGGGTGGTTTGTGCCGGGGGACACGCCCGGGTGTAGACGTAAAGGTCAGGATATGGAAACGGCGGGCGGCCCGGTGATCGGGCGCCCGCCGGTCGATGCCTGCGTCAGCGGTGATCCTCGGCGCGCATCCCCACCCGGGGCGCGTCGATCACCGATGCCTGCGTCAGCGGTGATCCTCGGCGCGCATCCCCACCCGGGGCGCGTCGATCACGACGTCGGTGAAGATGTCGAAGACGAGGGCGAGGATTCCGCCGACGACGAACACACCGGCACCGATCCAGACGACCGTCCAGTTGTCGGCCGTCAAGCCGAAGCCGGCGACGACCGTTCCCACCAGCATCACGGTCACCGCGAGCCACGAGGACGCGCGCCCGCCGTGGCTGCCGAGATGCTCGGTTTGCTCCGACTTCTTCCCCTCAACCATGACTAATCCTTCCTTTGCCGGAAATCCCGCAATTGGTGCGAGCCGGCTCTCCACCGGCATACCCTCTGCCTTCCCCCCATTCTCCCAGACCCGTTCCGTGCCCTCGTCGGCACGGTGGCTGTGTCTGGTTGCGGAACCGCCTACGATGGCAGGCGGGGAAGTTTGTCTCGGCCTCTCCTCCTGGCGGCGCCGCCGGGGTAGACCTGCGAGGAGCTTTACATAAAGTGGCAGCCATTCTCGACAAGATCCTACGTGCCGGCGAAGGCAAGATCCTGCGCAAGCTCAAGCGGATCGCAGACCAGGTCAACTCCATCGAGGACGACTTCACGAGCCTGTCCGACGCGGAGTTGCGCGCACTGACGGACGAGTTCCGCCAGCGCCACGCGGACGGCGAGAGTCTCGACGACCTCCTGCCCGAGGCGTTCGCCACCGTGCGCGAGGCGGCTCGCCGCGTGCTCGGCCAGCGGCCCTACGACGTGCAGATCATGGGCGGCGCCAACCTTCACATGGGCAACATCTCCGAGATGAAGACCGGTGAGGGCAAGACGCTGACCTGTACGCTGCCGTCCTACCTCAACGCGATCGCGGGCAAGGGCGTCCACGTCATCACGGTCAACGACTACCTGGCCAAGCGTGACGCCGAGACCATGGGCCGCGTCCACCGCTTCCTCGGCCTCGAGGTCGGCTGCATCGTCTCCGGCCAGCAGCCCGACGAGCGGCGCAAGCAGTACGAAGCCGACATCACTTATGGCACCAACAACGAGTTCGGCTTCGACTACCTGCGCGACAACATGGCCTGGACGCTCGACGAGTGCGTGCAGCGCGGCCACTTCTTCGCCATCGTCGACGAGGTCGACTCGATCCTCATCGACGAGGCCCGCACCCCGCTGATCATCTCCGGCCCCGGCGAGCAGTCGGGCAAGTGGTACCAGGAGTTCGCCAAGATCGTGCCCCGCCTGCGCAGGGGCGTCGAGGCGAAGAACCCTGGCGAGGAGAGCACCGGCGACTACATCGTCGACGAGAAGAAGCGCACGGTCGGCATCCTGGAGTCGGGCGTCGAGAAGGTCGAGGACTGGCTCGGCATCGACAATCTCTACAAGCCGGAGCACACCCACCTGGTCGGCTTCCTGAACAACGCGCTCAAGGCGAAAGAGCTGTTCAAGAAGGACAAGGACTACATCGTCGCCGACGGCGAGGTGCTCATCGTCGACGAGTTCACCGGCCGCATCCTGCACGGCCGCCGCTACAACGAGGGCATGCACCAGGCCATCGAGGCCAAAGAGGGCGTGAAGATCAAGGACGAGAACCAGACGCTCGCCACGGTCACCCTCCAGAACTACTTCCGCCTCTACGAGAAGCTCGCCGGCATGACCGGTACGGCGACCACCGAGGCCAACGAGTTCCACCAGACGTACAAGCTCGGCGTCGTCCCGATCCCGACCAACCGGCCGATGATCCGCAAGGACCAGCCCGACGTGGTCTACAAGACCGAGGACGCCAAGTTCAACGCGGTGGTCGAGGACATCAAGCAGCGCTACGAGGCCGGCCAGCCGGTGCTCGTCGGCACCACCTCGGTCGAGAAGTCCGAGCGGCTGTCCAAGGCGCTCAAGCGGCGCGGCGTGCCGCACGAGGTGCTCAACGCGAAGAACCACGCGCGTGAGGCGTCGATCATCGCCGAGGCGGGCCGCAAGGGCGCCGTCACGGTCGCCACCAACATGGCCGGTCGAGGCACCGACATCATGCTCGGCGGCAACTCCGAGTTCCGCGCCGACCTGGAGCTGCGCCAGCGCGGGCTCGACCCGGTCGACACGCCGGAGGAGTACGAGAAGGCGTACGCCGAGGCGCTGGAGAAGGCGCGGGCGGCGGTCAAGGCCGAGCACGACGAGGTCACCAAGCTCGGCGGCCTCTACGTCCTCGGCACCGAGCGCCACGAGTCGCGCCGCATCGACAACCAGCTCCGCGGTCGTTCCGGCCGTCAGGGCGACCCCGGTGAGTCGCGCTTCTACCTGTCGCTCGGCGACGACCTCATGCGCCTGTTCAACTCGGCCAGGGTCGAGATGATCATGACCCGGCTCAACATCCCCGACGACCAGCCGATCGAGTCCGGCATCGTCTCCAAGGCCATCGCCTCCGCCCAGCACCAGGTCGAGCAGCAGAACTTCGAGATCCGCAAGGACGTTCTGAAGTACGACGAGGTCATGGACCGCCAGCGCAAGGTCATCTACGCCGAGCGCCGCCGCGTCCTCGAGGGCGCCGACCTGCACGAGCAGGTGCGGGGCTTCATCGGCGAGGTGATCGAGGGCTACGTCCAGGGCGCCACCGCCGAGGGCTTCGCCGAGGAGTGGGACCTCGAGAAGCTGTGGAAGGCGTTCGGCGAGCTCTACCCGGTGGGCGTCCGCATCGACGACCTCGTCGAGGAGGCCGGCAACCGCGAGGAGCTGACCGCCGAGCTGATCAGCGAGCGGATCAAGGCCGACGCGCTGGCCGCCTACGACCGGCGGGAGGAGGAGTTCGGCCCCGACACCATGCGCGACCTCGAGCGCCGGGTGATCCTGTCCGTCCTCGACCGCAAGTGGCGCGAGCACCTCTACGAGATGGACTACCTGCGCGAGGGCATCGGCATGCGGGCCTACGCGCAGAAGGACCCCAAGATCGAGTACGCCCGCGAGGGCTTCGAGATGTTCTCCGCCATGCTGGAGGGCATCAAGGAGGACTCCGTCGGCTTCCTGTTCAACCTCGAGGTCGAGGTCCAGGAGAACCCGATCGTCGAGGAGGAGGACGCCGCCATCGCGGAGACGCGTTCGATCATCGCGCGTGGGCTGCGCGGTCCGCAGCGGCCGGCCGAGCTCGAGTACACGGCGCCGGGTGAGCAGGGCGACGTCGAGCACGTGAAGGTGCGCACCACCTCCGAGGAGCGGGCGGCGTACGGCAACGTCGAGCGCAACGCGCCCTGCCCCTGCGGGTCGGGCAAGAAGTACAAGCGCTGCCACGGCGACCCGAAGAACGCCGCCTGAGCCGACAAGGCGACTGCAGAACCCCCGCTCTTGCGAGAGCGGGGGTTCTCGCGTTCTCAGGCGGTTTCGACGTCGGTGCAGATCCACTGCATGCCGCGGCGTTCCAGGCGGAGGGCGAGGACGTGGTCGCGGGTGGTGCAGTGGATGACCGTGCACAGTTCGAGAGCGCCGTCGCGGGGTTCGGTCAGGTGGACGCGGCCGGCGAACGGCGGGCGGTCGCTGTTGTACATGCGGCCCGCCTTCACCAGGCCGCGATAGGCGCTGTCGGTGAGCCGGTCGGCGACGCTCTCGGGCGGGCGGCGGCCGGCCAGCACCTCGGCCACGGCCTGGCTGAGGTGGCGCAACCGGCGCTCGTCGGGCGGCGTGCCCGCCGGGCCCCACACCATCGGAGGGCGGTCGAGGGCCAGGGAGCCGTGGGTGCTGGGGCCCTCGTCGTACGGCGCTGCGGCGATGGGGCTGAGGGCCATGCGAAACCTCCAACTCAACGGCGAAGAAAGAATCGTTATAAGGAGTTTTCGGTCCGGCCGAAGAATACAAACGGCACCAACTTCGGCGGGTGGGGGCGAGGTATGTCCGCCGATGCGGCGGAAGTCGGCAGCAAGTTGGAGTGGTCTTGGGGTGGGCTTGATCATTTGCGGGCGGAGACGTCGGCGTCATGAGAGCGTCCTAAAAGGTTTGGGGCCCGCAGGTCAGGGAGTTTGCGCGGTGTCCTTATCCGGGGTATCCGGTTCGCGGCCGGGAGTCGGCAGGTCGAGGCGGCGGATGAGGACCGCGAAGAGGGCGTAGTAAAGGACGAAGTAGAGCACGCCGAACGCCAGGATCAGCGGCACGCCGTGGGTGTTGGACTTGGTGGCGTTCAGGGCCAGGTCGATGGCGCCGCCGGAGAACGTGAAGCCGAGCCTCGCGCCCAGCTCGGCCATCAGCGCCATCGACAGGCCGGTCAGCAGCGCGTGCAGGACGAACAGCACGGGCGCGACGAAGATGAACGCGAACTCCAGCGGCTCGGTAATGCCGGTGACGAACGCCGTCAGCCCGGCCGACAGCATGATGCCGCCGACCGCCTTGCGGCGATGGGGTGGCGCGGCCCGCCACATCGCGATGGCCGCGCCCAGCAGGCCGAACATCATGACGGGGAAGAAGCCGGTCATGAAGATCCCGGCGCCCTGCTCCCCGGCGAAATAGCAGTTGAGGTCGCCGGCCGCGTCCCTGGTGGCGCCGCGCACGCCGGCGTGGCACTCGGGGAGGGTGAACCAGACGATGGTGTTGAGGAAGTGGTGCAGGCCGATGGGGATGAGCAGGCGGTTGGCGACGCCGTAGATGCCGGTGCCGGCCGTGCCGTTCGCCGACAGCCAGTCGCCGACGTGCGAGAGCCCGTCGCCGATCGGGCGCCACACCAGGCCGAACGCGACGCCGATGAGCAGCGCGGCGACGGCGGTGATGATCGGTACGGCCCTGCGTCCGCCGAAGAAGGCCAGCCAGGATGGCGGCTTGACGCGGTGGAAGCGCTGCCAGAGCAGGGCGGCGGTGAGGCCGATGACGATGCCGCCGAGGACGCCGGTCGGGTTCTGGACGCCCAGGTCGAGCGCGGGGGTACCGTCGTGCAGGGTGACGGCGACCTTGGTGTAGACGGCGCCGTGGCCGGCCTCGAAGAACAGGGTCTTGGTCACCCGGTCGAAAACCAGGTAGCCGACCAGGGCCGCGAGGGCCGTGGAGCCGTCCGACCTGCGGGCGAACCCGATGGCGACGCCGACGGCGAACAGCAGCGGCAGGTTCTCGAACAGGGCGCCGCCGGCCGCCGCCAGCACGCCGGCCACGGGGAGGAGCCAGGGCAGGGTGCCGCCGAGCCCGTCCGCGCCGAGCAGGTCGGGCTGGCCGAAGCGGAACAGCAGTCCCGCGGCCGGCAGGACCGCGATGGGCATCATGAGCGAGCGGCCGATGCGCTGCAGCACCGCGAACGCCGCGGACGTCCAGGCGGGCGGCACGGTCGTCGATCACCCCTCTTCCCGCGCCGGCCTCACACGCCCGGCTCGCGTCGCGGGGGATCGCCGGTTTCCTGCCCTGGGGGAGAACGGGGGAAACGCCGTCAGGTCCCGCCCGGGCGCGGGGGTGCCGGGCAAGGCCGACAGGTCCCGCCGGGGTCGGGCCGGCGGCGCGGAGGGACGCCGTCAGGTTTCGCCGGAGTCGACGTCGGGCTCTGGTTCGCGGCCGGGGGTCTGGATGTTGAGGCGGCGGATGAGGAACGTGAAGACGGCGTAGTAGAGGACGCCGTAGACCGCGCCGATCGCCAGGATGCCCGCTAAGTTCTCGGTGTTCGACTTGCTGGCGTTCAACAGCAGGTCGAGCAGGCCGGCGGAGAAGCCGAAGCCGAGCTGGCCGCCGATCAGGGTGGTCACCGCCATCGCCAGCCCGGTCAGTACGGCGTGGACGACCAGCAGCAGCGGCGCCACGAAGATGAACGCGAACTCGATCGGCTCGGTGATGCCGGTGACGAACGAGGCGAGCGCCGCCGACAGCATGATGCCGCCCACGGTGGCGCGCCGGTGCTTGGGCGCCGCCCGCCACATGGCGAGCGCGGCGGCCGGGAGGGCGAACATCATGATGGGGAAGAACCCGGCCATGAACTCGCCGGAGTGCGGGTCGCCGCCGAAGTAGCAGTTCCAGTCGCCGCCGAGGACGCGGCCGTTCACCTCGCACTGCGGCACGACGTACCAGACGACGGAGTTGGCGAAGTGGTGCAGGCCCAGGGGGATGAGCAGGCGGTTGATGAGGCCGTAGACGCCGGTGCCGACGGGGCCGATGGAGGCGAGCGCCTCGCCGGCGTGGCTGATCCACTCGCCGATCACCGGCCACAGCCAGCCGAAGAGCACGCCGATGAGCAGCGCCGCGATGGAGGTGACGATCGGGACGAAACGCCGCCCGCCGAAGAACGCCAGCCACGCCGGCAGCTTGATGCGGTGGAAGCGTTGCCAGAGCAGCGCCGCGAGCAGCCCGATGACGATGCCGCCGAGCACCCTGGTGGGGTTCTGGAGGCCGTAGTTGATCATCTCTTTGATGCCGTCGGGCTGGACCTCCTTGATCAGGACGGTCTCCTTGATGTCCGAGCCGGCGAACATCACCTTCGTCACCCGGTCGAAGACGAGGTAGCCGACGACGGCGGCGAGCGCGGTGGAGCCGTCGGACTTGCGGGCGAACCCGATGGCGACGCCGACGGCGAACAGCAGCGGCAGGTTCTCGAACAGGGCCGCCCCGGCGGCCTCCAGCACCTCGGCGACCTGGCTCATCCAGGCCAGCCCCGCCACGTCGGCCAGACCGCCCGGCTCGGCGCCGTTGGCGCCGAGCATGTCGGGCTGGCCGAAGCGCTGCAGCAGGGCTGAGGCGGGCAGGGCGGCGATGGGCAGCATCAGGGAGCGGCCCAGCCGCTGGAGCACGCTCATCGTGCGGGCGAACGGCGATGGCCGGGCGGCGGTGGTCTCGTTCACCGGGCGTTCCTCCGGAGGCATCTCTGCCGGGGACTGGGGGGTCGTACGGCGCGGCGAACCCGGGCCGGCGTCAGCCCCGGCGGGCCGGCCCCTCCAGGAGGGTGCGCAACTGGTAGCGGTCGGCCCGGTAGGTGGACACGCCCAGCTCAGCGCACACCCCGCCGGAGAACGACCGGCGCTGCAGCAGCAGGACGGCGCCGCCCCGGGGGAGCTTCAGCAGGTCGGCGTCGCTGGGATCGGCCAGGCCGCCGTCGATGGTGAGCTCGCCGGCGTCCATGACGAGCCCGTAGCGGCGCTCCAGCAGCTCGTACAGTGATTTATCCGACAGATCGTAGTCTGCCAGGTCGGGTGCGAGCTTGACCGGGATGTGCGCCCGCTCGATGGACAGCGGCTCGCCGTCGGCCGTCCGCAGCCGCTCGATGAAGTGCACCTCCTCGCCCGGCTGGATGCCCAGCTCCTTGGCCAGGTGGGCGCTGGCGCGCACCACGCGGCGGTCGAGGTCGCGCGAGCCGGGGATCATGCCGCGGGCCCGCATGTCGTCGGTGAACGAGGTGAGCTGCAGGGCCAGCTCGATCTTCGGCCGGGCGACGAACGTGCCCTTGCCCGGCACCCGGTGCAGCCGGCCCTCGGAGACGAGGTGGTCGACGGCCTGGCGTACGGTCATCCTGGACAGGCCGAAGCGCTGGCAGAGCTCGCGCTCGGACGGGATGGCCGCGCCGATGCCGAACTCGTCGCTGTCGATGAGGTCCAGCAGGATCTCGCGAAGCTGGAAGTATTTGGGCACCGGGCTGTCCGGATCGATGTGCGCCACGGATCCTCCCCTCGTCTCTGTCTGGGCTATGAGCTATGGTTCGTACTGGTCTAGTCCGGACTAGACCACCATAAGACGCAAAAGACGGTCAAGTCTGAAACCGCATGAGTTGAGGGAAGAGCGCGAGATGACCACCAAGATGCGCAGCGAGATCGCCGAGCAGCCGACCGCGTTGCGGAACACATTGGACTCCCTGCTCCCCAAGGCCGGCGAGATCAAGGCTCTGGGCGAGCAGACCCGCCAGCTGCTGTTCATCGCGCGCGGCACTTCCGACAACGCCGCAGTCTATGGGCGCTACCTTGTCGAGGCGCACGCCGGGCGGCTGGCGGCGCTGGCCGCGCCGTCGATCGCGACGACGTACAAGCGCCGGCTCGACCTCGACGGGGTGCTGGCCGTCGCGATCTCGCAGTCGGGACGCACCGAGGAGATCGTCGAGACGCTGAGCTGGGCCAAGGACTGCGGGGCCAGGACCGTCGCCGTGACGAACGGCGGTGACCGGAGCCCGCTCGCGCAGGCCGCCGACGTGGCCCTGTGCACCGTGGCCGGCGAGGAGAAGGCGGTGCCGGCGACCAAGACGTACACGACGCAGCTCGCCGCCCTCGCGGTGCTCGCCATCGGGCTGGGCGCCGACGTGGACATGGACGACCTGCGGCGGGTGCCCGAGGCCGTGGAGAAGCTCATCGCGGAGCCCGGCGACCTGGACGCCGTCGTCGAGGGGCTGCTGGACAAGCCGGGCGTGGTCGTCTCCGGGCGCGGCCTGGCCTTCTCCACGGCGCTGGAGACCGCGCTCAAGCTCAAGGAGGCCTGCTACCTGCACGCCATGGGCCTGTCGTACGCCGACCTGCTGCATGGCCCCATCGCGGTCGTGGACGAGGACACCCCGGCGCTGCTGGTCGCCTCCGAGAACAGCCCGACCCTCCAGGGCACCGTGGCGCTGGCCGAGCGGGTGGTGGCCGCGGGCGCGGCGGCGTACACGATCGGCGGCGGCGGCGCGCTGGCGCAGGCGGGCACGGCCGCGCTCAACGGCCCCGACCTGCCCGAGTGGGTGGCCCCGATGGGCCTCATCGTGCCGGGACAGCTGCTCACCGAGGCGCTGGCCCGCCGGCTCGGCGTCGACCCCGACGCGCCGCGCGGCTTGAACAAGGTCACCCAGACCGACTGATCTAGCCTGGTCGGAGAGGTGACCCGAGGGAGGACCTGATGGCGGCGGACGTGAACGCGATCATCGCCGCGCTGGGCGGCGCCGGCAACATCATCGACATCGAGCCCTGCATCACCCGCCTGCGTACGGAGGTGCACGACGCCTCGAAGGTGGACCAGGCGGCGCTCAAGGCCGCCGGCGCGCACGGCGTGATGGCCACGGGGAACGTGGTCCAGGTCGTCGTCGGGCCGGAGGCGGACACCATGGCCAGCGACATCGAGGACATCATCGGCTAAGGGCGAGATCATGACGACTGTTCTCGCCCCGGTCGAGGGGGAGGCCGTGGGGCTGGCAGCCGTGCCCGACCCGGTGTTCTCGGCGGGCATGGTCGGCCCGGGAACGGCGATCGACCCATTCAGGGGGCCGGGCGAGGCCCTGGCCCCCATAGCCGGAAAAATCATGAAACTGCATCCGCACGCGTACGTCATCGTCGGCGACGACGGCAAGGGCGTGCTCGTGCACCTGGGCATCGACACCGTGCAGCTCAAGGGCGAGGGTTTCGAGCTGCTGGCGTCGGAGGGCGATCGGGTCGCGGCCGGTCAGCCCGTGGTGGCCTGGGACCCCGCGGTCGTCGAGGCGGGCGGCCGGTCGCCGGTCTGCCCGGTCGTCGCCCTCGACGCGCTGTCCGGCGCGGTCACCGGGGTCACGCTGGGGGCGGTGCACGCCGGTGACCAGCTCTTCGAATGGGCCTGAGCGCGCGGTTTCCGACTTTAAGCGCAGTTTCGTGCCCAATGGGGGAATAAGAGCGGTCCGGGGGAGATGAACGGTCGTCGGCGGGGTCGCCGGACCCGTCACAATATTGTCGGTCGTCCGTTTTGGTGGCGATCGTACGAGGGTCCGGCTGGTCTGGACCGGCACAGAAGGAGGAACGACGACAATGGGTGAACGCAAGGTCACCGTGGCGGCGGAGGTAGGGCTGCACGCCCGGCCCGCGGCGACGTTCGTCCAGCGGGCCAAGCAGGCGCCGATGGACATCACGGTCGAGAAGCCGCACGGTGGCGGGCCGGTCAACGGCAAGAGCATTCTCGCGATCATGGCCCTCGACGTCAGGCAGGGCGAGACCGTGGTGATCTCCGCCGAGGGCGAGGGGTCGGAAGAGGTGCTCGACGAGCTGGCCGCGATCGCCAGTACGCCATGAACCTGAGGGGGGTGGGGGTCAGCCCGGGCATCGGGCACGGACCCTCTTTCGTTCTGACCGTCTCCGTGCCCGAACCCCCCGAGGGCGCCACCTACACCGGTGAGGCGGAACAGGAGAAGGAGCGTGCCATGGTCGCGCTCCAGCAGGTCGCGGGCGAGCTGGAGGCCCGCGGCAACCAGGCGGGCGGCGAGGCCGAGGAGATACTCAAGGCCCAGGCGCTGATGGCCGAGGACCCCGGGCTGGTCGTGAAGGTGCGCACACTGATCGACCGCGGCCTGGCCGCCCCCAGAGCGGTCTTCGAGGCCTTCTCGAAATACCGGGACGTGCTCGCGGGGTCCGGTGGATACCTGGGCGAGCGGGCCGCCGACCTGAGCGACATCAGGGATCGCGTGATCGCGCTGCTCTACGGGCAGGCGCTGCCCGGGCTGCCGGTGGCGCCGGAGGAGCCGTACGTGCTGGTCGCCAGGGACCTCGCGCCCGCCGACACGGCGCTGCTGTCCAGGGACGACGTGGTCGCGTTCGTCACCGAGGAGGGCGGCCCGACCAGCCACACCGCCATCATGGCCAGGTCGATCGGAGTGCCGGCGGTCGTCGCCTGCCCCGGCGCGACCCGCATCCCGCCGGACGTCGAGGTGATGGTGGACGGCACCTCGGGCGAGGTCCGCGTGGCGCCGGAAGAGGCGGACGTGGCCGACGCGGTCGGCGCCGCCTCCGCCCGCCAGGCCGCGCTCGCGACCTGGACCGGTCCAGGCGCCACCGCCGACGGTCACCCCGTGCCGCTGCTGGCCAACATCGGCGGCCCGGCCGAGATCGACGCCGCGCTGGCCGCGGGGGCCGAGGGCATCGGCCTCTACCGCACCGAGTTCCTCTTCCTCGACCGCGCCGAGCCGCCGTCGATCGAGGAGCAGGAGCGGGCCTACCGGGCCGCGCTCGACGCCTTCCCCGGCGGCAGGGTCGTGGTGCGCACGCTCGACGGCGGCGCGGACAAGCCGCTGCGCTTCCTGCCCACGCCGGCCGAGCAGAACCCGGCGCTCGGGGAGCGGGGCCTGCGCCTGTTCAGGCGCGCGCCCGAGGTGATGGACGTCCAGCTCCGCGCCCTGGCCTCGGTCGCCGTCCCCGAGCTGCAGGTGATGGCGCCGATGGTGGCCACGGCCGAGGAGGCCACCTGGTTCGCCAGGGAGTGCGCCGACAAGGGCCTGCTCGACGTCGGCGTGATGATCGAGATCCCGTCGGCCGCGCTGCGCGCCGCCGACGTGATCTCCCAGGTCGACTTCGTCTCCGTCGGCACCAACGACCTCAGCCAGTACGCCTTCGCAGCCGACCGCGGTCTGGGCGCCGTCAGCGGGCTGCATGACCCCTGGCAGCCGGGGCTGCTCGACCTCGTCGCGCTGGTCGCCGAGGCGGCCTCGCAGGCGGGCAAGCCGTGCGGCGTGTGCGGGGAGGCGGCCGCCGACGCGGCGCTGGCCTGTGTACTGGCCGGGCTGGGGGCCTCGACGCTGTCCATGGCGCCGTCGGCGCTGTCCGGCGTACGCGCCGGGCTGGCCGCGCACACGCTGGAGCAGTGCCGTACGGCGGCGCAGGCGGCCAGGGCGCAGCCGTCGGCGGCCGACGCCCGCGCGGCGGCCCGCGTGCACCTGCCGGGGCTCGCCAGGCTCGGGTTGTAGCTGCGCTGAGAGCGAGCGCGGGGTCCGGGCGCGTCGTCGGATGGATACCTTTGGAGTCATGCTTCGACGGATCGGTACGACAGGGCTCCTGGTGATCGCGCTCACCGCGTGCGGCGGTGGCGGCGGAACGGCGGGGGCCGAGCCGACCGGAGGCAAGGCCGCCCCGCCCGCGCGCACCACGTCCGCGGTCCCGTCGGCGGCCCCGACGCCCGCTCAGAGCGAGGTTCAGCGCGTGCTGGCGCGGCTGACCACCGAGGAAAAGGTCGGCCAGCTCTTCATGCCCGTCCTCTACGGCACCACGGCCGCCTCCGCCTCGGGCGAGAACCAGGCGCGCTACTCCGCGCGCACCCCGGCCAAGGTGATCGCGAAATACCACCTGGGCGGCGTGATCCTCTTCCCCCACAACGTCAAGAGCACGAGCCAGGTCGTCGGCCTGACCAACGGCCTGCAGCGCGCCTCGGCGAAGGTGCCGCTGATCATCGGCACCGACCAGGAAAACGGTCTGGTGTCGCGCATGTCGGCGCTGATGACGAAGTTCCCCGGCGCGGGCGACATCGGCGACACCAAGGACACGGGCCTCGCCCGCCAGGTGGCCAAGGCGACCGGCGAGGAGCTGCGGGCGCTCGGGGTCAACCTCGACTTCGCGCCCGTCGCCGACGTCAACGTCAACCCGCGCAACCCCGTCATCGGCCGCCGCGCCTACGACGACGACCCCAAGCGGGCGGCCAAGATGGTCGCGGCGGCGGTCAAGGGCTTCGGCGAGGCGAAGATCGCGGCCACCGCCAAACACTTCCCCGGCCACGGCGACACCAGCGTCGACAGCCACACCGGGCTGCCGATCATCAAGCACACCAAGGCGCAGTGGGAGCGCCTCGACGCGCCGCCGTTCAAGGCCGCGATCGACGCGGGCGTCGACGCGGTGATGAGCGCCCACATCGTCTTCCCCAAGCTCGACCCGTCGGGCGACCCTGCCACGCTGTCCAAGCCGATCCTGACCGGCCTGCTGCGCGAGAAGCTCGGCTTCAAGGGCGTGATCTCCACCGACGCGCTCAACATGGCGGGGGCGCGCAAGAAGTACGACGACGGCGAGGTCGCCGTGCGGGCCGTGCTGGCCGGGGCCGACCTGCTGCTCATGCCCAACGACCTGCCCAAGGCCTACAAGGCGGTGCTGGCGGCGGTGAAGTCGGGCCGCATCTCCGAGCAGCGCCTCGACCAGTCGGTCACCCGGCTGCTGACGCTCAGGCACAAGCGCGGCTTCCTGACCGAGGCGCCGGTGGCCTCGGCGGCGAAGGCGTCCGACGTGCTGCGCTCGTCCGCGCACCGCAAGCTGGCCGCCAAGGCAGGCTGACCGGAGTTATCGGGCTTTTCCGGACGCTCTACCCTAGAACGATGGTTACGGGTGTGCTCATCGACTGGGGTGGGGTGCTGACCACCAGCCTGTCCGACTCCATCGCGCGCTGGATCGCCGCCGACCGCATCGACGCCGACCGCTACCACACGGTGATGCGCGAGCTGATCGACCACGCCTACCGTGGCGGAAACGGCGACAACGTCGTCCACGCCCTCGAAAGGGGCGAGATCGACGGCGCCGCCTTCGAGCGCGACCTGGCCGCCCGGCTGCTCACCGTCGACGGCGTGCCGCCGGTCGCGGAAGGGCTGCTGGAGCGCATGTTCGCGGGCTTCGACCGGGTCGAGGCCATGTACGACATGCTTCGCGACGCCCGCGGCAACGGCGTGAAGACCTGCCTGCTGTCCAACTCGTGGGCCAACACCTACCCCCGCGACGGCTGGGACGACCTCTTCGACGCGGTCGTCATCTCCGGCGAGGTCGGCATGCGCAAGCCGGAGGAGCGCATCTTCCGCCACGCGCTCGACCTCATCGGCCTGACCGGCGCCGACTGCGTGTTCATCGACGACATCGAGGCCAACATCACCGCCGCCGGTGCGCTCGGCATCAACGGCATCCACCACCGCGACGCCGCCACCACCATCGGGCAGCTGGAGGGCCTGCTGCGTCTCACCTTGCGGAAGTAACCCATCACCACCGTTGTGACCAGGGACCATGAGTAAGGTGGCGATCGGGCTCCCGCCTGAGCGAGCCCCGCACGTTTGGAAAGGTTCGTCATGCGCGTCTATCTGCCGTGTACTCTCCCGGCGCTGGCCTCGGTGCTGAAGGCAGGAGAGGTGGGCCCGGCCCCGCTGACCGGCTACGCGGTGACCCCCGCGCTGATCGAGTGGTACGCATCGGGCGACACCGAGGAGCTCGAGTACGTCGCGCTCACCGAGGCCGCCCGCGCCTCGCTGCGGATGCTGGCCGCCGACCGCGCCGACGGCGTCGACGCCCCCGCCCGGCGCGTGGTGATCGCCGCCGAGGTGCCCGAGGGCGCCGCCTCGGCGGGCGCCGCTCTGGAGGAGCGCGGGCGTGTACGCCTCGCGGGGCCGGTGCCGATGGCCAAGGTGGCCGCCGTGCACATCGACGACCACGACGCGGAGCCCGACATCGAGGCGGCCATCGCCGCGCTGCCCGCCTCCGACGCGGGCGACGACGACGCCCGTTTCACCGTGGACGGCGCCGAGGCGCACGAGCTCATGTGGTACGCGACCCAGGAGATTCCCGACCTTCTCGGTTGATAACGGAGAGATCACGGCTCGTGCGGCTCGCGGCTATGTGTCGTCACATCACGCTAAGGTCACGACGCAGCACAGTATGTCGCACTGAAGGAGTCGGTTCTACGTGAAGCGTCGAGTCTTGGCGGTCGCCATCGGGGCGCTGGCCGTCCTGGCCAGCTCACCCGCAGCAGCCCAGGCAGCGTCCTACGACCACAAGGACCCGTACAAGTCCGGGTGCGGCAGCACGGCGCGCGCCGTCCGCTCGGCCAAGATCGTCAGCCGGGCCAACGGCGAGGTGGGCACGATCAAGCTCATGTGGTCCAGCAGGTGCCAGACCAACTGGACGGAGGTCAAGACCGGCACGTCCATGACCGGCACCGTCAAGGTCTACACCGCCGACGGCCGCACCGACTCCTTCCGCTTCAAGAAGGGCAACGGCGGCCGCCACTGGGGCAACATGCTCAAGGCCAGGGGCATCTGCGCCTGGGGCAGCGTGAGCGTCCAGTGGAACGGCGGCAGGGGCGGCCAGAACGCCCAGGGCACGACCAGCAAGGCCTGCGGCTGACCTGGGGCTTACCTGCGGGACGCGCGGCTGACCGGCGAAACGCCGGGCTGACCGGCAGGACACCCGGCTGATCGGCAGGACAATCGGCTGATCGGCAGGACGCCGAGCTGACCGGCAGGGCCGGTCGCTGACCCGCTTGCTTCGCCCGTACGGGCCGGGCGGTGCTTCCCTTCGGAGGCGCGGCCCGCCCCGCGCGGGCGCCGCCGTTTCTGGGAGGGGCCGCCATCGGAATGTCATAGCGGGCATTTAGGCTTGGGTCCGACATGACACAGCACATCATCTGGGACTGGAACGGCACCCTTTTTCACGACATCGACGCCGTCGTAGGGGCCACCAACGAGGTCTTCAAGCCGTACGCGCTGCCCGCACTCACCGCCGACGGCTTCCGCGCGGTCTACACCCGCCCCATCTGGGTCGCCTACGAGCGCATGCTCGGCCGCCCGCTCACCGAAGGCGAGTGGGAGCGGCTCGACCAGGGTTTCCACGAGCACTACTTCCGGCTGGCCGAGGTGTGCCGGCTGGCCTCCGGCGCCGAGACGATGCTGGCGGCCTGGACCGGCACCCAGTCGCTCTGCTCGATGGCCCCGCACGCCCATCTGGTGCCCAAGGTGGACTCGTTCGGCATCACCCGGCACTTCACCAGGATCGACGGTCTGAACGGCGCCACCGGCGGTGAGAAGGCCGCGCACATGGAGGAGCACATCAGGGCGCTGGACGTCGATCCCGCCCAGGTCCTCGTGATCGGCGACAGTGTGGACGACGGGCTGGCCGCCCGCCACGTCGGCGCCAGGGCAGTCCTCTACACCGGCGGCATGACGACCAGGCAGGAGCTGGAGAGCACCGGGTTCCCGGTCGTGGACCGGCTCGCCGACGCGCTCGACCACATCTGACGGCCCGTCCCTGAAGGCTGGCCGGCTTCGGCGGGCGGTCATGCCGGAATCGACGTGGTGAGGATGCCGGAGGCCGCGATGGCCTACTCTGCTGCAGAGATCCTTCAGGAGGCCGCCATCAATCGCCTTGTGCTGTGGAACGTCGACCTGACGCTGGTCGACGTCGCCATCGTGACCAGAGACGCCTATGCCGAGGCGTTCCGCGTCGTGACCGGGCGTCCGCTCGTCAAGCTCGTCCCTCCGCTCGGCCGCCCCGACTCCGAGATCGTCTTCGAGACGCTCGCCGTCAACGGGATCGTGGCCGAGGACGACCATCTGCCCAGGTTCCTGGCGGCGCTGGCCACCGCCTTCGCCGACCGGCGCGGGCGGCTGGCGAAGGAGGGGCGCATGATGGCCGGGGCCAAGGCCGCGCTCAAGGCCGTCTCCAGGCTCGACGGCGTGGCCCAGACCGTGCTCACCGGCACGATCAAGAGCAACGCCGTGCTCAAGCTCGAGGCGTTCGGGCTCGACAAGCACATCGACTTCGAGCTGGGCGGCTACGGCGAGGAGGTCTATCCCAAGGCGACGCTGCTCCAGGTCGCCCAGTCGCGGGCCAAGCAGCGGCTCGGCACGCCGTTCACCGCGGCCAACACCGTCGTGATCGGCGACTCCACGCGTGACGTGCAGGCCGCCAAGATCGGCGGGGCGGCGATGATCGGCGTCACGTCGGGCCGGTCGATGGCGTCCGAGCTGCGCGAGGCCGGGGCCGACGTGGTGCTGCCCGACCTGTCCGACGCCTCCGAGGTGGTGGCGGCGGTCGCGGCCCTGACCGCGCCCCTGGACAGCCGCGCGGTCTGAGCCTTTCACGGCACGGGAAGACCGGCTGCCCTGCGACCGGCGGGGTGCGCCCCAAAAGGTCCGTGCGTCCAAAGGTCCGTGCGCCCCAAGAGGTCCGTGCGTGCCGGGGTCAGCCGAGGGCTTTGAGGAAGCGGGCGGCGATCGGGGCGGCGACCGCTGAGCCGGCGCCGCCGCCCTCCACGATCACCGAGAACGCCACGTCCCCCTTGTAGCCGATGAACCACGAGTGCGCGGGCGGCTCCTTGCCCGAGCCGTACTCCGCGGTGCCGGTCTTGCCCGCCGTCCCCGACGGGAAGCTGACGCCGTGCGCGGTGCCGTCGGTGACCACGGCGGGCATGAGGGCGCGCAGCGCGTTCACGACGCCCTTCTCCAGCAGGCGCGGCGTGTCGGGCTGCCGGCCTGGGATGCGCTCGCCGGTGACCAGCCGGGGCGGGATCCACCTGCCCGAGGCGATCGCGGCGGCCACCGAGGCCATGTTGAGCGGGCTGGCCAGCACCCTGCCCTGCCCGATGGCGGCGGAGGCGAGGTCGGTGTCGTCCTTGGGGTCGGGGAACTCGGCGCGTACGGCGGGCACGCCCGGCGTGATCGGCGTGCCGAAGCCGAAGCTCCTGGCCACCTCGGCGAGCCGGCCGCCGTTCAGCCGGTCCACGCTGAGCTGCCCGAACGTGGTGTTGCAGGAGTGCGCGAACGCGTTCTGGAAGGTCAGCGTCCCGAAGTCCTCGTAGCCGGCGTTGTGGAACGGGAAGCCGCCGATGTTCTGCTCGGCCGGGCAGGTGACCCGCTGCCCCGGCTCGATGCCGCCCGCGACCAGCGCGGACGCGGTGACCACCTTGAACGTCGAGCCGGGCGGATACTTGCCCATGAGCGCCCTGTTGAACCCGCCGGGCGCGTTGACCACGGCCAGGATCTCCCCGGTCGAGGCCCGCAGAGCCACCAGCGAGACGGGCTTGTCCACGTCCTTGAGCGCCTGCGCGCCGGCCCGGTGCACCTTGAGGTCGAGCGTGGTCTGGATCGGCCGCTCGCCGTCCGTCTCCCCGGCCACGTCCCGCAGCAGCTCATCGCCCCGGTAGAGCCCGATGACGGTGGTCCCGCCCGCCGTGAACCGGTCGGGGAAGGTCTGCTTCATGCCCTCGACGAGCTGCTGCACGGAGCCGGGCGCCGACGGGTCGTTGACCTGGGTGCCGTCGGCGGCGAGCACGCGTACCGGCTCGGCGTCGCGCTTGACGGCCCGCAGCGACAGGCCCTTGCGAAGCTGCGGATGCATGGTGGCGGGCGTCCAGGCCACCTTCCACGTACGGTCGCGCTCGACCAGGCGCAGCCGCCCGGTGTAGGCGAGGTCGCGCGGCCCGGACAGCGCGGCGCGGAAGTCGATGACCTCCTTGTCCTCGCTCAGGCCGCGGCGCTCGAAGTGCGCGGCGGTCAGCTTCAGTCCGGTGCGGAAGTCGCGGTGGGCGCGCTCGAAGTCGGCGGGCGGGTCGGCGACCAGGGTGCGCATGGTGGCGTAGTCCTGGGCGCTCCAGGCCGCCAGGTAGTGGTCGGCGGTCTCCTCGGGCGAGCCCTGGGTGCGCATCACCCAGACGACGCCGCCCGCCACGACGACCGGGACCAGCAGCCCGGCCACGATCCAGGGCCATCGCCTGCGGCGACGCCTGCCGTAGATTCTCCCCGTTTGCGGTGCCATGCCGCAGAGAACACCAGATGGTGAGTAACGGTGTCCAATATTGATATGAGGGACACGTGGATATAAAAGTGGATATATTGGCTGGTCATGGACCTCGTCCGGCACCTGCGCTACTTCATCGTGGTGGCGGAGGAACTGCACTTCGGCAACGCGGCGATCCGGCTCGGCATGGCCCAGCCGCCGCTCAGCCAGCGCATCAAGCGGCTGGAGGAGGAGCTCGGCGTACGGCTGTTCGACCGCTCGGCCCGCCAGGTACGCCTCACCGAGCAGGGCAGGCTGCTGCTGGGTGAGGCCCGCGCGATCGTCACCCGCGTCGACCGGCTGCACGAGCTGGCCAGGCAGGGCGGCGGCACCGTGCTCAAGGTCGGCGTGCCGCCCGACCTGGCCGCGTCCGTGCTGGCCGCCCTGATCGCCGCCTTCCGCGCGGCCAGCCCCGACGTACGCGTCGCGCCCGCCGAGATCTGGACCGCCGACCAGGTGGCGGCCCTGGCCGACGGCACGATCGACGTCGGGCTCGTCCGCCATCCGATCACCGCGCCAGGTCTGCGCTTCGGGCAGGTGCTCGTGCAGCCCCACGGCGTGCTGCTGGCCGACAGCGACCCGCTGGCCGCCGTCGGCGAGGTGCACCTGGCCGACCTGGCGGGCCGCGAGCTGCTGCTGCCGCCCCAGGAGGGCGAGCCCGGCTGGCGGGGCGAGGTGCTGGCCGAGTGCCGCCGCCACGGGTACGTGCCCGCCCAGGTCCATGACGGCGCCGGACTCGGGCTGGTGCTGGCAGGGGCGGCGGTGGCGTTCGGGCCGAAGGTGGAGCTCCCGGGGCTGGCCTGGCGGCCGCTGCTAGGCTCGCCGATCGCGAGCCGGGTCTCCACGGCCTGGCGCACGGCGACGGCCGCCACCACCGACTTCGCGGCCGTGGCCGTACGGACGTTGAAGGAGAGCGCCGGGATGACCGAGCAGGGCGCCGCGCCCCAGCGGCGGGTCAGCCGCAGACCGGGGATGCTGGCATGACCCCGCCCGACTTCGACGCCCTGTTCACCCGCGCCGGGGTGACCGGCTGGCTGTGCGCCGCCGACGTCGACACCGGCCAGGAGCTCGGCCACGGGCCCGACGAGTTGCTGCCGACGGCGTCCATGTTCAAGGTGCCGCTGCTGGTGGAGTTCTGCCGGCAGGCCGACGCCGGGCGGCTCGACCCTGCCACTCAGGTCACGGTGCCCGCTGAAGGGCGCACCCCCGGGCCCACCGGGATCGCCGCGATGCTCGACGACGTGACGATCTCGCTGCGCGACCTGGCGTACCTGATGATCGCGGTCAGCGACAACACCTCGGCCGACACGCTGCTCGACCTGATCGGGTGCGACGCGGTCAACGCCATGCTGGACGCACTCGGGCTGAGGCGGACCAGGGTCGTGCAGGGGGCGGGGGAGGGCAACGCGCGCATGCGGGACGACGCCGGGCACGGGTGGCCGTACCTCGATCCCGAGGACATCGCCCGGCTCAGTGTGCTCGACCCGGCGCACACCAACCGCAGCACGCCGCGCGAGATGGTCCGGCTGTTCGAGCTGATCTGGCGCGACGAGGCCGCCTCCGCCGAGTCGTGCGCGTGGATGCGCAGCGTGCTCAACATGCAGGTGTGGCCGCACCGGCTGGCCTCCGGCTTCCCGTACGACGACGTCGCCGTCAGCGGCAAGACCGGCACCTACCCGACGCTGCGCTGCGAGTCGGGCGTCGTGGAGTACCCCGACGGCCATCGGTACGCGGTGTCGGTCTTCACCCGGTCGTTCAGCACGGCCCTGATCCAGCCGCGCGCCGACGCGGTGATCGGCACGGCCGCGCGTATGGCGGTGGACCACCTACGGAGGTAGCAAGTTATAGGGAACGCCGGGTATGACATTCCTCCGTACGGGCGACAGGATGATGACATGGTTGCTGAGGGCGAGCTTCTCTGGGAGCCGGGCGACGAGGTGGTCGCGTCGGCCAGGCTGACCCGCTATCTGAGGTGGCTGGGCAGGTCAGGCGGTTACGAGGACGCGTGGCGGTGGTCGGTCGAGCACCCCGGCGCGTTCTGGACGTCGATCTGGGACTACTTCGAGGTGATCGGCGAGCGCGGCGACGGCCCCGTGCTGTCGGGCACGATGCCCGGGGTGACCTGGTTCGAGGGCGCCTCGCTCAACTACGCCGAGAACGCCCTGCGCCACGACGAGGGCCCCGGCCTGATCTTCGTCAGCGAGGACGGCGGCCGGCAGGAGCTCAGCAGGGCCGAGCTGCGCGAGGAGGTCGCGCGGGTGCGGGCCGGGCTGGTCAGGCTCGGCGTCGGCCGTGGCGACCGGGTGGCCGGCTACCTGCCCAACATCCCGCAGGCGCTGATCGCGTTCCTCGCCACCGCCTCGCTGGGCGCCATCTGGTCGGCGGGCTCGCCCGACTTCGGCGTGCCGTCCATCGTCGACCGGTTCAAGCAGATCGAGCCGAAGGTGCTCATCGCCGTCGACGGCTACCACTACAACGGCAAGAGCTTCGACCGCTCGGCCGCGGTCAACGAGATCGCCGCCGCGCTGCCCTCGCTGCGCGCCACCGTGTGGATCCCTTACCTGGCCGCCGCCGAGGAGGGCAGGGCTCCGCAGCAGGCCGAACCCATCGGCGGTCATGCCGCCGAGGTGCCGCACGGCCAGGTGATCGGCTGGGAGGGGCTACGGGCCGAGGAGGGGCCGCTGGAGTTCGAACGGGTGCCGTTCGGCCATCCGCTGTGGATCCTCTACTCCAGCGGCACGACCGGGCTGCCCAAGCCGATCGTGCACGGGCACGGCGGCGTGGTGCTGGAGCACCTCAAGGCGCTCACCTTTCACCAGGACCTCGGCCCCGGTGACGTGTTCTTCTGGTACACCACCACGGGCTGGATGATGTGGAACTACCTCATCGGCGCGCTGCTGGTGGGGGCCACGCCCGTGCTCTACGACGGCTCGGCCACGCATCCGTCGCCGGCCGCCCTGTGGCGCATCGCCGCCTCGGAGGACGTGACGTACTTCGGGGTGGGGGCGCCGTACATCATGGCCTCGCTGAAGGCTGGGCTGCAGCTGGAAGGGCTTGAGCGGCTGCGCGGAGCCGGCTCGACCGGCTCGCCGCTGCCGCCCGAGGGCTTCGCCTGGCTGGCCGGGCAGCTTCCCGGCACGCCGCTGGGGTCGTTCTCCGGCGGCACGGACGTGTGCACGGGGTTCGTCGGCGCCACGCTGCTGCACCCCATCAGGGCCGGCATCATCCCCTGCCGGTCGCTGGGGGCGAAGGTGGAGGCGTACGATCCGGCCGGCAAGCCGGTGATCGGCGAGGTGGGGGAGCTGGTGCTGACCCAGCCGATGCCGTCGATGCCGGTCCGCTTCTGGAACGACCCCGAGGGGCGGCGCTACGCCGAGAGCTACTTCGACGTCTACCCCGGCGTCTGGCGGCACGGCGACTGGATCAAGATCAACCAGGACGGCGGCTGCGTCATCTACGGACGCTCCGACTCCACGCTCAACCGGGGCGGCGTCCGCATGGGCACCAGCGAGTTCTACCGGGTGGTCGAGCGCTTCGAGGAGATCGCAGACAGTCTCGTCATCGACACCGGCCAGCTCGGGCAGGAGGGCCGGCTGCTGCTCTACGTCACGCTCGCGGAAGGCGCCGAGCTGACCGAGCCGCTCGAACGCGAGCTGCGCGCCGCCCTGCGCAAGGAGCTGTCGCCGCGCCACGTGCCCGACGAGATCAGGGTGGTGCCCGGCATCCCGCGGACGCTGTCGGGCAAGAAGCTGGAGGTGCCGGTACGCAAGATCCTCCTCGGCACGCCCGTCGAGCAGGCCGCCAACCCCGACGCCATGGCCAACCCCGAGGTACTGCGCCACTTCACCGGCTCTTGAGGCCGAACAGGGGCAGGCACGCCTCCAGGTCGTGGAGCTCGAAACCGGGCTCCTCCCGCCATTCCTCCCTGTCCATGCGGAAGCGGCGGGTGACGACCGGCTCGCCCTTGCGGTTGTGCAGGGTCGTGCCGTCCTCCCAGTAGCCGAGCTTGCGCGTGACGGCCAGCGAGGAAGGGTTGTCCTCGAACGCCTCCGTCACCGCCGACCTCGCGCCCAGACCGGCGAAGGCGAAGTGCAGCACGGCCTTGCGCATCTCGGTGCCCACGCCCTGCCCCTGGAAGCGCCTGCCCAGCCAGGAGCCGGTCTTGACCTCGCCGAGCACGGGGAAGTCGGAGGCCATGACGCCCTGGGTGCCGATGACCTGGCCCTCGCGGACGACGACGAACTCGATCGCCCAGTCGTTCTCGCTGAAGCGGCTCCACGTGCCGAAGTGGAACTGGATCGTGCGCCTGGCCCGCTCGGCCGGCTCGCCCTCGGTCCACGGGAAGAGGAACGGCATCTGCCCCTCGTCGTGGACGCCCTCTGCGGCGCGGTCGCCCAGCTCGTCGAGGTCCTCGAGGGACGGGACGCGGAGGGTGAGGTGGGGCGTGGTGATCGAGAGCTCGAAGAGCGGCCAGTTGCGCATGGCACGGGATGGTGCCAGACGCCTCGGCGGCCGCGCGACTCATTTTTCCGACAAAAGGGTATTTTCCTGAATCTCGATATTAGCCGCGTCTTTTCCTCAACAAAACCATGAATTCTCTGCTGTCTGGGTAGGCGTCGATTTATGACGATAAAGCTTCAGACATTCACCGTTCTCGCTCTGTCCGCCGGCGTCCTTCCCTTCATCGCGACCCCGCCGTCCGCCGCCGCCGTCACCGTCCGTCCCGCCGCCCCGCCACCCGCGGAGAGCGCCGAGCGGCCGGCGAGCGAGGAGACGGAGAAGGTCGAGAAGGTCGAGGAGGTCAAGAGCAAGCCGGTGCTGCTGCGCCCGGGGCACCGGGGCGAGGCCGTCCGCACGCTCCAGCGCAAGCTGCACAGGGGGCGCTACTACTTCGGCCGGATCAACGGCGTGTACGACGAGCAGACCAAGTTCGCCGTCTGGGCATTCCAGAAACACAAGCGCATGATGCCGAGGAAGGAGGTCGGGCCGAAGATGCTGGCGGCGCTGGACAAGCCCGTCAGGCACAAGGTGCTGGTGCCCGGCGGCGCGCCCGACCGGGTGGAGATCGACCTGCGCAACCAGTTGCTGACCGTCTATCGCGACCGCAGGCCCGCGCTGATCTCGCACGTCTCCACCGGCGCCGAGGTGCGCTACTGCGAGAACGGGCGGTGCGGCAACGCCATCACGCCGACCGGGGACTTCCGCGTGCTGCGCCGCGCGCCCGGCTGGACGACGGGGCCGCTGGGGTCGATGTACAACTCCCTGTACTTCACGGGGGCCATCGCCATGCACGGCTCGACGAAGGTGCCGCTGCGGCCGGCCTCGCACGGGTGCGTGCGGGTGCCGCTGGAGACGTCCAAGCGGCTGTACCAGATGGTGAAGATCGGCGAGCCGGTGCACGTCCGGGGAAAGATTATGTGACCCGCCTTACGGTGAAATTTCTCGAAATATCGGGCTATTCTTCCCCAAGTCATCGCGCCATTTCCGGCGCGGACGCCCGGGCAACGCGAAGCCCGGCGGGGCGCCGCGCCTTTCTCGGGTGCGTTCCCGATGAGACGCGGTGAACCACCGCCGGGCTCGTCAGCTCACGCCGTGCCGCCCACCCGCGAGATGCGCGGGATGCCGCCCACGCGGCTCAGGCGCGGCACGCTGTCCCCTGCCTTCTTCATCACGCCGTCCTTGACCAGCCGCAGCGGCGAACCGGCCGGCTTGGGGCCGTCGCCGGTGGTCTGCGCCAGGCGCAACGCCAGCGCCGGGCACATGTCGACCGCCCGACGGGCGTCCTTGGCCATGAAGCCGGGGATCTTCCTGAACGACGGGAAACCGTAGTCGTCCAGGTCCACGAACTCGGGCAGCAGGTGCGCGCACAGGCCGTGCCCTTGGCAGCGTGACCAGTCGACCTCCAGCCGGTACTCGGGCTCCGGCTCGCGCTCCGGCATCGGCAGCACGCCGCGTACCGGACGTCCGCAGGAGCCGTGCTCCAGGTGGATGGCGATCTCGTCCTCGAACGCGTCCAGCGCCGACAGCACGAACTTGGCCGTCCCGTCGGGGTGGAAGCAGGCGCCGCGGCGCTCCACGACGCGTACGGCGCGGCGCACCGCGTCCACGGAGCCGGTGCCCTCGGCCAGCGCGCAGATGGCCCTGGCGACGTCGGGCAGCCCGAGCCGGCAGGGGCCGCACTGGCCGGCCGACTCGGCCGCCAGGTACGAGGCGACCCTGGCCGCCTCGCCCAGCGGGCACGTGGACTCGCCGAGCGGCACGATGATCCCTGCCCCCAGGGTCGCCCCTGCCGCTTTCATGCCCTCGCGGGAGATGACGGCCGTCTCGACCGCCTCGGCCGACAGCCACGCGCCGTGGTAGCCGCCGATCAGCACCCCGTCGCCGGCCTCCGCCTCGCACAGGGCGAGCACGTCGGCCAGCAGGGTGCCGGTGGGAGCCTCGATCACCGCGCCGTTGGCGGCGCCGCCGCTCACGGTGAGCAGGATCGTGCCGGGCTCCTTGGTGGTGCCCACTTCCGCGTACTTCTGGGGGCCGTACTCGGCCAGCAGCGCGAACTGCGCGTACGTCTCCGTGTTGGACAGCAGGGTCGGCAGCCCGTCCACGCCGCTCTGCGCGGCCCGCTTCTTCCTGCCCGGCGGGATGCCCTCCTCCCCGTTGACCGCACGGACGAGCGCGCCGCCCTCGCCGGAGATGAACCGTTCCTTGATCCCGACCACTCTGATCGGGACCCGGCTCTCGGCGCCTCCCGAGACGTTGGCGGCGCGGCGTTCGGCCACGGCGGCGGCGACGGACGCCTCGGCGACCTCGCCGCCGGCCGTGGCGACGACCACCTCGCGGGCGCCCAGCGCCTCGGCCGCCAGCACCGCGCCGTCCAGCACGAGGTGCGGGTTGCGGGTCAGCAGCATGGCGTCCTTGGAGCTGGCCGGCTCCCCTTCCGCGCCGTTGACCAGGACGACGCTCTCGCCGGTGCCGGCGGAGTCGGCCACCGCCCGCAGTTTCCTGGCGAAGGGGAAGGCCGCGCCGCCCCGGCCTCGCATGTCCACCTCGTTGGCGTACGAGATGAGCTCGCCCAGTTCGCGTGGCTCCACGAGTCCGTGGAGCGTGCGGTGGGCGGGCAGGTCGAGACGGCGGCAATGGTCCAGCCCGGCGGTCAGCCGGGCCGGACCCATGCGCAGCACCCGTGGGACGCGGGCGGGAATCACGAAGCCTCCTGGACGAGTGCGAACAGGGTCATCCCGCCTCCCGGTACCTGCGCCTGGCCTCGGCGAGGCTGACCGGCGCGTCGGCGCGGGCCGCCGCCGCGGCGGCGGGCTGCCTGCTCTTGCCGGGGGCCTTGGCGGCGGGCCGCTCCGCGGGCACGCCCATCGGCGCGGCGGAGGTCACGGCGGGCCCCTCGATTCTTTCCGGTACGACCGGCGGCCTGCGGACCGTTGCCAGCACGCGCACGACCAGCGCACCGCCGACCGCCGCCATGCTGGCCACGTACGACCAGGCCACCCAACCGGCCGGCGGGCGGCCGGCCGTCAACCCGTGCATGATGCCGATGGGCCAGGCCAGGTACGCGGCGGAATGGAGGATCCGCCACATCCACGGCCTGCTCCGTACGGCGAAGCGACCTCTCAGCATCCCCGTCGCCACGGCCACGACCATCAGGTCGAAGGCCAGGGTGCCGAATCCCACCCAGATCCCGGCGATGGGCACGACCGCCGCGCCCGGCGGCACGTGTCCCAGGCTGATCATCAGCGTGATGTGCGTGATCAGGTACGCCAGCCCGATGAGCGCGGTGGCGCGGTGCGCGAGCTGGGCCCTGACCCGGTTCGCCGGGGACAGGAAGACGCGTTCGGTGGTGAGCAGGCCGAGCGCGACGGTCGCGGTCAGCAGCACCAGGGCGAACACGCCCGCGTAGAACTCGAGGAAGCCCACCCCTTGGCCGAGCAGCGCGATGCCGCGCTCCGTCCTGGTCAGCGCGAACGCCGATAACAGGACGGCCGCGATCGAGGCGCTCGCCCCCAGCCGGACCTTCCTGGTGTCCAGCAGAGTGGGGGCGTGCCTGGGGTGTCGTCTGTGGAGCATCTATTTCCCTCCAAGGTCGGGTGAGGGTGCGACTCGGAAGGCTGGGAGCCCGATGATCCGGGCGGACGGTCAGCTCAGCACCGGCGGCCCCGGTTGATGCAGCTGACGACGTTCTGCATCAGCCTGTCGGGCATCACGTTGACGAAGTCGGCGTGGTCCGTGACCGGGTTGTGCTTCTGCTCCGGGAAGGCGTCCAGGGCGAACGAGGGTCCCTGCGGGACCGCGTACGTGAGGGTCATGCGGAGTGCGGGTACTGCCCTGGTGCCCTGCGGGCAGGCGCCGTTCTGGTCAGGGAAGACGATGTGCGTGCGGTGGTTGGCGCTGTCGGTGTTCTGACCGTCCCAGCAACTGGGGAAGTCCAGGATACGAACGACCTGGCTGCCGCGCGGGCAAAGCGGATATTTATCGGTAGTTATGCGATTTTGGAATCCCGTGCAGGTCCAGGCGGAGCGGGCGTTGGCGGTGCCGTTGGTGGCCGCCTTGGCGTCGCCGGTGATGATCCGCAGGAACCTCGGCATGGCCACGACCCTGGAGTTCGCGTTGCCGCGGAACTGCAGCTGCACCGAGCGGGCCCGCAGCACCTGGCCGACGTTGCCGTCCGGGTCATTGGCGTTCGCCTCCGATCTGCGGTCCCTGATGACCGGCCAGAAGTACGTGGACTGGTCGTTCAGCCGGCAGGTGGTGCCCGCCGCGGCCAGGCTCTCGTCGGTCGAGAACGCGTCGGTCGAGAGGTTGCCCACGTAGTCGTGCAGGTGGTGCGCCCCGTTGCTCACGCCTGGGGCGACGATGAAGTTGTCGGGGTTGTTGTGGCCGTCGCGGTTGGTGCCGCACTGCGCGGCGAACGTGCCGCTCGAGCCGCCCCTGCCGATGCGCGCGTCGAGGCGGCGCGGCTGGACCTGCCGGATGTCCACGAAGTCCTGCGCGAACGGGCCGAGGTCGGCGCAGGGGTCATCAGCGGTCGGGGAGGGAGAGGGGCTCTGTGACGGGTCGGCGCTGCCGTCGTCACCGTCGTCGTCACCGTCGTCGTCGCCGCCGTTGCCATTCCCGTTGTCGTTCCCGGTTCCGTTGTCGTTGCCGTTCTCGTTGCCCGGGTCGTTTCCGTTGTCGCTGCCGTTGTCCCCGTTGTTACCGCCATTCCCGTTGTCGCCGTTGTTTCCGCCGTTTCCGTTGTCGCCGTTGTTGTTCCCGTTGTCGGCTCCGTCGTTATCTCCGCTGCCGTTGTCGCCGTTGTCTCCGTTATTGCCGCCATTGTCCGGGTTGCCCTGGTTTCCTGTCGGGCTGGGGGTCGGGCTGGGCGATCTGGTCGGCTGGCGGCGGCGCGAGAAGGTGGTGGGGTTGTCCTGGTCGTCGGGGGACTGCGGGTCCACCGCGACGCTGCCGCCCTGCGGCGCCTGCTGGTCCTGCCCGAACCGGTTCTGTCCCTGCCCGTCCTGCTGGTCCTGATCCTGCCGCCGGCCGAACCGGTCGTCGTCGCGCTGGTTCTGACCCTGCTGGTTCCTGCCCGGTTGCTGGGACTGCCGCCCCTGAGGTGACTGGCCACTCTGTGCGGGGTCGCAGGGCGCGGCGACCGCCGGCCCTACGCCGATGACGGCCGCGGACACCAGTCCGGTCGCCGTCACGGCCAGCGCGGACACGGCCGCGGCCATGCGTCTGGATCTCCTCATGTGCGTTTCCTCTTTTCAACCGCCATTGACGACGGGTGGGGCGGGTGAGGGCGTGGGGGCCTCCGGAAGCCGCTGGTGGTCCACCAGGCCCGTGGACTCCAGGTACGCCATGTGGCGCATCACGTAGTTGATGCCTTCCTGGGCCAGCTTGCGTACCTCGGAGTTGCGGGTCCCGGACCGCACGCCCGCCACGACGGAGAACACCTTTCCGTGCGCGTCACGCAACAGGTTCGCGAAGTCCTTGTCGAAGGCAGGGCCGCTCTCCGCCGCCAGCTGGGCCATCCAGCGCTGCTGGTCGGGGTTGGGCTCGTCGGGAAGGGCCACACCGAGCTTCTTGGCGGCCTGGCGGACCATCAGGTCGAGCTCCTTGTGCTCGTCCTTGATGAGCTTCCCGACTTCCTTCACACGCTGGGACTCGGCGCGGGTCTGGGCGTACTCGCCGACGGGCATCTCCCAGAGCCCCGCCTGACGTACCTTGATGAGCAGATCGACGTCGGCGGCCGTGAGCGGGCCCGACGACCGTTGCGTCCACTGGGCGGACGCGGGGTCGATCGCCGGGGGCATGACCAGCGCGATCGTCGCGGCGGCGGCAACCACGAAGCCGCCGAGCATGAACAACTCGCCGCGCAAAAGCCTGTGCATGGTCGGAGATACGCGGGCGTACCCGCCAAGGTTCACGTATGGTCGGAGATAGTTAGAAATGACTGGAGTTATCGGAGTGGCTACCGCTTGGATAACGAAGGTGTAAAGATGTGCCCCGTGCTAGGTCACCTCGACGGCAGGTTCGAGAGTGCGGATGCCGAGGCGGAGCACCGCATCGCGGTGCTTTACCAGGAGTTCGGCGGCCCTCTGCTGCGCCACGTACGTAAATCAACAGGTAACGACCTTCAGTGGGCTGAAGACGTCGTGCAGGAGACGATCGTCAGGGCCTGGCGAAACTCGGCAAGACTGCAATGGGAACCGAGCCTCATATGGGCGTGGCTGCTGACCGTGGCCCGTCGCATAGTCATTGATGGTCGTCGGCGGAAGAGCGTCCGACCGCAGGAGGTCGAGCCGCCTGAAGTCGACATGATGTCGGTTCCGGATGGATCGGAGCGAGCGTTATCGGCGATGGTCGTCGCTGACGCGCTGCGGTCCCTGTCTCCGGAACACCGCGAAGTCATTGAGCAGACCTACCTCCGAGACCGTACGATAAGTGAGGCGGCGGAGATTCTGGGGATCCCGCCGGGCACGGTGAAGTCGCGGCTCTACTACGGGATCCGGGCTCTCCGTGAGCTGCTGCGGGACAAGGGGGTAGCCGGCTGATGCACGAAGAGGTGGCCGCCTACGTCCTCGGCGTCCTCGACGAGGAGGAGCACGAGGCGTTCGAACGCCACCTCGAGACGTGCGAGCGCTGTCAGGCGGAGCTGGTCGAGCTCGCCGAGGTGCCAGGGCAACTCGACGAGCTCAAGAACGACCCCTCTTCGACCTCCGGCGACGACCCGCCGATGTCCTCCATGTCACGTTGACGTTTATCCCCTTTTCGGGTGGTATCGGTAGGGCAAGGCGTCACGCCCGGCCGCACGTGGCCGGGCGGTCAGGGGAGGTGTTCGGTGGGCATCGACGGTGATGCGCCCGGCCCTCCACGCCGGCGGTTCGGCGAGGAGGGCGGTCTGCTCTCCTACGGCGACTACCTCCGCCTGCCCGAGCTCCTCGACCAGCAGCGGCCGCAGTCCGCGGCCCCTGACGAGCTGCTCTTCATCACCACCCACCAGGTCTACGAGCTGTGGTTCAAGCTGCTGCTCCACGAGCTGGAGTCGGTGCGCTCCGCCATGTTCGCGGGCGAGCTGTGGCTGGCCAGGCACCTGTTCAGGCGGGTGCACGCGGTCGAGCGGGTGATGGTCGAGCAGGTCGAGGTCCTGGAGACGATGACCCCGCAGGACTTCCTGGCCTTCAGAGCCGGCCTGGCGCCCGCGAGCGGGTTCCAGTCGGTCCAGTTCAGGGAGCTGGAGTTCCTGTCGGGACTGAAGGACGAGCGCTATCTCGGCTCCTTCAGGCACGCGGGCGAGGACGAGCTCGCCCGGCTGCGCCGCAGGCTCACGGAGCCCACGCTGTGGGATGCTTATCTGACCGCCCTCTCCCAGCGTGGCCTGCCGGTCTCCGACAGCGAGATCATGGACTCGCTGCTGGCCGTGGCGAGGGACCGCGGGTCTTACGACGACCTGTGGCAACTGGCCGAAGACCTGCTGACACACGACGAGACCGCCGCGCTGTGGCGGATGCGTCACGTCCAGATGGTCGAACGCCAGATCGGCACCAAATCGGGCACAGGCGGCTCGACCGGTGCTCCCTACCTGCGCGGCAGAACCCGCCTGCACTACTTCCCGCTGTTGTGGGAACTCAGGGCCTGGCTATGAACAGCCATGGCGAACCCTCACAAAGGAGTGAGAGCGAAATGCCGCTCGACGAGGCCAAGGATGAGCTGCTCCAGCGAGCCGCGGAAAGATGTGCGGCGAGCAGTGAGCACATGAGCGCCGAGGAGGCGCTGTCCTTCCTGCGGCTCTACTATCGACACGTCGCGCCGGAGGACCTGCTCGACCGCAACCCCGTTGACGTCTACGGCCCCGCGATGTCCCAGAGGCAGCTCGCGGAGGTCCGCCCCCAGGGCAGGGCGGTGGTCCGTGCCTACACCCCCACGATCGAGCAGAACGGCTGGGACCCCGGCCACTCCGTGGTCGAAGTGGTGACCGACGACATGCCGTTCCTCGTCGACTCCGTCGCGATGGAGCTCGACCGCCACGACCTCGGCACCCACCTGGTCGTCCATCCCCAGATGCGGGTGCGCCGCGACATGACAGGCCGCATGCTCGGCCGCGGCCAGGAGGACGTCACCGGCCAGATGCTGGTCGAGTCGTGGATCCACATGGAGATCGACCGGCAGTCCGACCCCGAGGTGCTCAAGCAGATCGAGGCCGGCCTGCTGAAGGTGCTCGCCGACGTGCGCCACACGGTCGAGGACTTCGCGAAGATGCGGGCCCTTGCCGTACAGACCGCGGAAGACCTGAGCATGAACCCGCCGCCGCTGGAGCCCGCCGAGGTCGAGGACAGCCTCGACCTGCTGCGCTGGCTCGCCGACGGGCACTTCACCTTCCTCGGCTACCGCGAATACCGGCTGGAGCACACCGACGAGGGCGAGATGCTGCGCGCGCTGCCCGGCGCGGCGCTGGGCATCCTGCGCGACGACAAGGCGGGGTCGGAGAGCTTCGCCGCGCTGCCCCCCGAGGTGCGGGCCAAGGCGCGCGAGAAGCAGCTCATGATCATCACCAAGGCCAACTCCAAGGCCACCGTGCACCGCGCCAACTACCTCGACTACATCGGGGTGAAGCTGTTCTCGCCCGACGGCGAGGTGATCGGTGAGCGGCGCTTCCTCGGCCTGTTCACCCACATGGCCTACAACGAGTCGATCTCCCGCATCCCGGTGCTGCGCCGCAAGCTGGCCGACGTGCTCGACCAGGCCGGGCTGGCGCCTGACAGCCACGACGGCAAGGACCTCATCGAGATCCTGGAGACCTTCCCGCGCGACGAGCTGTTCCAGACCTCCGTCGACCAGCTGCTGCCGATCGCGCTCGGCGTGCTGCGGCTGCGCGAGCGCAAGCAGGTCAAGCTGTTCCTGCGCCGCGACGACTACGGCCGCTACATCTCCTGCCTGGTCTACCTGCCGCGCGACCGCTACACCACCAAGGTCCGGCTGAAGATGCAGGAGGTGCTGCTCAAGGCGCTCGGTGGCACGTCGCTCGACTACAGCGCGATGATCGGCGAGTCCGTGCTGGCCCGGCTGCACGTCGTGGTGCGCGGCGAGCGCGGCAGGCAGCTGCCCGCGCCCAGCGTGGACGTCGAGGAGCTGGAGGCCCGCCTCGCGGCCATCACCCGCTCCTGGGAGGACGACCTCGCCTCCGCGCTGACCGAGCTGACCTCGGAGGAGGAGGCGCCCACGCTCATCAAGCGCTACGCCTCGGCCTTCCCCGAGGGCTACAAGGCGGACTTCCCGCCCAAGGTGGCCGTGGTCGACCTGCGGCGGCTCGAAGAGCTCGTCGAGGCGGGCGACGGCGACAAGGTCGGCATCAACCTCTACGAGCCGTACGACGCGGCCGAGGGCGAGCGGCGGCTGAAGATCTACAAGATCGGCTCGCCCATCTCGCTGTCCCGCGCCCTGCCGCTGATCCAGCGGCTCGGGGTCGAGGTCGTGGACGAGCGGCCGTACGAGGTCGACCGCGACAACGACCCGCGCACCAAGAACGCCTGGATCTACGACTTCGGGCTGCGCTACACGCCGGCCGACGGCGTCGGCAGGGACGAGTTCAAGCGGCTCTTCCAGGACGGGCTCATCGCCCTGTGGACCGGCCGGGTGCAGGCCGACGACTTCAACGCGCTCATCCTCAGCGCCGGGCTGACCTGGGAGCAGGTCGAGATCCTGCGGGCCTACGCCAAATACCTGCGGCAGGCCGGCAGCACGTTCTCGCAGCCGTACATGGAGGACGTGCTCAAGGGCAACGTCAGGGTGGCCAGGCTGCTGGTGCGGCTGTTCGAGGCCAAGCACGACCCGCGGCGCGGCGAGGACGTGCGGGTCGATCTCGTGGAGGCGCTCAACGAGGAGATACTCGGGGCGCTGGACGAGGTGGCCTCGCTGGACGAGGACCGCATCCTGCGGGCGTACCTGGAGATGATCCAGGCCACGCTGCGCACCAACTACTTCCAGACCGTCGACGGCGTGCGCAAGCCGTACATCTCGCTGAAGTTCGACCCGCAGGCCATCAGCGTGCTGCCGCTGCCCAGGCCGAAGTACGAGATCTTCGTCTACTCGCCCCGCGTCGAGGGCGTGCACCTGCGCTTCGGCAAGGTCGCGCGCGGCGGCCTGCGCTGGTCGGACCGGATGGAGGACTTCCGTACGGAGATCCTCGGCCTGGTGAAGGCGCAGATGGTGAAGAACACCGTCATCGTGCCCACCGGCTCCAAGGGCGGGTTCGTCGTCAAGCGGCCGCCCAAGTCAGGCAAGCGGGAGGACCTGCTCGCCGAGGGCGTGGCCTGCTACCGGATGTTCATCTCCGGCCTGCTCGACGTCACCGACAACCTCGTGGACGGCAAGGTCGTGCCGCCGCCCGACGTCGTCAGGCACGACGGCGACGACACCTACCTCGTCGTCGCCGCCGACAAGGGCACCGCGACCTTCTCCGACATCGCCAACGGCGTGGCCAAGGAGTACGGCTTCTGGCTGGGCGACGCCTTCGCCTCCGGCGGCTCCATCGGCTACGACCACAAGGCCATGGGCATCACCGCCCGCGGCGCGTGGGAGTCGGTCAAATACCACTTCCGCACGATGGGCGTGGACGTCCAGACGACCGACTTCACCGTGGCCGGCATCGGCGACATGTCGGGCGACGTGTTCGGCAACGGCATGCTGCTGTCGCAGCACATCCGGCTCGTGGCCGCCTTCGACCACCGGCACATCTTCGTCGACCCCTCGCCCGACGCCGCCCGCTCCTACGCCGAGCGCCGCCGCCTGTTCGAGCTGCCGCGCAGCTCGTGGGAGGACTACGACGCCAAGCTGATTTCGCCGGGCGGCGGCGTCTTCCCGCGCACCGCCAAGTCCATCCAGATCACCCCGCAGATGCGCGAAGCGCTCGGCATCCCCGCCGGCATCGCGTCCATGGCGCCCAACGACCTCATCAGCGCCATCCTGCGGGCCCCCGTCGACCTGCTGTGGAACGGCGGCATCGGCACCTACGTCAAGGCCAGCTCCGAGTCCCACACCGACGTCGGCGACAAGGGCAACGACGGGCTCAGGGTCAACGCGTCCGAGCTGCGCTGCAAGGTCGTCGGCGAGGGCGGCAACCTCGGCTTCACCCAGCTCGCCCGCATCGAGTTCGCGCTCAACGGCGGGCTGGTCAACACCGACTTCATCGACAACTCGGCCGGCGTCGACACCTCCGACCACGAGGTCAACATCAAGATCCTGCTCGACCAGGTCGTCCGCGACGGCGAGCTGACCGACAAGCAGCGCAACCAGGTCTTCACCTCGATGACCGACGAGGTCGCCGAGCTGGTCCTGCGCGACAACAAGGCCCAGAACGTGGTGCTCGACGCGGCCCGTACGCAGGCCGTCGAGATGCTCCACATCCACGCCCGCTACCTGCGCAAGCTCGAACGCGACGGGCTGGTCAACCGGGAGCTGGAGTTCCTGCCGTCGGACAAGACGCTCGCCGAGCGGCGCCAGGCCAGACTGGGGCTGACCTCGCCCGAGTTCTCCGTGCTGCTCGCCTACACCAAGCTGGTGGCCGACGCCCAGCTGCTCGGCTCCGACCTGCCCGACGACCCCTACCTGGCGTCGTGGCTGGTCGACTACTTCCCCTCGGCGCTGCGCGAGCGGTTCAGGCCGTACATGGACGAGCACCCGCTGCGCCGCGAGATCATCACCACCCGCGTGGTGAACGAGCTGGTCAACTCGGCGGGCACCACGTTCATGTACCGCTTCGGCGAGGAGACCGGCGCGTCCACGCCCGACATCGTGCGGGCCTACCTGGTCGCACGCGAGGTGTTCGACCTGCCCGGCTTCCATCGGGCGGTGGAGTCGCTGGACAACGAGGTCGACACCGCCACCCAGATCGCCATGCTGCTCGAGGCGCGCAAGCTGGCCGAGCGGGGCGCCCGGTGGCTGCTGGTCAACCGGCGGCCGCCGCTCGACCTCGCCGGGTCGGTCGGCTTCTTCGACAAGGGCGTCAACGGGATCATCGGGCACATACCCAAGCTGCTCACCGGGCCCGACCTGGCCGCCTTCGAGGAGCGCCGCGACGCGTTCGTGGCCCGCGGGGTGCCGGACGACCTGGCCGAGCGGGTGGCCGCGATGGTGCCGGCGTACTCGACACTCGACCTGGTGGAGATCTCGTCGCTGACGGGACGCCCGGTCAACGAGGTGGGCGAGGTCTACTTCGACCTGGCCGACCGGCTCCAGCTCTCCCGGCTGCGCGAGCGCATCATCGCGCTGCCCCGCGACAACCGGTGGAACTCGATGGCCCGCTCGGCGCTGCGCGACGACCTGTACGCCGCGCACGCCTCGCTGACCCGCGACGTGCTGGCCCACAGCCGCCCCGGACTGTCTCCCGAGGAGCGGCTGGCCCGCTGGACCGAGGGCAACTCGGCGGCGGTCGCCAGGGCCAGGCAGACGCTGTCGGAGATCTGGGAGAGCGACAACTTCGACCTCGCCACGCTGTCGGTCGCGCTGCGCGCCATCCGTACGCTGGTGGCCGCCAGCAACCTGCCCCACACGGAGGCCTGAGAAGCGCGGGGGCGGGCTCGCCGGCCCGCCCCCGCCTACTGTCCTGACGCGCGGGTGAGCGCCCCGTCGTGGGCGATCACGGGCGCGGGCGCCGGCTTCGTCAGCGGCGGCACGGCCGTGGCGTATTGGTGGGTCTCGGTCAGCTTGAGCGAGCGGCGCAGCACCGGCGAGCTGATCGCCCAGCGCGCCGTGGCGGGCACCGGGATGTAGTCGTCCTCGGCCGTCTTCGTCTGGGTGGACGTGGTGCGCGACAGCGAGTATTGGATCAGCGCGCCGCCGTCCTCGGTGCGCAGGGCGTAGACGGGGAAGTTGTCGGCGCTGAAGATCGAGTCGTAGCTGAACCCGTCGCTCTTGGCGCTCTCGCGGCGCTCGGCGATCTGCTCGGCCACCTCGGTGGTGTAGGGGCCGGCCGCGAGCAGGCCGTCGGTGACGCCCGCCTTGCCCGTCTCGGCCACGCTGGCGTGGACGGGGCCGATGAACTGCGGGCTGATGGTGACGCTCTTGTCGTCGGCGGCCACCGCCGTGGCGTAGCCCTCGTCGTCGAGCTCGATCGGCGGCAGCTCCTGGCCGGGCAGCAGCTCGGCCGCCGAGCTGAGCCGCCAGCGGTCGAACTTGACGAACGTCAGCAGCGTCGGCGCGTCGTCGCGCGTCACCAGCACGCTGAACCAGGGCGAGCCCGCGCCCTCGTCGAAGCGGGGGACGTAGAACGTGGGCGCGCCCCACTGGTGGCGTGGCGGGGTGTAGCCGGAGGAGAGGTAGGCGGCCTGGATCAGCTGCCACTGACCGCCCGTCGTGATGTCCTGCACCTGCAGCAGCCGCCCCTGGAAGTCGCCGGGCACGTTGCGCAGCAGGTCGTCGGTGCGGGTGTAGGCGGCGAACTCCTCGGCCGCCTCGGCCTGGGTGACGGCCGGCGGCTCGGGCGACTTCGACGGCGTGGAGGTGGCCGCGGCCGGGGTGGAAGGGGCCGGAAGGGCATCGCCGGAGCAGGCGGTCACCGCGGCGAGGAGGCCGGCGGCGAGCGCCAGCACCTTCCGCCGACCGTATGCACGCACCTCGCCATGTTATTCGGGCCCGCGTGGGTCGCGTACCCTTGGGAGACGTGGCAGGCATCGATCCGGCAGAAGAGATCAACGAGCTTCGGGGCACGCTCCGCAGCATCCAGGACGTGCTCGACCTCGACGCGATGCGCAAGCAGATCGAGGAGCTGGAGCAGCAGGTTGCCGCCCCCGACCTGTGGGACGACCCTGACCAGGCCCAGAAGGTGACGAGCCGGCTCTCCCACCTCCAGGGCGAGCTCAACAGGGTCGACGGCGTCGCCAGGCGCCTCGACGACCTGGCGGTCCTCTATGAGCTGGCGGCCGAGGAGGCCGACGACGACACGCGCGCCGAGGCCGACAAGGAGCTCGAGTCGCTGCGTTCCGACATCGGCGCCCTTGAGGTCCGTACGCTGCTGTCGGGCGAATACGACGCCCGCGAGGCGCTCATCACGATCAACTCCCAGGCCGGCGGCGTGGACGCGGCGGACTGGGCGGAGATGCTGCTGCGCATGTACCTCCGCTGGGCCGAGCGCAAGGGCTACGCGACCGAGGTCTACGACACCTCCTACGCGGAGGAGGCCGGCATCAAGTCGGCCACGTTCACGATCAAGGCCCCTTACGCCTACGGCACGCTGCGCGGCGAGCACGGCACCCACCGGCTGGTCCGCATCAGCCCCTTCGACAACCAGGGGCGGCGGCAGACCTCGTTCGCCGGGGTCGACATCGTGCCCGTCGTCGAGCAGACCGACCACATCGACATCAACGAGGACGAGATCCGCGTCGACGTCTACCGGTCGAGCGGCCCGGGCGGACAGGGCGTCAACACCACCGACTCCGCGGTGCGCATCACCCACCTGCCGACCGGCATCGTGGTCTCCTGCCAGAACGAGCGCTCCCAGCTGCAGAACCGCGCCACGGCGATGAACGTGCTGCAGGCCAAGCTGCTGGAGCGCAAGCGGCAGGAGGAGGCCGAGAAGATGTCGGAGCTGCGCGGCGCCTCCACCACCTCGTGGGGCACGCAGATCCGCAACTACGTGCTGCACCCTTACCAGATCGTGAAGGACCTGCGCACCAGCACCGAGGCCGGCAACCCGTCAGCGGTGCTCGACGGCGACCTCGACGAGTTCATCGAGTCGGAGATCCGGTGGATGCGGCGCCAGGAGTCAGGCGCCGAGCAATAGGTGCTCGGCCGCCAGCGTCAGCAGGAGCAGGGCGACGAGCAGCAGGCCGATGAGGGCGGGTGACAGCCCGGCGAAGCCGTGGTTGTGCATCCGCTCCCGGTTGGCGCGGCACAAGGGGCAGCGTCCCTCGATCACGGGGTGGGCGCACTGCGCGCATACGAGGTGTTCGCAACTCATGACAGCCCCAAGTCTAGCCGCACAATCGTTTTGTTTCCGTTATGGACGTTCCATGCCAGTCTTCCCCCTAGACTGTCGTCTGGCCAATCGGAACGTCGATCATCAGTAAAGAAGACGTAACCGATGGTCGCCCGGCGGGAAGTGGGCATATGCCACCCTCGCTTCCGTCCTGACCCCTAGACTGGCATGCCGTGATGCTCTCGTGATCCATTTCGATAATGTCACCAAGGTCTACGCGAACCAGAACCGGCCCGCCCTCGACCACGTATCCGTTGACGTGGACAAGGGTGAGTTCGTGTTCCTCGTCGGTCCCTCGGGATCAGGCAAGTCCACGTTCCTGCGTCTGATCCTGAAGGAGGAGCGGCCCAACTCCGGCGCGATCCACGTCGCCGGCAAAGACCTGGCCCGCCTCTCCAACTTCAAGGTGCCGCACCTGCGCCGCCGCATCGGCTGCGTCTTCCAGGACTTCAGGCTGCTCCCGAACAAGAACGTCTACGAGAACGTGGCGTTCGCCCTCGAGGTCATCGGTAAGCCCCGGCGGTTCATCCGCAAGGTGGTGCCCGAGGTCATCGAGCTGGTCGGCCTCGAAGGCAAGGCGCACCGCATGCCCGACGAGCTGTCCGGCGGCGAGCAGCAGCGCGTCGCCATGGCCCGCGCCTTCGTCAACCGGCCGATGATCCTGCTGGCCGACGAGCCCACGGGCAACATCGACCCCGCGACGAGCATCGGCATCATGAAGGTGCTCGACCGCATCAACAGGACTGGCACCACGGTCGTCATGGCCACGCACGACGCGGCCATCGTCGACTCCATGCGTAAGCGTGTCGTGGAGCTGGAGGACGGCAAGATCGTCCGTGACCAGTCGCGTGGCGTGTACGGCCAGGCGTACTGACAGGGAGCTGCAGACAAGCCATGCGGGCGAATTTCATCTTCTCCGAGGTCTGGATCGGCCTCCGTCGCAACCTGACCATGACGATCGCCGTAGTCATCACGGTGGCGGTCGGCATGGCGATGCTGGGCGTCGGTCTGATGATCAACACCCAGGTCGGCCTGATGAAGGGCTACTGGGACGACAAGGTCGAGATCTCCGTCTTCCTGTGCAAGAAGGGGACGGCCATACCGGACTGCAAGGGCAAGGCGGTCACGCCCGCGCAGATCAAGGCGCTCGAGTCGCACATCAAGGGCACGAAGGGCGTCAAGGAGGTGTTCTTCGAGGACGAGGCCGACGCCTACCAGAACTTCAAGCAGTCGTTCTCGTCCACGAACAAGGCGCTGGTCGACGCGACCAAGGTCGAAGACCTGCCGCAGTCCTTCCGGATCAAGCTCCAGGACCCCGACAACTACCAGCCGGTGATCCAGGCCGTGACCGGCCAGCCGGGCGTGGCCCAGGTGATGGACCAGAAACAGCTCATCGCCCCGTTCTTCGCCATGCTCGACAAGCTCGCCTTCGCGGCGCTGACGGTCGCCATCATCCTGGTGCTCGCGGCGGCGCTGCTGATCGGCAACACGGTGCGGCTGTCGGCGTTCAACCGGCGCCGTGAGACGGGCATCATGCGGCTGGTCGGCGCCTCCAACCTCTACATCCAGCTGCCCTTCGTCATGGAGGGCGTCATCGCCGGCCTCGTCGGCGGGGTGTTCGCGGCGGTCATCCTGATCTGCGCGAAGGTGTTCCTGTTCGAGGAGATCGTCGGTTTCTTCGGTGGCGCGACGGCTCAGCTCGGCTGGAACGACCTGGCCCAGACGATCACCATCACCATGATCATCGGTGTCGTGATCTGTATCCTGGCCTCGTTCGTGACGCTACGTCGCTATCTGAGGGTGTAGCGGTGCGCATGGGCGCCGGGCGCCCCGGTCGCCGGTAAAGTCGAAGCATGCCACGTGAGACCGGGCGGAAGGTCATCGCCCAGAACAAACGTGCTCGGCACGACTACCACGTCGAGGACACTTTCGAGGCGGGTCTCGTGCTGCAGGGCACCGAGGTGAAGTCGCTACGCGAGGGCCGCGCCTCGCTCGTCGACGGCTACGCCATGATCGACGGCAACGAAGCGTGGCTGCTCAACGTGCACATTCCCGAATACTCGCAGGGCACGTGGACCAACCACACGGCCCGGCGCAAGCGCAAGCTGCTGCTGCACAGGAAAGAGATCGACAAGCTCGCCGCCAAGACCAAGGAGGGCGGGCTGACGATCGTGCCGCTGACCCTCTACTTCAAGGACGGCAGGGCGAAGGTCGAGATCGGCCTCGCGCGCGGCAAGAAAGACTGGGACAAGCGGCAGTCGCTGGCGGAGCAGCAGGCCAAGCGGGAGATGGCCCGCGCGCTGCGCTACCGCAACCGATGAGACGGCGGCACTGCGACCGATGCGATCGATGAGAGGCCGACCGATGCGGCGCGCCCGCCGCATCCTGGCCGCGACCGCCACGCTGGCGGTCGCGAGCACCACCCTGACCGGCTGCTTCGAGGAGTCGTCGCCGCACGACGCGGTGCGCGACTTCCTCGTCGGGTGGCAGTCGGAGGACTACGAACTGGCCGCCGGCCGCACCGACGGCGATCCCGCCAAGGTGCGCAAGGCGCTCGAGGACGCCAAGCTCGAGCTCGACGCCGCCTCCTTCCGCTTCAAGATCACGAGCATCAGCGTCGCCGGCGACGAGTCCACGGCCGACTTCCACGCCGAGGTCGACCTGGGGGAGAACAACCCCCTCTGGGAGTACGAGAGCAGGCTCCCGCTCCACCTGGTCGACGGCGCGTGGAAGGTCCGCTGGTCGCCCTCGGTGCTGCACCCTCAGCTCAAGGAGGGACAGCGCTTCGCGGTCGACACCGAGCCCAAGCCGCGCCAGCCCGTCCTCGACCGGGCCAACGACCCGCTGCAGAGCGACACCGTCCTCTACGTCGCCGGGGTCGTCCCCGACAAGCTGGGTGAGCGGGCAGAAGAGGTCGTCGCCAAGCTGTCCGACGTCACCGGCTACGCCCAAGACCGGCTGCTGAGCCGGGTCAGGTCGTCGCCGCCCGACAAGTTCGTGCCGCTGGTGACGTTCGGACGTTCCCGCTACCAGTCGATGCAGGCCAAACTGGGCGCGATCGACGGCATCGAGATCGACGCGCAGGAGCAGCCGGTCAACCCCGACGCGCCTCGCCAGATCGTCGGCACGGTCAGCGCGCTCACGCCTGAGACCGAGCAGAAGCTGGGCGGGCCGCAGCGGGCCGGTGACTCGGTGGGCAAGAGCGGGCTGCAGCAGGCGTACCAGGACTATCTGACGGGGTCCACCGAGACGAAGGTGATCACCCTCGACCTCAAGACCGGCCGGCAGGTCGCGCAGCTCGAGGAGTGGCGAGGGCGTCAGAACGTCTCGGTCAAGACCACGATCGACCGCGCCGCGCAGGCGTCGGCCGAGCAGGCTGTGGCCGAGACCCAGACGAGCGCGCTGGTGGCGGTGCAGCGCGACACCGGCGAGATCCTCGCGGTCGGCACCAAGGGGCTGCACCAGGAGCGCCACGCGCTGGCGGGCAAGTTTCCGGCCGGCACGGCGTTCTCCATCGTGGCCGCCGACGCGCTGCTGAAGGAGCAGGTGAGCCCCAAGCAGCGGCTGGCCTGCCCGCAGGAGCGCACGGTGGGCGGCGCCAAGTTCGCCAACGCCGCCCACAGCACGCCGCTGCCGGCATCGGCCACGTTCCAGGAGAACTTCGCGAAGGGCTGCGTGACCGCGCTGGCCTCGCTGGCCCGCCGCGTCTCGGCCGAGGGGCTGCTCAAGAGCGCCCAGACGCTGGGCCTGGAGCAGCCGTGGCGGTTGCCGCTGAAGTCGTTCAGCGGCAGCCTGCCGAAGCTGTCCAGCGACGCCGACAAGGCCAAGGCCATCGCTGGCCAGAACGTCCAGGTGAGCCCGCTCAGCATGGCTCTGGTGGCCGCGGCGGTGGCCTCGGGCACCTGGCGGCCTCCCGTGCTGGTGACCGAGCCCAAGACGCCCGACGCGACCGCCACGGCGCCGCCGGTCACCCAGCCCGCGCCGCAGCAGCTCGACCCGAAGGTGCGCGCGACCCTGCAGACGATGATGCGGGCCGGTGCGGCCGGCACGCCCGCGCAGGCGGGCAAGGGCAAGGTCTACGGCATCGCGGCCACCGCTCCCGAGGGCATGACCTGGTGGGTCGGCTGGCAGGGCAACGTGGCGATCGCGGTGCTGGCGAAGAACCACGACGCCAGGGCCGTGGCGGGCGACTTCTTCGCGGGCCTCGCGAACTGACGCCGCCGCACGACGCCGTGAACGGCGCGCTCACGACGCTGTGAACGACGCCGTGAACGACGCTGTGAACGACGCCGTGAACGACGCTGTGAACGGCGCTGTGAACGGCGCTGTTGGCGGGGTTGCGGACTGAGGGTGAAAATGTCCGCACGGGGAGCAACCATTCGGGCGGCCGGTCGCGTCTTACTGAGTGACTGGGCCCGCTCGGGGGGTTGCGGTCCCAGTCGCCGTGATGAGACAGGACTTCATCTCGGGGGAAGTCCTGCCGTCCGGACCGGCTCGACCCTGCCGGTCGGCCCCCGGGAGCACGTGCCTCAGTGCCGGGCTCCCGGGGGTTTCGGCATGTATGGGGCGGTGGCGCCGTGGGAATTAAGTTGGCGCCGAGGGTGTTGTCCGATGTACATTCCTGTTGCGCCTCCCCTCGGGGTCGGCGGTGACGGTTGACAACTGCACAGGGGGTGACTGGCTTCGACTTTGGCCTTGCAAGCCAGGTGAAGCGGGCCGAGGACTGCGGACATAACCTCGTTAATCCTGTGACCGCAAACAACAAGTGCCAATTCCAAGAGCACTGTGGCTGCCAGGGACTCCCTGGCGCTCGCTGCCTAAGCAGCGAAACCACTGTCAGCCCGGGAGCGCCTTCGGCCCGGGATCTGGCATCGCTAGAAGGCTCCACCGCTCGACCCGGCCACGGGGGAGAGCGGGAAACCAAACAGTGGCTGAGCCCGTCGGCGACTCGCCTGCGTGATCGCCGGGGCTGAGAAAAGCACAGCAGGCTGCGCCCGGAGAAGCCCTGACTTGGGGTTGAAGGACGCGGGTTCGATTCCCGCCACCTCCACCAGTCTCGCGACAGGCCCGGTTCCCGTAGGGAGCCGGGCTTTCGTGCGTTTAAGGACCGGTCTGGTCACAGATCTGCCACTCCGTCACTACTCATTGCACTACGTATGCCAAGGTGTTGCTCTGACATTTCCTGTGCTGGAGTGGGGTTGAAGCGTGTCAAGGTTCGACTGGCGCCATTCGGGGTTCGCGCCGCTGGTGGGGCTGCTGGTGTCAGCGGTTTTGCTGATGACGGGGATGGTCCGGCAGTTGCTGCAGTTCGTGGGGGCGACCACGGCGCCGGGGGCGGCAGAGCTGGTGGTGACGCTGATCTTCGCGGTGTTCCTCACCACCGTGCTGCGGATCGTGCGGGCCGTGCCGGACATCCGCCGCGAGGCGGCCGCGACGGCGCGTGCCGCGACCAGCGTGCAGTCGGTGCGGCCGAGCGATGACACGCTGGTCGGCAAGCGTCTGCGGTTGTTCAGGGAGGCCGCGGAGGCCGGTGGCGACGCCGAGGCGGTGCTGACCGCCCGCTCCGCGCTCGACGACGGGGAGATGGCCAACAAGCACCACATCGACCACGCGCTCATCTGGGCACTGCCGGTCTTCGGCTTCATCGGCACGGCCCTCACCATGGCCGCGATGGTCGGCTCGTTCTCCAGCGCCCTCGACAGCCGTGGCGACCCCGGCGTGCTGATCACCGCGCTCAAGCAGCACGTGCTGCCCGAGCTGGCCTCCGCGTTCGGCGTCACCATGATCGCGTTGTTCCTGAGCGTGCTCGCGTTCGGCGCGATGACGCTGATCGAGCGGTCGGAGCGGGCCAGTGTGGCGGCGGCCGACGAGGTGTTCCTCATCTACCTGGCCCGGCTGCCCGGCGGCAAGGGCGCGGCGCCGGCCGCGCCCGCCGGGTCCGAGCTGCGCGGCCTGACGCAGGAGCTGGCGCAGTCGCGTGACAGGACCGAGGAGCTGATCAAGGGGCTGGACGCGCTGCGCACGGCGGTCGAGCGGCAGAGCGCCGCCGAGAGCAAGCCGCAGAAGTACACGCTGGTGAGGGAGCAGTGAGGAAGCAGGCCAGCCGGTCGTTCGCACCGCCGCTCGACCTGCGGTTCATCGACCTGTTCATGGCGATCGTGCTGGCATTGTCCTTCGTGGCGATCATGCTGACGGTCGTCGCGCGGATGCTGCCCACTGAGGAGTCCGCGCAGCCGCCGCGCCGCCAGCAGACCATCGCGCAGCTCGAACGCAAGCTTGAGGAGTCGGAGCAGGCGCGGCGGACCGCCGAGGCGGAGCTGCGCGCCACCAAGGAGCAGATCTCCGAGCAGACCGCGTTCGCGCTGCCGTGGTGGCTGATCGGGTTCTGCGCGCTGCTGGGCGTGCTCACGGTGTTCATGAACTGGCGGGTGCGGCTGTGGAACAAGGGCAGCCTGCCGCGCTGGTGGACGTGGGCGCTGGTCACCGTCGTGGTGGCGGTGGTCACGGTGGTGATCAGGGAGCTCAGTGACGGGCAGGGCTACCTGCTGCTCGCCGAGATCCCGTGGTGGGCGGCCGACGTGCTCTGCCTGGGGCTGCTGCTGGTCGCGTACGTGCTGATCACCGACATCCGCGACAGGCAGCTCAAGCTAGGAGAAATCAAGGCGAGGTACGCGCCGGATCGGTAGTAGGGTTCCGGACGGGCTGGCCGCGGGACTCCGGTGCGACTTCCGGAAACCGCCTATACCGCGACTCTTCGCAGCTCGCGCCCCCATTCCCCGGCCAGCTCCGCGACCGCCCCGGGGAGCCATGGAGACCTACGCCGACCTGATCGAGTGCGAGGACGTGCTGCTCTTCGCCAACGCCGCGATGACCGCGACCGGCCAGCGCGAGTTTCACAGCGAGGCGGGCCGGCAGCGGCTCTCCCTGGGTTTCCTGCACGACTACATCCACACCAACTATCCCGATCTGTACGCCGCCACCCTCGCCCTCGACATCAACGACCACAACGCCGCCCTCATCATCGCGGGGCTGCTGCGGCGCAAGGGCGGAGTGGGCCACGAGGCGCGGCTGATCGCCTGGCGGCTCGGCCGGATGAGCCCGCCCCGCGTCTACCGGCTCTTCAGGGAGCTGGGGCGGGCGGGCGTCAACAACCGGCGCACCCGCGCGCTCGTCCGCGACTGGCTGGCCACCCGGCCTGACCTGGCCTTCGACGCGGTGAAGTACCGGGCGGGGGTCAGGGCCGCGGTCCGGCACGCGCACCTTGATCTTCCGGGTGAGCTGGGCGACTTCCTGTTCACGCCGTTTCGCCGGGCTCACTACGACACGCCCGTGCTGGAGGCGTGGCGGCGGGCCCACTACGACAAGAACGCCCTGTACGAGCTGCCGTACACGGTGGCCGAGGGCTTCGCCGCCCGCCACGGCATCGACAGGGCCGCGTTCCTGGAGACGATCGCGCCCCGGCTGACCCGCCTGGAGCGGCTGCGGCTGAGCGGGGCCGCCGAGCGCGCGGGCACCGCCACCGCCACCGCCACCGCCACCGACGCTGACCTGGCCGCGCTGCCGCTGGTCAGGGTGGCCTCCTACGTGCTGTCGCTGGCGGCGGACGTCCGCGAGCGGCGGCGCGACGAGCTGGTCGCGGCGCTGCGGGCGTCGGCGGCCAGGGCGGCGGGGACGCGCGCCGGCACCTGGGGGAAGGTGGCCGCGGTGCTGGACGACAGCTTCTCCTCCTTCGGCTCGCCCGAGAAGCGCCGCCGGCCGCTAGCGGTCGCGCTGGCCTGCCACCACCTGCTGGAGGCGCTGGCCGGCGACCACCGCGCCCTGTGGCTGTCCGGCCGCGCCGACCCGCTCAAGGTCCGCCCTTCCGGGCCGACCCCGCTCGGGCGGCGCCTCATCGACGCCCTGGAGCAGCGGCCCGACCTGCTCGTCATCGTCTCCGACGGCTGGGACAACGCGCCGCCCGGCCTCGCCTCCGAGGTGCTGCGGGTGTGGCGGCGCAAGCTCGACCCGGCCGGCGAGGTCGGCATCGTGCACCTCAACCCCGTCTACGACGCCGAGCACTTCGAGGTACGGCGGCTGTCCCCGGTCGTGCCGACCGCCGGCATCAGGGACGCCGAGGACCTGCCCGCGCTGGTGGAGCTGGCCAGGTTCGCGGAGGGGCGGAGCGGGGCGGCCGAGCTGCGGGCGTACCTGGCGGAGCGGGCGGCCCCCGCGCTGGAGTCACGATGATCGACCTCACCGGCCTGGAGACGCGGCCCGCCCAGACCTGGGGCGCCCTGCGGCTGGTGCCGCTCGTCCGCCGCGCGCCGATCGAGGACCTGCGGTTGCACGCCAAGGTGTACGGCGACGAGCCCACCGTGGTCGCGCTGCCCGACAGGTCGCTCTACACCGCGTACGTGCCGCACGCGTTCGTCGCGTCGTGGACCGGCGACGGCACCCCCGCGGCGGCGTACGGCACCCAGCTCGGGCAGCCGCTACGGCACGTGCCGATCAGGATCAGGCACAGGATGGCCCGCAGGGCCGACAAGAACCGCCTGCGCTTCCTGCCGCTGCACCTGGCCATGGAGGGTTTCCTCGCGCTCTGCTTCGGCGGCCCCGAGCTGGCGTGGGAGGAGTGGTCGCGCGAGTCGCTGCGGCACGGCCTGTCGCCGCGGATCGAGGAGGCCTACAGCGGGGCCGAGGTGCGCGGCCTGGAGGACGCGCTCAAGGTCTTCGAGATCCATCCCGGTCAGTGCGGGCTGCTGCTCTACGCCGGTGACACGCTGGCCTCGGCGTTCGTGGTGCCGCATCCCGAGGACTACCGGGCGCTGCACCCGATGCTCGTCCGCGACATGTACGGCGACCTCATCCACGAGTACGCCCTGTGGTACCCGGCCCGCGACTTCACCGGCACGCTCGACGCCGCCGCGATCTCCTCACTGGCCGACCTGCGGGCCGCGGCCGTCCGCGTCGAGCGGGAGTGGGCCGGTTTCCACGACTCCGTGATGGCGGCCGGGCTGCTCCGCGCTCCCGAGCGGGTGCAGGAAATCTACCGGATGGGCCGGTTCACGCTGAACCGGTTCCTGCCCGCGTTCGAGCGCAAGGCGGAGAACCACATCGGGGAGATGATCAGCGACGGCGCGGGGCGTACGGCGTACCTGAAGACGTTCCGGCTGTCGGAGGCGCAGGTCAGGCGCGGCCACCTGCTGAGCGAGCTGGCCGCGCACGGCTGGCACATGGGCGAGACCGCCGCCGCTCTGCGCATCAGCGAGCCCTTGCTGGGGATGCGGCTGCGGCGGGCCGGCTTCGGGCACCTGCTGCGGCAGGACGTGCTGGACGGCTACCGCAAGGCGCTCAATGACGGCACCCGGCGTACTCGTCGAGGCGGAGCAGCATCGCCGCCAGCATGAGCGGGAACATGCCGACGTGCGAGACGAGCATGAGCACGTCGCCGTCGATGACGCCGGTCCACAGCAGCGGGAAGAGCGGCACGGCCGGCGCGAACATGATCGCGCACATCTCCAGCGTGGGCGCCCAGCGGTGCCCGCGCACCCGCATCCAGGCGCCCATGCCGATGGACATGTCGAACGCCATCGCCAGGTACCACAGCTCGGGCTGCTCGGCGAGGGAGACGCCGAGGCCGACGGCGGAGCGGAGCATGCCGATGAGGAACATGCCGGCGAACATGGCGATGATCATCTCGACGTAGTGGAGGGCGAACCTGCCCCAGCGGCGCCCCGTGGGCGTGGAGGTGGTGGTCGTCGTCGTCATGCCCCGACTGTCGCCCTGAGCGGTGGCGCGGCCCAAGGGAAGCCGTCCGGCAGGTCCGGATACTTGGGTTCCTTGTCCTTCGGACCTACAGTCGTGCCATGGATCGACGACGGTTCGTCGTGGTGGCGTACGAGGCGGCCGAGCTGCTCGACATCGCCTGCGTCACCTCGACGCTGGAGAGCGCCAACTGGCACGGCGCGTTACCGTACTACGAATACCGCGTCGCCACCCCCGGCGGCCACCCCATCACCACCGGCACCGCCCTCCGGCTCGACGCGCAGCTCGCGCTCGAACGCGTCACGGGGCCGCTCGACACGCTGCTGGTCTCCGGCGGCATCGGCCACGAGGACGCCGCCGCCAACCCCCTCGTCGTCGCCCACGTCAGGCGGCTGGCCAGGGAGAGCAGGCGGGTGGCCTCGGTCTGCACCGGGGCGTACGTGCTTGCCGCCGCCGGGCTGCTCGACGGCCGGCGCGCCACCACCCATTGGAAGGAGGCGCACGTGCTGGCCGGCCGCTTCCCCGGGGTGACCGTCGACCCCGACCCGATCTTCATCCGCGACGGCAACGTCTCGACCTCCGCCGGCATCACCGCCGCGCTCGACCTCACGCTCGCCTTCGTCGAGGAGGACAACGGCCCCGAGCTGGCCAGGACCGTCGCCAGGAACATGGTCACCTACCTGCAGCGGCCCGGCAACCAGGCCCAGATGAGCATGTTCGTCGAGCCGCCCTCGCCCGCCAACAGCCTGGTCAGGCGGATCGTCCAGCACATCTCCACCCACCTGCGCGACGACCTCGCCACCGCCGCCCTCGCGGCCGAGGCCGGGGTCAGCGAGCGGCACCTCACCAGGCTCTTCCTCAAGCACCTCGGCCAGACCCCCGGCCGGTACGTCCGCCAGACCCGCACCGAGGCCGCCGCCCACCTGCTCGCCACCACGTCGCTGCCGATGGCCGCCGTCGCCACGCGCTGCGGGTTCAACTCGGCGGAGACGCTGCGGCAGGCCTTCATCGACCGGTACGGCATCTCGCCGTCCCGCTACCGTCTGTCTCAGGCCGCCGGGTGAGTGCCCGGATCTGGCTAATGTGTCTGCGATGAACGACGACCGGGTCATAGGCGGGTACGCGCTGCGGCGCCTGCTCGGCCGGGGCGGCATGGGCGAGGTCCACCTCGCCACCACGCCGACCGGCGGCCTGGCCGCGGTCAAGCTCATCGACCCCGCGCTGGCCAGGGACCCGGCCTTCCGGCGGCGCTTCGAGCGCGAGGTGGCGGCGGCGCGGCGGGTGGCGCGGTTCTGCACCGCGCCCGTGCTGGACGCCGGCCTCGACGGCGACGTGGCCTACCTCGTCACCGAATACGTCAAAGGGCCCGACCTGGCGCGGGCCGTGCGCGAGCAGGGGCCGCTGTCCGGCGGGAACCTGGAGGCCCTGGCCGTCGGCATCGCGACCGCGCTGAGCGCCATCCACGGGGCCGGGGTCGTCCACCGTGACCTCAAGCCGGCCAACGTGCTGCTGTCGCCGCTCGGGCCCAAGGTGATCGACTTCGGCATCGCGCAGCTCGCCGGGCACGACAGCCTGGCCAGCCAGGCGATGCTCGGGACGCCCGCGTTCATGTCGCCCGAGCAGGTGCGCGGCGAGCCCCTGACGCCCGCCGCGGACGTGTTCGCGTGGGGCGGGGTGATCGTGTTCGCCGGTACGGGGCGGCTGCCGTTCGGCGGTGGGGCACCGGCCGAGGTGCTGTACCGGATCACGCAGGACGAGGTCCGGCTGGACGGGCTGGACGAGGGGATCCAGGGGGTGGTGCGGCGGGCCCTCGCCAAGGATCCCCGCGTGCGGCCATCCGCTCAGGAGCTGCTGGGTGATCTGGTCGGGGGGACGCGGCTGGCGGCCGCCACCGAGGTCGTGGAACGCACATGGACCGGCTCCGTCCCCATGCACCCGGCCACGGAGGCCGCTGGCGATGCCGCCGGCCGATGGGGTGGCGCAGAGCCGCTGAGCGCCGGGGATGGTGGCGCCGGAGGCTCTCCGGTCCTCAAGGCCGCTGCGCACTCTGGGCGGGCGCGGAGGCGGCGGTGGCCCTGGGTGGTGGCCGGTGGGGCGGTGGTTGCGGGCGTCGTTGCGGGTGTGACGTTGCCTGGGGTGCTTGCTGCGCCTCGGTGGCCGTACGAGGCGGGGTTCGAGGCTTGGGATACCGGGGTGTCCCAGGGTGGGAATGCTCGGCCGGCCGGGTCTGGTTATGAGTTGAGCGTCAAGCCTGGGTGGCGGTTGTGGAAGTCGGCGCCCGTGGCGGAGCCGCAGGAGGGTGTGGTCGTCAGCGCCACCGCCAGGCTTCGAAGTGGGGCCGGTGCGTATGGCGTGTGGTGTCATGGGTCGGCTCGGTCGGGTGATCGGTACGAGTTCGGGGTCGACGGCACGGGCAAGGTGTCGATCGTCAAGCGGCGTACGGGCACCGACGGCGTCACCCTTTATGGGCCCACTGCCGTGCCGAAGACGGCCGCTTACCGGGTCGTCGCCGAGTGCGGGGGTGGTGGTGACGCGGTCGGGCTGCGGCTCTGGGTGAACGAGCGGTTGGTCGCGCAGGTGTCCGACGGCGACTCCCCGTACGGGCCTGGCGAGGCGGGTGTGCATGCGGCGTCCGCGCCCGGCGAGACCGTACACGTGAGCTTCGAGTCGTTCGCCGCCAGGCCGGTGGCCGGCACGTGAGCGTGCGCTTCGGCCTGCTGGGGCCGCTGCGGATCGACGGCGGGCAGCCGCCCGGCCCGGCCAAGCACCGTACGCTGCTGGCCGCCCTGCTGCTGTCGGCGGGCGAGCAGGTGCCGGTCGAGCGGCTGCTGTCGGCGGTGTGGGACGACCGGCCGCCGGCTTCGGCGGAGTCGGTGCTCAGGGTGTACGTCAGCGCGTTGCGCAAGCTGGTGGCCGGGATCCGTACCGTGGCCGGTGGTTACCTGCTCGACGTCGAGCCGGACGACGTGGACTGTCACCGGTTCGAACGGCTGGTCGCCGAGGCGCGGCGGGCGCGGGCGGCGGGGCAGGTGGCGGGGGCGGCCGAGGTGTTCCGTACGGCGCTCGGGCTCTGGCGTGGGGAGGCGCTGGCCGGGGTGGAGTCGTCGGTGCTGCGCCGGGCGTACGGGGTGCCGCTGGAGGAGCTGCGGTTGACCGCCGTGGAGGAGCGCGTCGAGCTGGACCTGCTGCTCGGCAGGGGCGCCGAGGTGGTGGGTGAGTTGCGGGCGCTGACGGGTGCCCATCCGTTGCGGGAGCGGGCCTGGGTGCGGCTCATCGACGCGCTGCACCAGGCGGGGCGCCGGTCGGAGGCGCTGGGGGCGTACCAGGAGGCGCGGCGGACGCTCGTGGACGAGCTGGGGCTGGAGCCGGGCGACGAACTGGTGGCCGCCCACCAGCGCGTCCTCAACGGCGATCATCCGCCTGGCTACGGCGGTTTCCCCGCTGGCTACGGCGGTTTCCCCGGTGGTCAGGGTGGGTTTCCCGGTGGTCAGGGTGGGTTTCCCGGGGGATATATGGGCTTTCCTGTGGGTTTGGGTGGTGGGCGGGTGGATGAGGTGCCGCCGGATATTTCAGACTTTGCTGGGCGGCGGCAGGTGCTCGACTGGATTGCGCGGACAGCTGCCGAGAGCGCCGGCGCGCCCGTCCACCTTGTGCTGCACGGCCCGCCGGGGTGTGGGAAGTCGGCCGTGGCCGTGCATGCGGCCTCCGCGCTCGACCGGCCCGACGGCCGCCTGTACGCCGCGCTCGGTTCCCGCCCGCCCGGTGCGGTGCTGGAGGATCTGCTGCGTTCGCTCGGTTGCCCCGACGGCGCGGTGCCGCCGGGGCTGGACGACCGGGTACGCCTCTACCGCAGCACGACCGCCCGCCGCCGGCTGCTCGTCGTGCTGGACGACGCGGCCGACGAGGCCCAGGTGCGCCCCCTGCTGCCCACAGGGCCGGGCAGCATCACCCTGGTCACCAGCCGGTCGCCGCTGGCCGGGCTGGAGGCGGCGCGGGCGTACGAGCTGGGCCTGCTCGACGAGGACGAGGCCGTCGCGATGCTCGCCGGCGTGGCAGGGGCAGAGCGCGTACAGGCCGAGCCTGAGGCCGCGCTGAGCATCGTCAGGCTCTGCGGCCACCTGCCGCTCGCGCTGCGCATCGCCGGCTCCCGGCTGGCGAGGAGGCCGGGCTGGACACTCGACCACCTGGCGGGCCGGCTCGGCGACGAGCGGCGCAGGCTCGACGAGCTGAGCGCGGGCGACCTCGCCGTACGCGGCAGCCTCGCCCTGGGCTACCGCGGCCTGCCCGACCCCGAACGGCTGCTGCTGCGCCGCCTGGGCGCCCTGTCGGCGCGGGACTTCGCGCCCTGGGTGGCGGGCGCCGACCTGGAACCGCTGGTGGAGGCCGGGCTGCTGCAGTCGCGCGGGCTCGACGAGGCAGGCCAGGAGCGGTACGGCTGGCACGACCTCACCCGCCTGTACGCCGCCGAGCGCCTGGCCGAGGAGGACGGCGGTCCAGGCCCGGTGCTGGCCTCGCTGGCGGGCGAGATCCTGGAGCGCACCAGGCAGGCCAGGGCCGCGCTGCTCCCGGCGGAGCCGGGCACCGGCCGTACCGAGGTGCGGCCACCCGCCACCGGCCTGGAGACGGGCCGGCTGCGGCAGGAGGCGCGATGGCTGAGCGCCGAGCGGCGCTTCCTGGTGGCGACCGTGCACGACTTCTTCCAGTCCGGTCTGTACGAGGCCGCCTGGCGCCTGGCCTTCTACCTGACGCCGCTGTTCGCGCTGAACGCCCACCACGACGACTGGCACGCCACCACCGCCACCGGCCTCGACGCCGCCAGGGCCGCCGGGCATCGGGAGGGCGAGGCGCTGCTGCTGCGCGGCCTGGCCGACCTGCACAGGGCCGAGGGGCGTACGGAGGCGGCCGCGGCGGCGTTGCGGGCGGCCCAGCCGCTGGTCGAAGGGCTGGAGCTGGCCCGGGTCACGCTAAGGCTCGGCCTGGTGCACGCGGCGCGTCCCGGCGGGGGCGGCGAGGCGGAGCGGGCGTTCACCCGGGCGCTGCAGGTCTTCGAGGAGCACGGCGACCGGCGGGGACGGGCGGACACGTTGCGCGCGCTCGGCGCCCTGCGCGGGGACGAGGGGGCGCTGGGGGCGGGGCTGGCGGCGTACGAGGAGCTGGGTGATCCGCGCGGTGCGGCGGAGGCGCTGCTCGACCTGGGCAGGCTGCACCTGCGGGAGGGGCGGCTCGCGCGGGCGCGCGAGTGCGTGGAGCGGCGGCTGCGCGTCAACCGGCGGCTGGGCGACCGGTTGCCCGAGGCGGTGGCTCTGCTGGTGCTGGCCGAGGTGCTGACGGCGGCGGGCGACTTCGACGCGGCGGTTGAGACTGTTATGAGAGCTATGGCAGAGTTTGACGCTCTTGGCGATGGCCAGGGCAGGGCCGAGGCAGAACGGCTCGCACACGAGCTTCAGAAGCGGCGTGACCTGCGCATGTGACGCGACTATGCGAATACTGAACGCCGCCTCCCTAAGGTGAGGCCCACAACCCCCGACGACGAAGGTGACCACACGATGCGTAAGTTGTTCGCGCCGGCTGTCGCGGCTCTCGCGCTGGCGGGCTGCGGCATGATCCCCGGCCCGCCCGGCGCCGGTGGCGGCGAGGAGCGGCAGACGCAGACCGCCGCCCAGGAATCCGCCCAGCAGGCCCAGCCGACCCAGACGTCCACCCAGGCGCCGACCCAGACGTCGACCCAGACGTCGACCGGGTCAGCCCAGCAGGCGCCCGCCCAGGACACCACCGTGATCGCCACCCGCGAGGCCAAGACGGGCGCGGGCGACATGCACGGCGCCGCCCGGGTCGACATCACCTCCCTGCGCCGCCAGGGCAAGACCGTCAGCCTCACCTGGACGGTCACCGCGACCGACGGCAAGGTCAACCTGCACAACGGCATGGGCAGGGCGGCGCTCGACTTCACCGTCTCCAACGTCTCCCTCATCGATCCCGTCAACGCCAAGCGCTACCGGGTGGCGCGCAACGGGACGAGTGAGGACGCCGGGTGCGTGTGCTCGGGCACGCAGGGGCAGTTCCTGGAGTCGGGCGACGCCTCCACGCTGTACGCCGTCTTCGCCGCCCCGCCGCCCGACGTCACCAAAATCAACGTCGAGATGCCGATGATCGGCGTGCTCAGCGATGTTCCGATCTCTTAGCGTCGCGCTCGCCGTCACCCTGCTGCCCGCGCTGTCGCCGACGCCCCCGCCCAGCGTGCCCGCCGACGCCATCGGGGCCGTCGAGGACCTCGTGCTGCCCGTCGAGGACATCATCGGCGAGGTCGAGTCCATGGACGGCACCGAGAGCGAGACCACCCAAGGGCGCCAGGTGACCGTGGCGGTGACCAGCGACGTGCTGTTCGCGCTCGACAAGTGGCAGGTCACCGCCAAGGCGCGCGACCGGCTCGCCAAGGTGGCGCGCAAGGTCAGGACGGAGGGGGCCGGCGGGGTCGTCAAGATCGAGGGGCACACGGACGACCAGGGCGCCGACGCCTACAACCGTACGCTGTCGCTGCGCCGCGCCCAGTCGGTCGAGCGGGCCATGCGCGGGCTGCTCACCGACGCCGGCGTGACCCTCCAGGCGCAGGGGTACGGCGAGAGCCGCCCCAGACTGCCGAACCTGGTGGACGGCAAGCCGGTGGAGGCCAACCGCGCCAAGAACCGCCGCGTCGAGATCATCTTCACCGCCAAACAGTGACTCCCCGCGGACGTGAAGCGCTCGCGCATGGCGGAATCGAGGGCGGTGACCCCGCGAGGGCGCGCCCAGGGTTGGCAGCCCTGAGCCCCGGAAGGCGGTGGGCCGGGCCCCCAGGGCTGCCGTCTCGAGCGCCGTGGGCCGGGCCCCCAGGGCTGCTGTCTCGAGCGTCGTGGAGTGGTGGGCCGAGCCCTCTGGGCGCCTAGTCGGCTTGGAGTTGGCCGAGGGTGACGGTGACGGTTTCGTCGGTGCCGTCGGCGCGGATCAGGGTCACCTTGACGCGGGCGCCGGGCCGGAGGGTGGTGATGATCTCCGCCAGGGCGGCCATGGTGTTCGTGGGCTTGCCGTTGATCGAGGTGATCACGTCGCCGGGCCGGATGCCGGCCTTCTCGGCGCCGCCGCCGCGTTCGACGCTCGCCACCCCGACCCCGGCGGGCTGGCCGTCCGAGCCGATGACCGTGCTGCCGCGGATGCCCAGGGCGGCGCGGTGGCTGTTGGTGACCTTGCCGTTCTTGATGATCTGGCGGGCGATGTCGGTGGCCGTGTTGCTCGGGATGGCGAAGCCGATGCCGGGCGCGGCGCCGCCGCCCAGTTGCGGGTCGGTGGCGGCGAGGGTCGGGATGCCGATCACGCTGCCCGACAGGTCGACGAGCGCGCCGCCGCTGTTGCCGGGGTTGATGGCGGCGGAGGTCTGGATGGCGCCGGCGATGGTGGCGCCGGGGGAGCCCGGGTCCTGGGGTTCGGTGACCGTACGGCCGAGTGCGGAGACGATGCCGTTCGTCACGCTGCCGGACAGCCCGAGCGGGTTGCCCATGGCCAGCACGATCTGTCCGACCCGCACTTTGGACGAGTCGCCGAACTTCGCCGGCCGCAGCCCGTCCGCCTTGTCCACTTTGATCACCGCGAGGTCGCCCGCTGGGAACGACTTGACCAGCCGGGCCGACCGCGGCGCCCCGCCCGTGGCGATGGTGACGGTCATCTGCGTGGCCTGGCCGACGACGTGGGCGTTCGTGACGATGTGTCCGCTGTGGTCGAAAACGATGCCCGAGCCGAGCCCGACCTTCGTGTTGATCTGCACGATGGACGGCAGGACGTCGGCGATCACCTTCTCGTACGCCGCCTCCAGGCCCTGCGGCGAGACGGGACGGGACGTCGTCGGGGACGGCGACGTGGGCCTGGTCGCGGTGGGTGTGGCGGCGCCCGTCGTGGTCGGGGGAGGGCCGCAGCCTGTCAGCAGCACTGCGGCGGCGGCCAGTCCTGCGGCGATCTCCCTCATGGAAAGGTGAACTGCCCAGCTCACCCCGAAAGATACGCCTCCCTGACGTTTCTCCTGCTGAGCTTGCCGGTCGGGGTGCGGGGCAGCGACTCGCGGTACTCGATCACCCGGGGGTGTTTGAGCCTGGCCAGACGGGGCGCGCAGTGGCGCAGCAGCTCGGCCGTGAGCTCGTCCCCCGCGCTCACCCCGGCGGCCGGCTGCACCAGGGCCACCACCTTGTGCCCCCACTCCGGGTCGGGCACCCCGATCACCGCGACGTCGGCCACGGAGGGGTGTTCGAGCAGCGCCGCCTCGACCTCCGCCGGGTAGATGTTGACCCCGCCGGAGATGATCAGGTCGGTACGCCGGTCCAGCAGGAACAGGTAGCCGTCCTCGTCGAGGTAGCCGATGTCGCCCGGCGTGTACGCGCGTCCGCGCATCGTCGAGGCCGTCTTGCCGGGGTCGCCGTGGTACTCGAACCGGTTGATGCCGCCGATGTAGACCAGGCCGGGGGAGCCCGGCGGCTGCTCCTCGCCGTCCTCGCCGATGATCGTGAACGTCATCCCGTCCAGCGCCCTGCCCACCGTGCCCGGCCTGGCCAGCCACTCCTCCGACGACACCATGGTCGCCACCGCGGCCTCCGTGGAGCCGTAGTACTCCCACAGCACCGGGCCCAGCCAGTCGATCATCGCCTTCTTCGTGGCCGGCGGGCAGGGGGCGGCGCCGTGGTAGAGGTGGGTGAGGGATGACAGGTCGTACTTGTCCCTGTTCGGTACGTCCAGCATGCGGTGGAACATGGTGGGCACCATGAACGCGTTCGTCACCCGGTGCCGCTCGATCAGCTCCAGCGTGGCAGCGGCCTCGAACCGCTCCGGCGCCACGATCGCGTGCCCGAACTGCAGCGCCATCATCGCCTGGCCGTACGGGGCCGAGTGGTAGAGCTGCGAGCACACCAGGTGCACGCCGTCCATCGGGAGATCGAAGTGGCGCCAGCTCTTGCGCATGAGGATCGGGTACAGCTCCTCCGGCGTCAGGTCCAGCAGGCGGCGGCGGACGCCTTTGGGGCGGCCTGTCGTACCGGAGGTGTAGAGCATCATCGAGCCCGCCTTGCGGAGCGGCGGTGGCGTGGCGGGCTCGCCTTCGGTCAGCTCGGGCACCGTGAGCGCGTCCGGGGAGATCACCGCCTTGGCCTGGCAGTCGGCCACGATGTAGTCGATCTCCTCGGTGGTGAAGTGCCAGTTGACGGGGACGAGGTAGACGCCGATCTGGTACGTCGCCAGCATCATCGTCAGGGCGTCGAGCCCGTTCTTCAGCACGGTCACCACGCAGTCGCCCGGTCCGGCGCCGCGCGAGGTCAGGCCGTTGGAGGCGCGGTTGACCCGGTCCAGCAGCGCGCCGTAGGTCGTGCCCTGGTCGCCGAGGAGGGCGGGGCGTTCTGGGTCGTGGGCGGCGATCTCGTAGAAACCCCTCATGTTCGCTGACATTACAGAATTAGATTCTGCTGGGGGAATAGAGGAAATATCGTGCTCGTCGGTGACGTAACCTCATGGCCATGGCGGACGACGGCGAGCAGACACCTACGTATGACCCACCCACCACCCCGTTCCGCAAGATCGTCCTGCCCGCCGAGGAAACGGTAAAAATCCCCCTCCCAACCCCCGACACCAAGCCCTCCACCCCGGCCAAGGACCCCAAATCCCCCGCCAAGGACTCCGAGCCCCCGAAGGGTGCAACTCCGGGCAAGGACTCCGGGCAGACGAAGGGCGCGACTCCGGGCAAGGCTGCCGCCCCTGCGAAGGGTGCGGCACCGGGTAAGGGCACGGTGCCGGGCGAGACTGCCGCCCCGGCCAAGGGGGCCACGCCAGGTAAGGCGGGCGGGCCGGGTAAGGGTGGCGGGCCCGCTCAGGACACGGCCTCGGACAAGGCGCCCGCCTCGGGTGAGGGTGCGGTGCCGCGCAAGAGCGGTGGTACGGGCCCGGCCCAGAGCGCTCCGGCCGGTAAGGCTGCGGGCCCGAGCGGTGGACAACCAGCGGCCCCCCAACCAGGCGCCCCCTCAGGCAAGCCCGCCGCCCCCGCCAAGGGTGCGACGCCGGGCAAGAGCGCGGTCTCGGGCGGTGGCGCGGGGTCGGCTCAGGGTGCTGCGGCGGGTAAGGGTGCGGGCTCGGGTGGAGGACGGCCGAGCGGTCCCAAGCCGGGCACGACACCCGCCAAGGGCGCCGGCTCCGGGCAGAGCGCTGGGGCGGGCAAGGGGGCTGGTGGTTCTGCGTCGCAGGGTGTTGCGGCGGGGGCTGAGGCTGGGCAAGGAACTGCGGCTGAGGAGGAGTCGGGGCGGCGTGTGGCGCCGCGTTCGGCGCCATCGCAGGATCTTGGGCGGAAGGTTGCGCCCATCACCAAGCCCGATGCCAAGCCGGTGCAGGGTGTGCCGCCTTATGGGCCGCCTAGGCCGGGCTCGGGACCGAACCCCGTGCCGCCCGGTGTCGGACCGAACCCCGTGCCGCCCGGTGCCGGACCGAACGCGGTGCCGCCGGGTGTCGGGTCCAACCCCGTGCCGCCCGGTGGTGGACCGCACCCGGTGCCGCCAGGTGCCGGGTCCAACCCCGTGCCGCCGGGTGCTGGGTCGAATGTCGGGTCTGGGCCGCACGCGGGGCCACATGCGGGGCCGCCGCCGGGGCGTGGGCCCCAGCCAGGGGCTGATCCGGTTCCGCTGCCTGGGGTAGGGCCGCTGTCAGGGTCTCATCCGGGTCCGCCGCCGGGGGTGGGCCCCTATGCCGGGCCGGGGCCTCAGTCGGGGCCTCAGTCGGGGCCGAATCCTGGGCCGCCGCCTGGGGCTGGGCCGTATCCCGGGCCTCAGCCGCACTCGGGAGGCAATCCCGTCCCGCCGCACGGGGCGGCTCTGCACATCGGGCCAGGGCCGCATTCGGGGGCGAATCCTGTGCCGCCGCCGGGTCCTTACGCGGCGCCGATGCCGGGCTCAGGGCCCCGTCCTGTGCCGCCTGCCGGGCCGGGGGGCGCGGTCGCTGGTGGGCAGGAGCAGCAGTTCGGGCAGCCCGGGGTGCGGGCGTTGGTGGCGCCGCCGCCCAAGCGGCGCGGGCTCGGGGATATTCCGATCAAGGTGGTTTACCTGTTCGGGGCCATCCTGGCGACGGTTCTGGCTGTTCTGCTGGTGTTCGTGGTGTTCTCCGGGGATGTGCCCAACCGGGAGCAGGAGCAGGTCGTGCAGGTGGCGCCGGTGCCTACGACGCCGACGCCGTCCGCGTCGGCGAGCCCGACGGCGACCGAGACGCCGATCGTGTTGCCGCCCGTCCCGGCGAGCAAGAAGTACGCCGCGTTCTCCGGAACGGCGTCCGCGGTCACGGGGACGATCACCGACAAGAAGTCGGGCATCAGTTACCCGAGGCTGGCCGCGCCGTGGACGGCGAAGTCGTTCTCGCCGTTCTCGATCGCCCAGCGCATCGGCAAGGTCGCGGTGCCGCACACGGTGGTCGCCTCGGCGATGCTCCCGGGCGACGCGCCGGAGAAGAAGCCGTCGTCGAACGCCGACTACCGGGCGATCGCGACGCAGGCGGCCCGCTGGACGATCCGCACCCAGTATCCGAAGGGCGCGACGCTGGACGAGTGGACGGCGTCGAAGAAGGTCCCGGTGGGCAAGGGCTGGACCTTGGGCTACAAGGTGACGTTCACCTCGGGCGGTAAGAAGCAGGTGGCGCAGGCGATGGTGACGGTGATCGAGGTGGGCAAGACGAAGCCGGCGATGCTGATGGCGTCGATCCCGGAGGCGAACAAGGCCCGATGGCGCGATCTGAACACGCTCGCGGAGCAGGTTCGTCCACTCTGACCGAGAGGCAGAAGCATCCTCTAGAATATGGTTCTGGGCATGACTCGGACCTGGCTGGAGGATGAGTAATGGCGATCGGTTTGAGCGAGGAGCACGAGGCGCTCCGCGAGTCGGTGAGCGGCTGGGCCGAGCGGAACATCCCCTCGGAGCTGCTGCGCGCGGGCACCGAGGGGCGTCCGCCGTTCTGGGCGGGCCTCGCCGAGCAGGGGCTGCTCGGCCTGCACGTGCCCGAGGAGCACGGCGGCTCCGGCTACGGCCTGCTGGAGGCGGCCGTCGCGATCGAGGCGCTGGCCGAGCGGATGGCGCCGGGCCCGTACGTCCCGACCGTGCTGGCCAGCGCGGTCATCGGCGCGTCGAAGCGCCCCGAGCACCTGGAGCAGTACGCCGACGGCACCCTGACCGCCGCCGTCGCGCTGACCGGCAGCCTGACCGGCACGCGCACGGAGGACGGCTCGCTGGTCGTCTCCGGCACCGCCGAGCCCGTGCTGGGCGGCTCGCTGGCCGACTCGCTCGTGCTGCCCGTCACCACCGACGACGGCGAGGAGTGGGTGCTGGTCGAGGCCGCGTCGGCCACCGTCACCGAGCTGAAGTCGCTCGACCTCACCAGGCCGGTCGCCAAGGTCGAGCTGGACGGCGTCAGGGTGCCCGCGTCGGGCATCCTGGGCGGCGTGCAGCGCGCCGACGTGCGCGGCATCGCGGCGATCCTGCTGGGGGCCGAGGCGGCGGGCCTCGCGTCGTGGTGCGTGACGGCCGCCTCCGAGTACGCCAAGGTGCGCGTCCAGTTCGGCCGCCCGATCGGCCAGTTCCAGGGCATCAAGCACAAGCTGTCGCGCATGCTGGTCGCGCTGGAGCAGGCCCGCGCCACGGTCTGGGACGCCACCCGCGCCGAGGGCAAGGAGCTGGAGTTCGCCGCCGCCGTCGCCGGGGTGATGGCCCCCGACGCGGCCGTGCAGTGCGCGAAGGACGCCGTCCAGACGTTCGGCGGCATCGGCTACACCTTCGAGCACGACGTGCACCTCTACTACCGCCGCGCGCTCACCCTGCGCGCGCTGCTCGGCTCGTCGGCCGAGTGGGCGGGCACGGTGGCGGAGCTGGCGCTGGCGGGCGTGGCGCGGGAGATGGAGATCGACCTGCCGGAGGGCGCGGAGGAGCTGCGCGAGTCGATCCGGGCCGAGATCGCGGAGATCGCCGGACTGGAGGGCAAGGAGCAGAAGCGGGCGCTGGCCGAGCGCGGCTTCGTGATGTCGCACCTGCCGAAGCCGTGGGGCCGCGGCGCCAAGCCGCTGGAGCAGGTGCTGCTCGCGCAGGAGCTCAAGGCCGCCAAGGTACGCCTGCCCAACATGATCATCGGTGCCTGGGTGGTGCCGTCCGTCGTCGCGTACGGGACGCCTGAGCAGCAGCAGCGCTTCCTGCCCAAGACGCTCAGCGGTGAGATGATCTGGTGCCAGCTCTTCTCCGAGCCGGGCGCGGGCTCCGACCTGGCCTCGCTGCAGATGAAGGCGGAGAAGGTCGAGGGCGGCTGGAAGCTCAACGGCCAGAAGATCTGGACCTCGGTCGCGCATGTGGCCGAGTGGGGCATCTGCATCGCCCGCAACTCCAGCGAGGGCTCCAAGCACGAGGGCATCACGTACTTCCTGGTGGACATGAAGGCGCCGGGCGTGACGGTCAGGCCGCTGACGGAGATGACCGGCGAGAACCTGTTCAACGAGGTGTTCCTCGACGACGTGTTCGTGCCGGACGACCTGGTCGTCGGCGAGGTGGGCCAGGGCTGGAAGGTGGCGCGCAACACGCTGTCCAACGAGCGCGTGTCGCTGTCGTCCGGCTCGGGCGGCACGGGCGCGTCGGTGCCCGACCTGCTGGGCCTGGCCGGGCGGCTGGGCAGGGAGCTGACGCCGGCCGAGAAGCAGCGGGTGGCCGAGGTGGTCTGCGAGGGCCACTCGATCAACGCGCTGTCGCTGCGGGTGACGCTCAAGCAGCTGGCCGGCGGCGAGCCGGGCGCGGACGCCTCCGTACGGAAGCTGCTGTCCACCTCGCACGCGCAGCACGTGTCGGAGACGGCGGTGGAGCTGCTCGGGACGTCCGCCGTGGTCGCCGCGGACATGAAGCTGGGCGACGCCGGCTATTGGAACAGGGCGGTGCTCGCGACCCGCGCCATGACGATCTACGGCGGCACCACGGAGGTGCAGCTCAACATCATCGGCGAGCGCATGCTTGGCCTGCCGAGGGACCCCGAGCCGGGCAAGTAGAACCAGCGCCCGGTCATCCCAGGGGGATGGCCGGGCCGTCCTCGTCGGGGGCAGGGCGGCCGATCCTGAGTTCGCCGACGCAGGCGTCAGGGCCGAGCGCGCGCAGGAACAGGTCGGCTCCCTGGCCGTGGACCTGGGCGTACGTCGTTCCGAGGTCCTTGCCGGCGGCGGCCTGCGCGTGGCCCGGGCCGCCGAGCCGGACCGCGAGGGTGGTCGGTGCGGCGTTCAGGTAGGAGATCTGGGCGGTGTGGACGCCGCCGGGCAGTGGCGCGGGCAGCCGGAAGCGCACCTCATCGGCCCCGACCGGTACGCACGTGCGCTGCGGCACCCGCAGCCCGCGCACGGTGACCGGCCGCAGCCGACCGCGCGCGTCGAAGGTCAGCGGCTCGCGCAGCGGCCCGTTCAGCTCGTCGACCCAGGCCACCGGCCACGGGCGCGGCACGCCGAGGAGCTTGGAGTGCCGGGCGTACTCGTGGAAGAAGACGGGCGCGGCGACCTGGGGCGGCACGTACGTGTCCAGCACCACCGTCCCCGAGGGCACCTGGGACAGCGCCCGCTCGGCCGTCCGCACGTAGTCGCGCACGGTCCGGCCGAGCGGCCGGTCGGCGTACGCGGCGACGGACCAGACCGAGCCGGCGGCGACGACGGCGGCCAGCGGCACCCAGCCGAGCCGCCATCGAGGCAGGGGCCGTGACCAGGGACGTTCCTCGCCGTCGAGCGGAATGAAGGCCAGCCCGGCGGCGAGCGCCACGACGGTGGCGGTGGCGGCGAGGTAGCGCAGCTCGTGGCCGAGCACGCCGGGCCCGAGCACCTCGATCCTGCCGAGCAACACCGGCACCACGTCGGCCAGCAGGAAGTAGAGGAGCAGCGTCAGCCAGGCGGCCCAGGCCCCCCGCCGATGCCGCAGCGACACCAGCACGACGACGACTGCGACCGCCAGCCCGGCCCAGACGAGCGGCTCCGGCGTGGCCGCCATCGCGTAGTCGTCGCCGATCGGCCGCCACTGCCAGGGCCCGCCCAGCGCCGACGGCACCAGCGCGCGGACACCGAGCAGCCACGCGAACTCGGCCGCCGTCCCCACATCGGGCAACTCGGGGGTCTGGGTGGCGTCGTTGAGCTGCACGGAGCCGTAGAGCCCGGTGAAGAAGACGGCCGCGTACGCGGAGAGGATCACCGCGTACGGCACCCAGGCCCGCCACAGCCGCCACCACCCGCGCGGCGCCAGCCAGAAGACGGTCACCACCAGCATCAGCACGGGGATGAACGCGGCCTTGACGAAGAACAGCAGCCCGAACACCGTCCACGCGCACGCCGCCACCAGATGCCGGGCACGCCCATGACGCACGTAGAGCACGTGGGAGGCCAGCGCCATCGGCAGCGCGAGCTGCAGCGGCAGCGTCTCCAGCACGGCCGCCCACCACGACAGCGACGGCACGGTCATCGGTGTGATCAGGTAGAGCCCGAGCGGCACGAGGATCGCCGGCCGCGGACCGAACAGCACCCACAGCAGCCGCAGCATCGCCAGGCTCGCCCCGGCCTGCAGCGTCATCGTGGTGGCGTGGGCGATCAGCTCGTTGTAGCCGCCGAGCCTGGCCATCGCCCACGAGATGCCGAAGCCGCCGGGCAGCAGGTGGCCGACGTCCACCCACATCAGGTAGTCCCAGGTGAGGCCGCTCTCCTGGCCGCGCATGATGTAGTGGAAGTCGTCCTGGCGGAAGAACGTCCGCCTGACCAGCTCGTACTTCCACACGAGCTGCACGGCGACCATCACCAGGCCGGCGGTCAGCACGGCGTCGCGCTCGCGCAACCGCTGCCACATGGTCGTCATCCCCGTCCTCCCCCGGGCGCAGCGTAATCACGGGACCGGCCGCGAAGGAATGATCGTGTCCCGGTTGTGATGTCATAGCGGGATGTCTCACCCCGCCCGTGCCGGGCTCGCCGCCGCCCTGCTCGGGCTGGTGCTCGGCTGCGTGGCGCTCGGCCCGGCGCTGGGCTGGGGGTTCGTGCTGGTCCAGGACATGGTGTTCGTGCCTGAGCCGGAGTTCTCGCGCTTCACGTTCGGGCTGGCGGGCGGGGCGGCGCGGGTGGTGCCCAGCGACGCCGTGGTGACCGCGCTGGCGCAGGTGCTGCCGGCCGAGCTGGTGCAGAAGGCGATCCTGCTGGGGATCTTCGTGCTCGGCTGCTCGGGGACGGCGCTGCTGGTGCCGTCGGACTCGCTCGGGCCGCGCCTGGTGGCGGGGGCCTTCTACGTGTGGAACCCGTACGTCGCCGAGCGGCTGCTCATCGGGCAGTGGGCGCTGCTACTCGGGTACGCCGGGCTGCCCTGGGTGGTGCGGGCCGTGTGGTCGGGGCGGCGGCTCGCCCTGGCGATGCTGCCCGCGGCCGTGGGCGGGTTCGCGGCGATGACGGTGACCGCGATCACCGCGCTGCCCGCCGCCGTGCCGCGCCCGCGAGTGGTCGCCAAGGTGGCCGTGGTGCTGGCGCTGTTCAGCCTGCCGTGGCTGGTGGTGACGGCGCTGCGGCCGTACGGGATCGAGGGTGACCCGGTGGGGGTCGCGGCGTTCGCGGCCAGGGCGGACACGCCGTTCGGCGCGGTGGGCAGCCTGCTGTCGCTGGGCGGGATCTGGAACGCGTACGCGGTGCCGCCCGGCTACGAGAGCGTCGTCGGCGCGGTGGCCAGGCTGGTGCTGACGCTGGCGGGGGTGGCCGCGTTCCTGCGCAGCCGGTTGCCGCACAAGTGGGGGCCGGCCGGGGCCGCCGCCGTCGGGCTGGCGGTGGCGTCCGTGGGGGTGAGCGGGCCAGGGCGGGCGGCGTTCGAGTGGCTGATCGGCGTGTGGGGCGGGTTCGGGGTGTTCAGGGACGCCCAGCAGTACGTGGCGCCGCTGGCCCTCGTCGCGGCGCTCGGGCTGGGGCTGCTGGCCGAGCACGTGGCGGGCCGCAAGGCGTGGGTGGGCGCGCTGGTGCTGGTGCCGGTCGCGGTGCTGCCGACCCTCGCGTGGGGCGCGCTCGGGCGGCTGGACGCCGTGCGCTACCCCGACGGCTGGACGGCCGCGCGCGAGGTGATCAGGCGGGACCCGGAGCCGGGCGAGGTGCTGGTGCTGCCGTTCGAGTCGTACCGGCGCTTCCCGTGGAACGGGCACCGGGCGGTGCTCGACCCGGCCCAGCGCTTCTTCGCGGTGGCGGGGCGGCGGGTGGTGACCAACGACGCCGTACGGGTCGGCGACCTGGTCGTCGGCAGCGAGGACCCCCGCGCCCAGGAGGTAGAACGCGTACTAGTAGGACCTTCGCCGGACCTCCGCGCGGCAGGATTTCGCTACGTGATAGTCGACGCGGGGACAGTTGCGGAACGCCATCGTTTCAACCAGTGGCTACGGAGCGCGAAGGTCCTGGTCGATACCGGTGACCTGCGCTTGTATCGGTTCGACGGCCAGGTGGCGGCCCGCTGACCTCGATCGGTACCCTCGTCAACGGCTTTGTTAGAGTTTCGCCTAGCTACTTCCCAGTAGCAAGAATTGGTTCTAAGTTTGGGGACGCCCGCACCACCCGCCCGCTTCAGGAGGAACCCCCGTGATCAAGATCCTCTTAGCAGCGATCATCGGCGTCGCCGTGGCGGCACTCGTGGCCACGGTCACCACGGTCTCCTTCACCGGCGCCACGGCCACGCCGGTCAACCAGCCGCTCTACAACTACGGCGACCGGTAACCCCAAGCGCCATGGCACCCTCTCCGCTTGGGGGCGAGGGGGCGAGCCGGCGACCACTGCTCGAGATCGTCATTCCCGCGTACAACGAGGAAGGACGACTACCCGGGGGGCTCCTGCAGCTGTGCGCGAAGCTTGCCCGCATGCCGTTCCCCACCTCCGTCATCGTCGTGGACAACGCCAGCACCGACCGTACGGCCGAGATCGTCTCGGGCTGGCCGCGCGGGCCCGTTCCCGTCCGGCTCGTCCGGTGCGCGACCCCCGGTAAGGGCGCCGCCGTCCGCGCCGGGCTGCTCGGCACCACCGCGCCCTTCGTCGGCTTCTGCGACGCCGACATGGCCACCGACCTCGACGCCATCGACCACGCGTTCGGGCTGCTGCTGTCCGGCGAGCGCGTGGTGATCGGCTCGCGGGCGCACCGCGACTCGCGCGTGGAGAACCGGCACAGCCGGATCCGCGAGCTGGGCGCGTACGGCTTCCGCGCGCTGGCCGGCGCGCTCGTCCGCGGCGTCAGCGACACCCAGTGCGGCTTCAAGTTCTTCGACGGCGTGCTCGCCCGCGAGACCGCCGAGCTGCTGCGCACGCCCGGCTTCGCCTTCGACGTCGAGCTGCTCGCGCGCTGCGTCGAGGCGGGCGGCCGGGTCTGCGAGATCCCCGTGCGCTGGCGGGACATGCCGGGGTCCCGGTTCTCGCCGGCCAAGCACACCTTCGGCATCGTGCTGGAGCTGGGCCGGATCTGGCTGCGGCTGCGCACGAAACCCGGCTCCGCTGCCAGGCCGGCGTGGGAGCCGCCGCTCGACCCCGTCGGATATCCGTGAAGATCGCCGTCGTCAACTGGCGTGACCCCTGGCATCCCCAGGCGGGTGGCGCCGAGACCTTCGCCTGGGAGTCGGCCCGCCGTTTCGCGCGGGCCGGCCATCAGGTGTGGTACGTCACCGCGCGCGCTCCCGGGCAGCGCCGCCGCGAGCGGGTGGAAGGCGTCGCTTTTGTGCGGATGGGCGGGGTCTTCACCGTCTATCCGCTGGTGCTGGCCTGGCTGCTGCTGCGCGGGGGGCGCTTCGACGCGGTGCTCGACTGCCAGAACGGCATCCCGTTCTTCACCCCCTGGGTGGTGCGGCGGCGGACGCGGGTGGTGTGCGTGGTGCACCACGTGCACGACCGGCAGTTCGGGGTGCACATGCCCGGGTGGCTGGCGGCGTTCGGGCGGTTCCTGGAGGGGCCGGTGTCGCGGTGGAGCTACCGGCGGCACGCGAGCGTCGCCGTCTCGCCGTCCACCGCGCTCGCCATGCGCGAGCGGCTCGGGTGGCGCGGGCCGGTGCACGTCATCCCGAACGGGGTCGGTGTCGCTCGACCTGGGCCTGTCGCGAAGAGCCCTGAGCCGCGGGTGGTCTGCCTCGGGCGGCTGGTCGCGCACAAGCGGGTGCACCTGCTGCTGGACGCCGTCGCCGAGTTGCGCTCGTATCGGCCCGGTCTGGTCGTGGACGTCATCGGCAGAGGCCCTGAGGAGGACGCCCTGCGGGCCCGGCTGCCCGAAGGCGTCACGCTGCACGGCTACCTGCCCGAGGACGACAAGGCGCGGCTGGTCGCGCGGGCGTGGCTGCACGTCAGCGCCTCCCAGGGGGAGGGCTGGGGGCTGAGCGTGCTGGAGGCCGCCGCGCTGGGCGTGCCGACCGTGGCGTTCGACGTGGACGGGCTGCGCGATGCCATACGGCCTGGTGAGACCGGGTGGCTGTTGCCTGAGGGGACCGGGCTGGCCAAGGGGATCGCCGCCGCACTCGACGAGCTGGACCACACTTATACCGTGAAATGTCGGGAATGGGCCGATCGCTTCTCCTGGGACCGCACCGCCGACCGCCTCACCGCCCTCCTGCGCGGCGACGACCCCGGCGCAGACCCCGCCTTCGGCGGCCTGAGCGGCAGCTCCAGCGGCGGCCCGCGCGAGGGGCGTGGTGGCGTTCGTGGCGGCGGCCGGGAGTGGCCATGACCCCAGCCGCCAGGCCGCCCGCGACCGGGCGGATCAGGACGCTGCTGCCCACCCGGCTGCCCACCGACAAGCTGGTGGCCGGGCGGCGGACCGGGGCGGGGCGGCCGGTCGGAGAGGCCGCGCGCCGCCGCCTGTGGCTGCTGCTGTGCTGCTTCGGCTTCGGCCTGCTCGCCTTCACCACCCGGCCGGGCCACCTCATCTCCGACACCAAGATGGACCTCGCGCTCAACCCGGTCGGCTGGCTGGAGCGCGCCGCCCACCTGTGGGACCTGCAGCACTTCGGCCAGCTCCAGAACCAGGTGGCCGGCTACATCTTCCCGATGGGGCCGTTCTTCGCGCTGGGCGAGCTGGGCGGCGTCGAGCCGTGGGTGACGCAGCGGCTCTGGCTGACGCTGCTCATGTGCGTGGCCTTCCTCGGCGTGGAGCGGCTGGCGGGGCGGCTCGGCATCGGCTCGCCGGGCACCAGGATCGCGGGGGCGCTGGCGTACGCGCTGGCTCCGCGCACGCTGTCGATCATCGGCGAGATCTCCGTCGAGTGGCTGCCCGCCGCGATGCTGCCGTGGATCCTGCTGCCGCTGCTCACCGCGTCGGAGACCGGCCAGCGGGCGCGCGGCGCCATCAGGTCGGCGCTGGCGGTGGCGCTGTGCGGCGGCGTCAACGCGGTCGCGGTGCTGGCCGTGCTGGTCGCGCCCGTGCTCTACATCCTCACCAGGCCGCGTCCCGTGCCGCGCTGGCGGCTGCTCGGCTGGTGGTCGGGCGCGGTGGCGGTGGCCACCCTGTTCTGGTCGCTGCCGCTGCTGCTGGTCGGCCGGTACGCGTTCTCGTTCCTGCCGTACACCGAGACCGCGGGGACCACGACGGCCGTCACCTCGCTCACGAACGTGCTGCGCGGCGCCTCCGACTGGGTGCGCTACCTGCCGCTCAACGGCGTGCTGGAGCAGCCGCCGGGGTTCAGGATCGCGACCGCGGCCTCGATGGTCGTCGTCACGGGCGTGATCGCGGCGCTCGGGCTCGCCGGGCTGACCCGCCGCGACCTGCCGGCCAGGGGGTTCCTGGTGGCGGTGTTCGTGGTGGGCGTGGTGGCACTGGTCGCCGGGCACGCGGGCGCGCTGGAGCCGGTCACCGCCGAGCCGGTGCGCTGGCTGCTCGACGGGCCCCTCGCGCCGCTGCGCAACCTGCGCAAGTTCGACCCGCTGGTCCGGCTGGCGCTCGCCCTCGGCCTGGCGCACCTGCTGGTCACGGCCAGGATGCCGGTCCGTACGGTGGCCGTAGCCGCCTGCGCCGCGCTCGTCGTGCCCGTCTTCAACCAGGGCCTGGCCGCTCCCGGCGACTTCGAGGACGTGCCCGCCCACTGGCGCGAGGCCGCCGCCTGGCTGGACGCCAACGCGGGCGACGACGGCGTGCTGCTCGTGCCGGGCGCCAAGTTCGGCGAGTACGTCTGGGGCCGCCCGATGGACGAGCCGCTCCAGGCCCTGACCACGGCCCGCTGGACCACCAGGAAGATCGAGCCGCCCGGCTCGGTGGGCCTGACCCGGCTGCTCGACGCCATCGACCAGCGTCTGACCTCCGGGCACGGCTCGGCCGGCGTGACCGCCGTGCTGCGCCGGCTCGGCGTGCGCCACCTGCTCGTCAGGAACGACCTCATCCGCCAGAACCTCCAGGGCGCCTGGCCGTCGCGCGTCTACGAGGCGCTGCGCGAGTCGCCGGGCATCACGAAGGTGCGCTCGTTCGGCGAGCCGGTCGGCGACAGGGAGACCGACGACGCGGTCAACGCGCTCGACCCCGCCTTCCCCGCGCTCGACCTGTACGAGGTGTCGGACGCCGCCGAGCTGGTCACCGTCCGCCCGGCGGCCGACGCGCTGGCCGTGCGCGGCGGGCCCGACTCACTGCTCGCGATGGGCGACCTCGGCCTGCTGGGCGACGAGCCGGTGCTGGTCAACGGCGACGCGGGCACCCGCGAGGCGCCCTCCGTGGTCAGCGACGCGCTGCGGCTGCGCGAGCGCTCGTTCGGCGAGTTGCGGACGAACTGGTCACCGACCCTCACGGCCGACAAGAAACGCGACTTCGACGGGGTCAGGGCGCTGGACCTGCTGGAGAAGGGCTGGCTCGACGAGGCCGCGGTCGCCGAGTACGACGGCATCGCCGGCATCAGCGCCTCCTCCTCGGTCGCGGACCCGTACGCGCCGGCCGGGATCAGCAGCGCGGGACGCGGGCCGTACGCGGCCATGGACGGCAACACGAAGACCGGCTGGGAGACCGACGGCACCAAGGCGCCGCAGGGCGAGTGGCTGCGGGTGGACCTGCGGGGACGGATGCGCATCCCGTACGTGAACGTCATGTTCGCGCCCGACCTGCTGCTCGGCCAGGCCGTCTCACGTGTGGCGGTGGAGACCGAGTCGGGCGGCCTGGTGCAGGACGTCGCCCGTACGACGGACCCGCAGCGGCTGCGCGTGCCGGACGGGCCGACGAGCTGGGTGCGGCTCAAGGTGGCCGGCACGGCGTCGGAGACGTGGACGTACGGCCAGCGCATCGGCGTGGTCGAGCTGTCGATCCCCGGCGTCACGGCGGGCCGCACGATCCGGCTGCCCGGCCAGGGCGGCGACGCGTACGTCATGGACCGCGGCCTCGACGCGCGGCCCGCCTGCATGCGCAACCCGCAGCGCTGGGTCTGCAACGAGGTCGCGCTGGCCGAGCAGAGCGAGGAGACCGGTTTCGACCGGACCTTCCGCGCCGATGCCGCTTCGAGCGTGACCGTGCGCGGAACGGCGGTCCTGCGGGACTCCGAGCTGATCGACCGCTACACCCGCATCCGTGCGGACCTGACCACCGTGACCGGCTCGTCCCAGCTCAGCGACGACGCCGTGGTCGCGCCCAGGTCGGCGTTCGACGCCGACGACAGCACGACGTGGATCCCCGACGCCGACGACAAGGAGCCGACGCTCACCGTGGCGTGGAAGGGCAGGAAGACGATCTCCCGCGTCCAGATCGGCCGCCCCGGTGGCGACCAGGCGCCGCTCGACGTGATCGTGACCGGCGACGGCGGGGCCGTGCGCGGCGGGCGGGTGGACGAGCACGGCATCCTGACGTTCAAGGCGATGAAGACGAGCCGGCTCAAGCTCCGCTTCACCCCTTTCTCCCAGCGGCTGCAGGTGACCGAGCTGGTCATTCCCGGCGTGGACCCGGTGGGGCGGCCCGCCGACGTGCCGCTGCGGCTGGCGTGCGGCTTCGGCCCGACCATCGAGGTGAACGGCCGCAGCGTCCCCACCCGGGTCACCGGCACCCACGCCGACCTGCTCGAACAGCGGCCGGTGCGGATCACGGGCTGCGCGAGGGCGCCGCTCGCCGCCGGGGACAACCGGGTGCGGGTGGCGGGCTGGGACCCGTACGCGATCGACGCGCTGGTGGTCGGGGCGCTGCCCGAGCGGCCCGCCGGCGTGGAGGGCTCGGCGGTGCCGAGCACGTGGACGCCGTCGCAGCGCGAGGTCGCCGTCAGCGCGCCCAAGGACTCCTTCCTCGTCGTCAACGAGAACTTCAACGCCGGCTGGCGAGCCAGTATCGGCGGAGAGACGCTCAAACCGGTCAGGATCGACGGCTGGAAGCAGGCGTGGGAGCTGCCCGCCGGCACCTCGGGCACCGTACGGCTCGACTACCTGCCCGACCGGCTCTACCGGCTCGCGCTGCTGCTGGGGCTGGCCGGGATCGCGCTGCTCGCCCTCGCCGCCCTCGTGCTGCTAGGGCCGCGGCCCGAGCACGTACGCGAGACCGCCCCCGCATCGGCCGCCCGGCTGTCGCGGCCGCGGGCGCCGCTCGTGGTGGTGGCGGCGCTGGCGTTCGGCGGCTGGACGGCGAGCTGGCCCGGCATGCTGGCGGTGCTCGGCGCGGTGCTGGTGACCCTGCTGCTGCGGGCCAGGCGGTGGCCCGCGCACTGGGCGGCGGCCGGCGCGTTCTGCGTGGCGGCGCTGTCCCTGGCCGCCGGCATGACGCTGCGGGACTACGGGATCGACGTGGAGGTGCTGCTGGACCACGTGCCGCAGCTCGCGTCATGCGCGGCGGTCGGCGTGCTGTTCGGCCAGCTCGTCACGGAGCCGGCGCGGCCGGCAGCGCCGCGCGAGCTGCGGGCGGCGAGGCAGGTGCTGACCGGTGTCGGCTGAGCTTGAGCGCGGCCACCTCGATCAGGTGGTAGCTGCCGACGCTGAGCAGCATCGTCACGATGAACGAGATCACCGCGACGCTGGTGAAGTCGGCCTGGAACGGCTGCGCGCCGGTCAGCTCGAGCTGCAGCGTGATCACCGGCGCGTGCCAGAGGAAGAAGCTGTAGGAGATGCGGCCGAGGTAGCTCGCGACGGGGTTGCCGAGCACCCGGTTGCGCAGCGAGCCGGGTCTGGAGGCCAGCGCGAACGGCGCCACCAGCAGCACCGCGACCGCCGTCTCCAGGCTGAGCCGCCACAGCGACTGCCCCAGGGTGGGCAGCACGAGCGTGCGCGGGCCGGCCAGGTCGGTGCTGAGCAGCGCGTACAGCAGGCCGGCCAGCACCAGCAGCTGCGGGGCCAGCGAGTCGATCACGCGGCTGTGCCCGATCCACACCGACAGCACCGCCATCGCCATGCCGCAGCCGAAGAACACCAGGTGGTACGGCAGCAGCAGGGCCAGGTCGGGCTGCCCGGACAGCCGGGCGACGACCACGGTGACCACCGAGACCAGCGGCAGCACCGCGATGCCGGCGAGCAGCCGCACCGGACGGTTGCCGCCGCGCGCCCACCGGTGCAGCGCCCAGCCCAGCACAGGGAGCAGCACGTAGAAGGACATCTCGATGGGCAGCGTCCACATCTGGTAGAGGCCGTCGGGCGTCGGGTCGGCGGGGAAGAAGTTCTGCGCGAGCAGCATCCACTTCAGCCAGCCGGTCCAGTCGTACGACGCCCACGCCCACAGGGCGAGCGCGCTCACCAGCCAGTAGACGGGCATGACGCGCAGCACCCGGCGCCACAGGTAGCCGAGCGGCCGGGGCCGTGGCGTATCCTCGATCACCGCGCGCGCCCACGGGCGGTAGAGGAGCAGGCCCGACAGGAGGAAGAAGATGGGGACCGCGATGCCCAGGCGGCTCATCAGCCAGTGGAGCATGCCGTCGCGGTACATCACGCCGGTGTTGCTTCCGACGTGCAGCAGCCAGACGCCGAGCGCGGCCACCGCGCGGATGCCGTCGAGTGCCGCGTCCCTGCCCTTCATCGCCGCTCCCCTGTCATGTCACCGATTGCGGCAACCACGATAGAACCTGTTTCTATCGATTTGGTTGCGGTGGATTGCCCGCCGCTGACGGGCCGCACCCCCTGTCATACTTTGATGCTCGACGATCGCACCGAACGACAACATGTTCTACAATGCGGAGGCCTCGATGGGTCGTATCTCAACGCTCGTCCTCATCGGGTTCGGGGCTTTCTTCATCGCGCTGGCGCCGTTGCTGAAATTCTGGGCGGCGGGCCAGATCATCTCCGCGCCGGCCGACCAGTTCGGCATCTCGCGGCTGGAGGCGAAGAACGCCCAGTACTTCTCGCTGCAGGATCTCAAGGTGCTCACCGGTGACCTCGACATCATCGTCACCACCCGCGGTGACGTGAAGGAGGCCACCAGCGACCGGGTGGTCTGGGACGAGGCCATGGTCGTCAACGACGTGACCAACAAGCGGCCCCAGATCGACATCTCCGAGCGGCGCAGCGCCTTCGACCGCTACACCGGGGTGGCGCTCAACTGCTGCGGGTCCAGCGTCGAGAAGGCGCCGGTCACGCTGGAGGGGCAGGTCTACAAGTTCCCCTTCGACGTGGAGAAGAAGACGTACAAGGTGTTCAACGCCACCGCGCAGAAGGCGTTCGACGCGACGTTCGTCCGCGAGGACAAGGTCAACGGCCTGCCGGTCTACGTCTTCGAGCAGACCGTGCCCCCGACCAAGACCGAGACCCGCAGTGCGCCCGCCAACGTGCTCGGCATCACGGGCACCACCGGTGACGTGCAGGTCGACCGCTGGTACGACGGCAAGACGACGTTCTGGATCGAGCCGGTCACCGGGTCGCCGGTGCGGCAGGAGATGCAGCGGCACGAGGTGCTGAAGACCCAGGACGGCGTCGAGCGCTCGGCGGCCTTCATCGCGACCGCGAAGATGACCGAGAAGACGGTCGACGACCTGGTCAAGGACGCCCAGGCCGGCAAGAACACGATCAACCTGCTGCGGAACATCATCCCGCTGGTGTTGCTCGTGGTCGGTGTCGTGCTCGTCGTGGCCGGCGTCATCGTGGGGCGCCGCGGCCCGGCCGACGCCGGGTGACATTCGCGGTGTTTCCGGGGGCCCGTGCGAACGGGCCCCTTTTTCGTTGACTCGACGTCCTGACTGGAACGCGTTCCATATAGAGGTTACTCGCCGGTACCAGACGAAAGGTTCTGGTCTAGAACGCGTTGCAGTTCGCCGCTTTCCAGACGTATTGTCAGGCCATGCGGACACGCGTCACGGACATGTTCGGAATCGAGCTCCCGATCTTCGCGTTCAGCCACTGCCGGGATGTGGTCGCCGCCGTCAGCAAGGCCGGCGGCATGGGCGTGCTCGGCGCGCTCTACTACACCCCGGAAGAGCTCGAGATGGAGCTCAAGTGGATCGACGACCACGTGGACGGCCGGCCGTACGGGGTGGACGTCGTCATGCCGGCCTCGTACGAGGGGGCCGACTTCGCGCCGGAGGAGCTGGTCGGCCGGCTCCAGACCATGATCCCCGACGGGCATCGGGCGTTCGTCGAGGGCCTCCTGGCCAAGCACGGCGTGCCGCCCCTGTCCTCGGACGCCGACCCCGGCCGGGTGCTGCTCGGCTGGACCGACGCCACCGCCCGCCCCCAGGTCGAGGTCGCCCTGCGTCACCCCATCGCGCTCCTGGCCAACGCGCTCGGGCCGCCGCCCGCCGACGTGGTCGAGCTCGCCCACGCCCACGGCGTCAAGGTCGCCGCCCTCGCCTCCACCCCGCGCCACGCGCTCAAGCAGGTCGAGGTCGGGGTGGACGTGGTGGTCGCCCAGGGCACCGAGGCCGGCGGGCACACCGGCGAGATCTCCACCATGGTGCTCATCCCGCAGGTCGTGGACGCGGTGGACGTACCGGTGCTGGCGGCGGGCGGCATCGGCAACGGCCGCCAGATGGCCGCCGGGATGGCGCTCGGGGCCGAGGGCGTCTGGACGGGCTCGATCTGGCTCACGGTCGAGGAGGCCGACACCCCGGAGATGGCCAGGCGCCGCATCCTCGCCGCCACCTCCCGCGACACCGTCCGCTCCCGCAGCTGGACCGGCAAGCCCGCCCGCCTGCTCAAGAACGAGTGGACCGAGGCATGGGAGTCGGAGGAGTCACCCGGCACCCTCCCGATGCCGTTGCAGTTCATGCTCGTCTCAGACGCTCTGCGCCGCATCGGCCGCTCGGACGCCGCCGAACTGGCCACCTTCCCCGCCGGCCAGATCATCGGCGTCATGAACCAGGTCAAACCCGCTAAGGACGTCGTCTACGACCTGATCTCGGAGTACACCGAAGCGTTGGACCGCCTCCAACACCTCACCTCCGACTGACCTCACACCGGCACGACGGTGACCATGCTCTCTAGGCCGACGAAGTCGTCCGTGTTGCGAGTGTAGAGAGGGAGCCCCCGGCTCGAGGCGATTGCGGCGATCATGAGGTCCATGCGCCGCGGCCTGGGATACCGCTTGGCTGCGAGTGTGAGCGCGACCAGGCTGCCATAACGCGCCGCGGCCTTGGAGTCGAAGGGCAGCGGCTCGAAATCGACGGCGGCGATGCCGAGCTTCTCCATGCGGGCAGCCCGGGACGCTTCGTCCTTGGCCATGGCCACGCCCTGGTGCAACTCGGCGAGCGTGACGGTCGTGAGTTCCGGCTGCTTCGGAAGGGCCTCGGGTGAGATTTCCGCGAGGTCGATGAACACGCATGTATCGATGACGCCCGTGGCACGGCGATCAGCCATGGTGCCGCTCCCATGGGTCGATAAGAGCATCAATGGCCTTGGTAGAAAGCGGGGCGCTTTTCGCGGAAGGCGCGGGTGCCTTCCTTGGCGTCTTCTGAGCCGATCACCGGCCAGCCCAGCTCGTCCGAGACCTTCAGGGCCTCCTGTTCCGGGAGGCCCAAGGTGTCGCGGTAGGTGCGGAGGATGGCTTGGACGGCCAGGGGGCCCGAGCTTGCCACGTCGTCCGCCAGTTCGCGGGCCGCCGCCAGTGCCTGGCCGTCCGGGACCACGCGGTTCACCAGGCCCATCGACAAGGCCTCCGCGGCCGTGATGGCGCGGCCGGTCAGCAGGAGGTCCATGGCGTGGCAGTACGGGATCTGGCGGGGGAGGCGGACGGCGCTGCCGCCCATCGGGAACAGGGCGCGCTTGGCCTCGAAAAGCCCCAGGGTGGCCGACTCGGCGACCACCCGCAGGTCGGTGCCCACCAGGAGTTCGGTGCCTCCGGCGACGGCGTAGCCCTCGACCGCGCAGATGACGGGCTTCGTCGGCAGGTCCTCGCGGAGCAGGCCCTTCCAGTGGAAGTTGGGGATCTGGGCGGCCCTGGCCTGGACGTCGGGGTCGCTCGACGGCTGTCCCATGGCCTTGAGGTCGGCTCCGGCGCAGAACGTGCCCTCGGCGCCGGTCAGGATCGCCACCCGGACGCCGGGCTCCTCGGAGGCGTACGCCCACGCCGACGCCAGCCCGATCAGCATGTCGGAGGAGAGCGCGTTGCGGGCCTCCGGCCGGTTCATGGTGACGGTCAGGACGTGCCCGTCGCGTTCGATCCGGCAGTGCGGCGTGCTGATCGGCAGGAGCTCCACGGGTGCCTCCGAAGTCGCTAGATCAAGCGCTTGCTACGAACTTTGGCCCAGGATACGCTCCCACCAGCAAACGAGAACAGGTTCCTGTTTTGCCCGCCCACAGCTGAGGAGATCAGATGGGCACGCTCGGTTTCTGGAGGCTCGCGCAGGCGGATCCCGAGTGGATCGCGGCCGTGGACCCCGACGGCACCCAGCACCGCGCGGGCGACCTCCTCGCCCGCTCCAACCGCCTCGTGCACGGGCTGCGCGCGCTCGGTCTCCAGCCGGGCGACGGCATCTGCGGCCTGGTGCCCAACGGCGCCGACGGCCTCGTCCTCTATCTGGCGGCGCTGCAGGCGGGCTGGTACTACACGCCGGTCAACTGGCACCTGACCGGCCCGGAGATCGCGTACATCGTCTCCGACAGCGAGGCCAAGGCGTTCTTCGTGCACCCGCGCTTCCTCGCCGAGGGCACCCGCGGCGCCGAGGCCATCGAGCCCGAGCGGCGGTTCCTGACGGAAGGCGAGGCCGGCGGGTTCCGTCCGATGGGCGAGCTGACCGGCGGGCAGCCGGACACCGTGCCGGAAGGCCGCAGTGCCGGCGCCACCATGCACTACACCTCCGGCACCACCGGCAAGCCGAAAGGCGTCAGAAGGCCGCTCAGCGGGATGGATCCGGACGACGCGGCCGAGCTGATGACGTTCCTGCTCACGTTGTTCGGCATGACGCCGGGCCGCCCGAACGCCCACCTGGTCACCTCGCCGAGCTACCACACGGCGGTGACCCAGTTCGGCGGCACCGCCCTGCACATGGGGCACACGCTCGTCTACATGGACAAGTGGGACGCCGAGGAGATGCTGCGGCTGTGCGAGCGGCACCGCATCACCAACTCGCACCTGGTGCCCACCCACTTCAAGCGGCTGCTGGCGCTGCCGGAGAAGACGCGCGCCGCGTACGACCTGTCCTCGCTGCGCTGGATGATCCACGCCGCCGCGCCCTGTCCCGTGCCGGTGAAGTGGGCGATGCTCGACTGGTGGGGCGACTGCGTGTACGAGTACTACGCGGCCACCGAGGGCGGCGGCACCATCGCCGCGCCCGAGGACTGGAAGGCGCACCCCGGCACGGTCGGCAAGGCGTGGCCGATCAGCGAGCTGCTCATCGTGGACGACCAGGGCGAACCGGTGCCCACCGGCACCCCGGGCACGATCTACATGAAGATGATGGGCGCCACGTTCGAGTACAAAGGCGACCCCGACAAGACCGCCGCGAACCGCCTCAAAGACCACTTCACCGTCGGCGACATCGGTTACCTGGACGAAAACGGCTTCCTCTACCTGTGTGACCGCAAAGCCGACATGATCATTTCTGGCGGGGCCAACATCTATCCGGCCGAGATCGAGAACGAGCTCATGGTCCATCCCAAGGTGGCCGACGTGGCCGTGTTCGGCATCCCCGACGAGGAGTGGGGCGAGCAGATCAAGGCCGTCGTCGAGCCCGCGCAGGACGCCGAGCCGGGCCCCGAGCTGGAGGCCGAGCTGCTGGCCTCGCTGGAGGGCCGCCTGGCCAGGATGAAGTGGCCCAAGAGCATCGACTTCATCGCCGAGATGCCCCGCGAGCCCAACGGCAAGCTGCTCAAACGCAAGCTCCGCGCCCCGTACTGGGAGGGACACGACCGTGCCATCTGATCCGCTGGTCGCGCAGCACGTCCTGGAGTTCCCCGGCGGCTACACGCGTACGACGGGGCCGGTGATCGGCCGGTTCCTCAGCGAATTACGCGCCCGCCGCCTGGTCGGCGTGCGTACGGCGGAGGGCCGCGTGCTGGTGCCGCCCCTCGAGTACGACCCCGCCACCGGCGAAGCCGTCACCGGCGAGTACGTCGAGGTCGGCCCGGCCGGCACGGTCACCACGTGGGCCTGGGTGGACGAGCCGCTGCCAGGACATCCGCTCGACCGTCCCTTCGCCTGGGCGCTGATCCGCCTCGATGGCGCCGACACCGACCTCGTGCACGCCCTCGACCCCGGCAACCCCAAGGCACTGCGGCAGGGCATGCGGGTCTGGCCGGTGTGGCGCGAGCAGCCCAAAGGCCACATCACCGACCTGTCGCACTTCGTCCCCGAGGTCACCCAGATCGTCTCCGACGTGCGCGCCGAATACCGCCTCCAGGCCGGCGGCGCGCTGCGGGTCTTCCTCGAAGGGGTCGAGCGCGGCGTCCTCCTCGGCGGGCGCTGCGAGCGCTGCGCCAAGGTGTACGTGCCGTACCGGGCGGCGTGCCCCGAATGCGGCAGCGCCCTCCCGGACACCTTCGAAGTGCCCGACACCGGGACGATCACCACGTTCGCCATCAACAACCTGCCCGACCCGCGGGCCCCGCAGGTGCCGTTCGTGTCGGCGTACATCCTGCTCGACGGCACCGACATCCCCATGATCGCGCTGGTCGGCGACGTGCCCGCCCACGAGGTACGCCAGGGCATGCGGGTCAGGGCGGTCTGGGTGCCCGAGAGCGAGCGCACGGCGTCCATGGCGAACATCCGCTGGTTCGCCCCCACCGGCGAGCCCGATGTGGAGCTGTCATGAGAGATGTGGCCATCGTCGCGTTCGCCCAGACGCGGCACACCGATCACGACACCGGCCTGAGCGAGCCCGAGCTGATCATCCCGGTCATCAACGAGGTCAAGGAGCGCACCGGGCTCACCAGGTTCGGCTTCACCTGCTCGGGCAGCTGCGACTATCTCGCGGGAGCGCCGTTCTCGTTCGTCTCGGCGCTCGACGCGCTCGCCGCCTGGCCGCCGATCTCCGAGAGCCACGTCGAGATGGACGGCGCCTGGGCCCTGTACGAGGCGTGGGTCCGCCTCCAGCACGGCGACGTCGACTCGGCGCTGGTCTACGGCTTCGGCAAGTCGTCGCTCGGCGACCTGCGCACGATCATGACCCTGCAGCTCGACCCCTACTACCTGGCTCCGCTCGGCCTCGACCAGCTCTCCTACGCCGCGCTCCAGGCCGCCGCCGTCGGCGCCGACCCCGGGGAGCTGGACGAGATCGTCCGGCGGAGCAGGGCGGACGGGCGCGGCAACCCGTACGCGCTGGATCTGCCCGAGCCCGAGCCGGGCGGCGAGGACTACGCCGTGCGGCCGCTCAGGAAGATCGACGTGCCGCCCGTCACCGACGGCGCGGCGGCCGTCGTGCTCGCCGCCGGCGACCTGGCCAGGCAGCTGTGCCCCAGCCCTGCCTACATCACCGGCATCGCCCACCGCATCGAGCCGCACTACCTCGGCCTGCGCGACCTCGCGCGATCCGGCTCGGCCGCCGACGCCGCCCGCGCCGCCGGGGTCGCGAAGGGCCCGGTCGAGGTGGCCGAGCTGCACGCCCAGTTCCCGCACGAGGAGGTCATCCTGCGCGCGGCACTGGAGCTCGGCGGCGACACCCTCATCAACCCCTCGGGCGGGCCGCTCGCCGCCAACCCCGTCATGGCCACCGGCCTCATCCGCGTCGGCGAGGCCGCGCGGCGCATCCACGACGGCGCCGCGCGGCGTACCGTCGCGCACGCCGCCGCCGGCCCCTGCCTGCAACAGAACCTCGTTACCGTCCTGGAGGCCCGATGAACAGGTGCGCGGTCATCGGCGTCGGCCAGACCCGCTACACCACCAAGCGGCGCGACGTCTCGCTCGCCGGTCTCGTCCGCGAGGCGGCGCAGCGGGCGCTCGACGACGCCGGGCTGACGTTCAAGGACATCGACGCCGTGGTCGTCGGCAAGGCGCCCGACCTGTTCGAGGGCGTGATGATGCCGGAGGTGTACCTCGCCGACGCGCTCGGCGCGGCCGGCAAGCCGCTGATGCGGGTGCACACCGCGGGCAGCGTCGGCGGCTCCACCGCCATCGTCGGCGCCTCGCTCGTCCAGGGCGGCGTGCACGACCGGGTGCTCGTCGTCGCCTTCGAGAAGCAGTCGGAGTCGAACGCCACCTGGGCCCTGTCCACCCACCTGCCCTTCAGCTCGTCCCTCGTGGTCGGCGCGGGCGGCTACTTCGCGCCGCACATCCGCGAGTACATGCGCAGAACCGGCGCACCCGGGCACATCGGCACGCTCGTCGCGGTCAAGGACCGGCTGAACGCGCTGAAGAACCCGTACGCGCACCTCAAGATCCCCGGCATCGACCAGAAGATGGTCGAGTCGACGCCCATGCTCTGGGAGCCCATCCGCTACCTGGAGACCTGCCCCTCCAGCGACGGCGCCTGCGCGCTCGTGCTGTCGTCGGAATCGGCCGTCACCGGCACGCCCGCCTGGGTGCACGGCACCGCCATGCGCTCCGAGCCGATCTTCCGCGCCGGGCGCGACACCGTCAGCCCGCAGGCCGGCAAGGACTGCGCCGCCGACGTCTACCGCCAGGCCGGCATCACCGACCCGCGCCGGCAGATCGACGTGGCCGAGGTCTACGTGCCGTTCTCCTGGTACGAGCCCATGTGGCTGGAGAACCTCGGCTTCGCCGCCGAGGGCGAGGGCTGGAAGCTCACCGAGTCGGGCGCCACCGCGCTCGACGGCGACATCCCGTGGAACGCCTCGGGCGGGGTGCTGTCCAGCAACCCCATCGGGGCGTCGGGACTCATCAGGTTCGCCGAGGCCGCGCTGCAGGTGCGCGGCATGGCCGGCGAGCACCAGGTGGACGGCGCCCGTACGGCGCTCGGTCACGCCTACGGCGGGGGAGCCCAGTTCTTCGCGATGTGGATCGTCGGACGGGAGAAGCCCTGATGGAGTTCAACCACGCTGACCTGTTCGAGGGGCTCGCGGACACGATCGGGGAGCGCACGGCCATCGTCTGCGGCGATGAGCGGCGCACGTACGCCGAGCTCGAGGCCGAGGCCAACCGGCTCGCCCACTACCTCATGGACCTCGGCGTCCAGCCTGGACAGCACGTCGGCCTGCACCTCTGCAACGGCGTCGAGTACGTCGCCGGGCTGCTCGCCGCGCTCAAGATCCGGGCCGTGCCGATCAACGTCAACTACCGCTACGTCGAGGCCGAGCTGCTCTACCTCTACCGCGACGCCGACTTGCGGGCGCTCGTCTACGACGTCGAGTTCGAGCCCCGGGTCGCCGCCGTCGCAGGGCAGGCGCCGCTGCTCGACCACCTCATCGCCGTGGGCGGGCCGCCCTCGATCGGCGGGGCCGTGACGTACGGCGACGCCCTGGAACGCGGCCGGCCGGAGCGCGGTTTCCCCGCCCGCTCCGGCCAGGACGTCTACATCATCTACACCGGCGGCACCACCGGCTTCCCCAAGGGCGCGATGTGGCACGTCGAGGACCTGTTCATGGGGTTCGGCGGCGGCAACCCGTACGGCGAGCCGCGCGCCACGCCGCAGGAGGTCATCGACGAGGCGGTCAAGGCCAACCCCATGGTCATGATGGCCGCGCCGCCGCTCATGCACGGGGCCGCGCAGATGGCCACGTTCATCGCGTTCTGGATGGGCTCGACCATGGTGTTCGTCCGCAAGTTCGACGCCGCCGAGGTCCTGCGGACGATCGAGCGCGAGCGCGTCACCACCGTGAACATCACCGGCGACGCCATGGCCAGGCCGCTCAGCGAGGAGCTGGCGACCGGCTCGTACGACGTGTCCTCGCTGTTCGTGATCAGCTCGACCGGGGCGATCCTGTCCGGCGCCGTCCGCGACCGCCTCCAGGAACTGCTGCCGAACGTCATGATCCTCGACAACTTCGGCTCCACCGAGTCCGGCTACACCGCCTCCGGCGTGGCCGGCTCCTCACCCGAGAAGGGCCTGCGCTACCAGCCCAACTCCGTCGTGAGGCTGGCCGTCCTCGACGAGGAGAACCGGCCCGTCGAGCCCGGCTCAGGGCAGCTCGGCACCGTCGCGCGGTCGGGGCGGGTGGCGTTCGGCTACTACAACGATCCCGAGAAGACCGCGCGCACGTTCGTCACCTCCGACGACGGCACCCGGTGGCTGCTCACCGGCGACCTCGCCACCGTCGAGAAGGACGGCACGGTGAACGTCTTCGGGCGCGGCTCCCAGTGCATCAACACCGGCGGCGAGAAGGTGTTCCCCGAAGAGGTGGAGGCGGTGCTCAAGGGGCATCCCGGCGTGTTCGACGCGGTGGTGACCGGGGTGCCGGACGAGCGCTGGGGCAACCGCGTGGCCGCCGTCATCGAGCCGCGGCCCGGGGTGCCGGTGACGCCTGAGGAGCTGGACGCGCACTGCCGGACGCTGCTGTCGGGGTACAAGGTGCCTCGGACGTACGCGTTCGTGGACGAAATGGTCCGCTCCCCGGCCGGAAAGGCCGACTACCGGTGGGCTCGGGAAACCGCAGAAAACGCCTGAAAGCCTTGGCCTGGGCTGAACCCGAGTGGCTCAGGTCGTGTGGCGTAGTTCGTCCTGGAGAGCTTCGGCTTCTGACGTCCTGCCGGCTTTCTCCAGGAGGGTCAGCCTGCGCTGCAGTACGTCACGGAGCAGGCCGGCGGGGGCGTCGTCACCGGGGAGGTCGCGCAGCAGGTCGGCGGAGACGCGCAGCGCGGCGTCGGCGGCGTCGTCCCGGCCCAGTTCCTGCTGGCACATGCCGAGCCGGGCGTGCGCGACCGCCCGAGACAGCGGGTCGCGGGTCACCTGCGTACCCCGATGGAAGACCAGCCCGGCCTCCAGCGCCCGGCCCGCCTCCATGAGCGCGTCACCCAGCGTGAGCATCGCCCTGGACAGCAGCCCGGCCTGCATGGGGTTGCCGGGCGAGAACCGTTCGAGCGCCGCCACCGCCTCCCGCAGCGGCTGTACCGCCTCAGCCGACCGCTCCCGCATCCTGAGCGCCCCGGCCAGCGTCAGGCAGGCGCCCGCCCTGCTGGTGTGCAGGGCCTGCGCGTTCATGCCCGTGGCCAGCAACTGGTCGTAGATGGTGATCGCCGCACGCGCCCTGGCCTCCGCCTCGGCGCCGTCGTCCAGGCCGAGCAGGGGGAGCAGCTCGGAGCTCTGCGCCAGCGAGTCCGCCAGAATCGCCCGGTACGTCAGGTCGCCCGGCATCTTCCTGGCCGCCGGGATCAGGCTCTCGACCAGCGTGTTCGCCTCGGCCAGCGCACCCAGCATCATGTGGCACCTGACGAGCCGCTGGGTGGCCAGCACCTGCTGGACGGTGCCTGGCTCGTGGTGGTTCGCGGCGATCCGAGCGTACTCGGCGGCCTCCTCAGGCCGGCCCTCCGCCAGCAGGTCGTCCGCGATGAGCGCGGCCGTCTCGGCGGCCGCCTGCGGCTCCGGCAACCGTCGGAACAACGTCAGTGCCTCTACGAGGTGCGCCGAAGCCTCCCGCCCCCGCCCGAACACCCGCAGCACCCGCCCGCGCACCTGGATCGCCCGCGCCCGTACCAGCGGCAGCTCCCCACCCGCCTCCTCGGCACGGTCCACCTCGGCCAGCGCCCACGCGATCGCCTCCAGCGCCGCCTGCGGCCGGTCGAGCGCGGCCAGCGTGGACCCGAGCCGCGCGAACACCGCCGCCGCGACACCCGGATCGTCCAGCTCATCGCACAGATCCGCGGCCCGCTCGCCATGCGCCAACGCCTCCACCGCCCGCCCCTGGTCGAGCAGCGCACCGGCGTAGTGGTGCAACGTCTCGGCCACCGGACGCGGATCACGCCCATCGAGCAGCGCGATGGCCTGCTCAAGCACGGGCAACGCGGGCCGCGCGGCGGCGGCGAGGGCGTGACCACGAGGTTCCCCAGCGGCGGCGAGGGTGGCGAGGGCGTGACCGAGGGGTTCGCGGTAGGCGGGGGAGACGGCGGCGAGCCCTCGGTAGACGCGTACGCACAGCTCGGCCACCTGCACCGCGCTCGCGACGTCGCCCGCCCGCGCCGCCGCCGCACCGAACGCCGTCAGGCACCGGCCGTACCGGTCGTGGGCGTCCGTCCCGCCCTCCGCGCTGAGCGGCACCTCACGTTCAAGCGCCTCGGTGAACGCGGTCAACGGCCCCACCAGCCCGCCGACGTCCACGAGATCGTGCTCGGCCCCGTCGGCGTACCGACCGGCAGCCGCCACCACCTGACCCGCGAACCCGGAAAGCGCCCCCATGAGCGCATCGAGCGCATCCGCCCCGGGCAGCGGACGAATGCCCAGAATCCGCGCATACAACACAACCCCCGCCGCCGGCCCCTCCTCCTCCACCCGCAACCGCGCCAACCGCACCAGTGCCAGCACATGCACACCCATGAACTCACCCGGCACCCGCCCGGCAAGCCCTGCCATCGCGGTGGTGCCGTCGGTCAGGCGGGCTTCGGCGGCGTCGGGTTCGTGCAGGTCGGCGAGGCACAGGCCGGCCAGTTCCAGGCAGGCGGCGGAGAGGAGTCGTTCGTCGTCGTTGCCCGGTGCGGGCAGCAGGCCGAGCGCTCGGTCGACGGAGGCCAGGGCACCCTCCGCGTTCTGGCGGGCGAAGCGGATTCCGGCCTGCAGTCGCAGGGCGCCGGCCAAAGCCGACGGGCCGGCCGCGCCTTCGGCCACCAGGGACGTGTACAGGTCGACCAGGCGGTCGGCCGCCGCCTCCGCGTCCGAGGGGCAGTCCGCGCGGGACAGGGCGACGGCTTCGAGGATGAGCAGTTCGCCCAGCTCGGCCCGGGCGCCCGCCTGCGGGCGGCTCGCCTCGATGGCGGTGAGGAGGTGCGGGATGGCCTCTTTGTACCGTCCGAGACCGACCAGCGAACGGCCCAGCGCCGCCGCCACCATGCCCACGGCGATGGCGTGCGGGGCGGCGGGCGCGGCATGACGTTCGAGCAGCTCGGCCGCCTGCATGGCGAGCGCGAACCCCTCCCCGGCCCGCCCCGTGTCCGCCCAGACCCGGGCAAGGTCCGCCTGCGCCGCCAGGTACGCATGGATGCGCTCGATCTCCGGCGTACCGGCGCGTTCCACCGCCTCCCTGCACTCGGCGAGCCGCCGCTCCGCCCTGGCCACCGCCTCCTCGGGCCGGTCGAGCACCATCCGCAGCAGCCACGGCTCGTCGGCGGGCCGGTCCGCCTCTCCGCCCCTGCGCAGCCGGGCCCGCACCTCGGGGCCGTACCGGCGGTAGGAGGGGTCCTCGACGCTCAGCACGTCGTACAGCTCGGCCGCCATCTCCAGTTGGGCCAGCCCGTCGGCCGTCCGGCCCAGCCCGTCCAGGCAGAGGCCGAGCAGCCGCCGACCCCTGGCCTGGGCCGCCATGTGCCCCTCGGACGCCTCCACCGGCACGGCCATGGCCTCCTGCAACGGCGCGAGCGCGTCCTCAGGGCGGTCGTCGATCAGCAGCAGCTCGCCCAGGTCGAGGAGCCGGTCGGCCAGGGCGGGCCGGTGCCCGGCGGGGTCGAGCGTCACGAGGGCCCGCAGGTTCCGTACGGCCTCCGCCGCCGCCCTGATGGCCGCGTCTAGGTCGTCGAGCCCGGCATGCAGCCTCGCCACCAGGCCGGCCGCCGACGCCAGCATCGCCCGCAGCCCCGGCTCCTCACCCGCCAGCCCCCGCAGCCGCGCCACCGCCTCACCCGCCGGAACGAGCGCTTCGGCCGGCCTGCCGTCGCCCTCCAGCCAGGCGGCGACAAGGTGCAGCCGCTGCGCCACATCCCGATGCGTCGGCGCGACGCCCCTGACCGCCGAGGTGACCGCCACCGCCAGGCAGGCGGCCAGCTCAGGCAGCACCTCAGCCGTACCGACCTGGTCGAACGGCATCAGCGGCTCCGGCCCCGCCACCGCCTCATGCCCCGCCCCCCACCCCAACCCACCCGCACCGGTCCCGGTGCGGCCGCGTTCGCCCGGCGCGGTGGGGTTGCTCGCGTCTGCGCCGGTGCCTGGGGCGGCGAGGCCGCCTGGGCCGGCGTGGGCGTTCCAGGTGGGGCTGGAGGGGCCCGCACTCGTACCGGTTCTGGCGAGGGTGAGGAGGGTGGTCAGGTGGGAGGCGAAGCCGGGATGGCCGCCGGCGCCCTCGAACGCCGTCACCGCCTCCTCCAGGCGGCCGCTCTCCAGCAACGCGCAGGCCACGTTGTACTGGGCTCGGGCGGCAGGCCCGGCATAGCGGGGGTCGTCCTCGGCGAGGATGTGGAAGCGGGTCGCCGCCTCCTTCGCGGGCTTGATCACCCCGCCCGCCTCGCCGCCCAGCAGCAGGTACGCCCCCAGCCCGAACAGCGCCTCCGCCTGCCCCACCGCGTCCTCGTACGGGGGAGCGCCGGCGTACAGCTCCACGGCCTCCGCCGCCGCCGCGACCGCCTCGCCCACCCTGCCGACGGCCGCCAGCCCCCGCGACCACCACGCCAGGGCACCGGCCAGCGCGACCCGTTCCCCGGTCGCGCGCCGGTGCCGCACGGTCAGCTCGGCGAGCGTCACGTCCAGCGCCCGCAGGCCGAGCCCGCCGTTACGCAGCCCAGGGCCGGCGTTCCCCGGTTGTGCCACGGGGAGGGCGGCCACCGCCTCGGCGAGCTGCCGGTCCCCGCCGAACAGGACCAGCGCCGCATTGACCGCGTCGCCCAGCCTGCCGCCGGGATCGCCCACGGCCGCCGCGACCAGCCGGCCGATGCGGCTGGCGATCAGCGACCACAGCGCCGCCCTGACCCGTTCGCGGCCGGCGGCGAGCCGCAGCACGTCGAGCATCCGTACGAGATGCGCCGTCGTCCGTGCCTCGTGATCGTGGACGGCGAGGACGAGCGCGTCGAGATCCTCCGTCCCGTCCAGCAGCTGCTCACCCATCACATCGAACCCTTGGGCCGGCACCCCCACCCGCCCCAACCACCGCGCCACCTCCCCGGCAACCCCGCCCTGCCGTTGCACGGAGGCAGCACCGGGGCGGACGGCGTCGTCGGGTCGGGCGCGATCGGCGGCTCCAGGGAGGGTGTGGATGGCCTCTGCGGGACGCGCGGGGACCGCATCTCCGGTCTGGGGATGGGCGGCGTGTCCGGCGCGGATGCTGGGGACGGCGGTTAGCAGGGCGGGGAGTTCGTCGGGGCGGGGGGTGGTGAGCAGCAGGACGGCCACTGCCTGTCGTCTTGCTGAGTGCCCGAGCTGCTCTGGCCCGCTCGCCCCATGGTCGCCCAGACCACCGAACCACGCGAACCCCTCGGACGGGTGGGCGATCGCGTCGCCGTGCTCATCCAGCTGGGGTTGGGGAGCGGTCGGCTGGTCGTCCTCGGGGTGGGGCTGCCATAGCTGGGACCAGCGGGCCGACTCCCGGGTCAGGAAGTGGTCGATCAGGGTTGCGCCGCTGATCTGGGGGTCGCCGTCCAGGTGTAGTAAGGCCGCCAGGTGGACGTGGAGGGGGAGGCCGTATTCCGGGTCGTCGAGGCGGGGTGGGGTGGGGAGCGCGGCTTGGCCTGGGGTGAAGGCGCGCATGGCGGCCAGGGCGTGGTCTTCCCGCTCCGGGAGCGTCAGCGGGTGGGTGTTGAGCTGGATTCTCGTGGTGTTGAGGCGTCTCAGGCGGCCGCCTGCTGCTGTGTCGAGGCGGCGCCACCAGTCGGGGTCGCCAGGCTCGCGGGCCACCAGCAGGAGTCGTATGCAGGGGTTGCGGCCGTGCTGGGCCAGGCGGCGGATCAGCTCGCCCACCAGAGGGGCCGATGGCTCCGGGCCGTCCAGGACGACGAGGGTCGGTCTCAAAGCCTCCAGGCGGAGCACCTGTCCGGACGGAGGTGTTCTCAGGTCGCTGGGTGGTGGTGCGGAGAGTATGGCGGCGAGGGTGTCCAGTGGGAGGAAACCGGCGTCCCAGCCGGCCGATCCCAGCTCGGCGCACAGCTCGGCGGCCAGCCGGGTCTTTCCCGTGCCGCCTCGTCCGGTCAGTACGGCGATCGACAAGGCCGCCGCCTCCGCGGCCCACGCGTGCAACTCCGCGAGCGGCGCCTCCCGGCCCAGGAACGGCACCACGGCATGCCGGGCCATCAAGTCCGCCCAGTGTCCGTGACCGCTCACCGACACGGCCGGAGGGACGACCGGCGAGGCCAGGACGTCCGGGACAGGCGGTGCCGGTGGGGGGTTGTGGGCGGGGGTCAGCAGGGTGGGGAGGGCCACGGCGGGGGTGCCGGGGGTGGTTTCGAGGCGCCAGGGGGCGACACCGGTCAGGTCGCGGAAGCGTTCGTCGGCGAGCAACGCGCTCACCGGGACGACGTCGAGGCGGCGCGGCGCGTACCCGATGACCACGCCGACGATCTGCCCGGCCGGTTCGGCGAGCAGCGCGGCGCCGGGCAGTCCGTGCCAGAGCGCCGCCGGGCGGGTCTCGAAGTCGGGGCTGACCACGCGGGCCGTCAACGTCTTGGACACGGCGCTCGCGGGCGGCTCCACCAGCCCGGACACCGTCTCAGGCGCGCGGGCCCCGCCCCGCTCACCGGCCTGCCCGTAACCGGACGCCGCGCAGCGCGCCGTCGCCCCCGCGACGCGGCCCCAGCGCGTGTGCCCGATGTCGGCCGGTGTCGCCCAGGCCGGTTCCGGTACGCGCAGCAGCACCGCGTCCGCGCCGCCCCGGCCCCGCCACACCGGCTCGGCCGGCAGCCAGCGGTCCGACCACGCCGGGCGTACGTGACACGGCCCGCCCGCGTCCACGACCTGCCCGGAGGTCAGCACGAGATCGGCACCGATCGCGTACCCCGAGCCGGTCACCCCGACGACGTCGTCATGACCGGAGAAGACCTCGGCGACCCGTTCGAGCCCGAGGCTGTGCGGTGGCGTGTGCATGGGTCCGCCTATCAGCTACGTCCCGGCGTGCCTTCCCCCTGATCAGCGGCTGATCTAACTCACTATCGCACTATGGCCAGGAAATTTCCTGGCTTGTCACGCCTTCTCCGTCGTGAGCCACGCCGCCATCCCCAGGTACACGAGCCCGCTGCCCACGTCCAGCCGCCGCCGGGCACGGGCCGACCCGCGCAGCCGGCCGGCGAGGGCGGAGGACAGCAGCGCGTACGCACCGTCGGACGCCACCCCGAGCACCACCCACAGCAGCCCGAGCAGCAGGATCTGCGGCCCCACCGGCCCGGCCTCCGGGTGCACGAACTGCGGCAGGAACGCCAGGAAGAAGATGGCCGTCTTGGGGTTGAGCACGTTCACCACGAACCCCTCCCAGAACAGCCGCCGCCGCGTCTGCACCGGCAGCTCCACCGGCGTGTCGCCGGTGGAGCCCCTACGCATGAGCTTGCGGACGCCGAGCCAGAGCAGGTAGGCCACGCCGACGTACTTGACCACGGTGAACGCGGTGGCCGACGCGGCCAGCAGGGCGCTGATGCCGAGCGCCGCGGCGGCCACGTGGACGAGGGAGCCGGCGTGCACGCCGAGCACCGAGATGATGCCCGCGCCCCGGCCTTGGGCGACGCTCCTGGTGACGATGTAGAGCACCGCCGGTCCAGGGACGATCAGCAGTCCGAGGGTGGCCGCGCAGAAGAGGGCGAGGGTGGTGATGTCCGGCATGAGGCCATCGTAGAAACGGCGTCAACGACTTTTCCGAGGCTCCGGGTGAGGGCGGTGAGGAGGGCCTGGGTGGCGGGCGGGTGGGGTGGTTCGCCGTAGACGGCGGCGTACACGTGTCGCACCGAGCCGGGCACCTCGCGTGCCCGCACCTCGGGATGCCGGTGGGCGGCGAGCGCGAGGCCCGGCAGCAGCGTCACGCCCAGCCCGGCGGCCACCAGCGCCTGTACGGCCACGATGTCGTCGCTGGTGAACCCGATGCGCGGCTCGAAGCCGGCCTTCGCGCACACGTCGAGCAGGTGGCTGCGGCACCGGTCGCAGCCCGCGATCCAGGACGACCCGGCGTGGTCGGCGGGCGCGCCGGGCTCGTCGGCGGCCAGCAGGAAACTGGGGTCGTCGAGCAGGTGGACGAGGTGGAGGCCGTTGTCCTCGGGCGCCGTGTCGTCGTACCGGAAGATGACGGCGACGTCGACCCGTCCGGCCCGCAGCAGCCGCAGCGCCTCGGGCGGCTCGACCTCGGTGAGCTGGAGCCGCAGCCCGGGATGGGCGTCGGCGAGCAGCGTGGCGGCCTTGGGGATGAACGTGCCGAGCGCGGAGGGGAAGGACGCCAGCCGCACCCGCCCGGACCGCAGCCCCACGTGCGCGGCCAGCTCCTCGGCGGTGGCGTCGAGGCGTTCGATGATGTCGGCGGCCCGCTCGGCGAGCAGCCGGCCCGCCTCGGTGAGCCGGATGCCGCGCCCGGCGCGCTGGATGAGCTTGGCGCCGGTCTCGGCCTCCAGCCTGGCCAGGTGGTGGCTGACCGAGGGCTGGGAGTAGTGCAGCTCCTTGGCGGCCTCGGTCAGCGAGCCCTTGCGGGCGACCGCGAGGAGGACGCGCAGACGAGCGACATCCAGCATTCATCAAGCATATCTATCGATCAACCACAAGACATCTGTTGGACCTATCAGTCGAGGTGAGGGACCGTGGAAGGGAAGGCAGCGGACGGACCTCGGCAGGGGGTTCACCATGAAGACCGCCACCATCACCAGACCAGGCGCCAGACCCGGACTGGACGTCCTCGTGACGGGCGTGTCGCGCATCGTCGCCCGCGACCTCGGCGCAAGACCGACCGCCTTCGCGGTCGCCGACCTGCTCCGCGACCACCTGCCCGGCCTCGACGTGCTCACGCCGCACGAACGCGAGGGCTCGCCCGGCGGCTACGTCTCGCACGTCCTGCACGCCGAGGACCGCTTCTCGATCTGCGGCATCGTCTGGCGCCCCGGCCAGGACACCCCGGTGCACGACCACGTGTCGTGGTGCACGTTCGGCATCCTGAGCGGCATCGAGTACGAGATCCTCTACCGCGACATGGGCGACCATCTGATCGAGATCGGCCGGGCCGCGAACCACCCGGGCGAGGTCAGCGGGTTCGCCCCGCCCGGCGACATCCACAGGGTGTGCAACACCAGCGACGAGGTGGGGGTGTCGCTGCACGTGTACGGGGCGGACGTGGCCAGGCTGGGCAGCAGCGTCCGCCGCGTGTACGACCTACCGGTGCGTTAGACCCCGAGCGCGGACGGCAGGCTCAGCTCGTGCAGGAACAACGCCTCCGTCGTGGCGACCCGGCGCAGCTCCTCCAGGTCGACCCGCTCGTTGGGCGCGTGGATGGCGGCCTCCTCGTCCTCCGCGCCGAACAGCAGGATCTCGGCCGCGGGGAACTGCTTGAGCAGCGTGCTGACCAGCGGGATCGAGCCGCCGGCGCCGACGTCCCTGGGCGGGCGGCCGAAGGCGCGCTCCATGGCGCGGTTGAGCGCCGAGCGGGCCTTGCCGCCGGAGTCGGCCTGGAAGCCGGCGCCCACGGTGTGGTCGCCGAACGACACCTGCACGCCCCACGGCGCCACCTGGCGCAGGAAGTCGGCCACGGCGTCGATCGCGGTCTTGGGGTCGCTCGCCGGAGGCACGCGGACGGTCACCCTGGCCCGCGCGACGGGCTGGACGGCGTTGATGGCGCCGGAGACGGTCGGCACGTCGAGGCCGGTGACGGTGATCGCGTACGACGACCAGAGCCGGTCGGCCAGCGACCCCGAGCCCACGAGCGAGACGCCGTCGAGCACCCCGGCCGTCCTCCTGAACTCCTCCTCCGACGGCCCCTGCCCGAGGAACGACCCGCGGGGCAGGCCGGGCACGCGCACGTCGCCGTTCTCGTCGTGCAGCGCGGTCAGCATGCGCATGAGGGCGGCCAGCGCGTCGGGCGCGGCGCCGCCGAAGGAGCCGCTGTGCACGGGCTCGCGCAGCGTGCGCACCTCGATGGTGAACGCGGCCATGCCGCGCAGCGAGGTGGTGACCGCCGGATCGGCGACGCGCGGGTTGCCGGTGTCGGCGACCACGATGGTGTCGGCGCGCAGCAGCTCGGGGTTGCGCTCGACGAACGCCTCAAGCCGGTCGCCGGCGTACTCCTCCTGGCCTTCGATGATCACCTTGATGCCGACGGGGAAGTTCCCCTGGAAGGCGCGCAGGGCCGTGACGTGGGAGATGACGCCTGACTTGTCGTCGGCGGTGCCGCGGCCGTAGAGGCGGCCGTCGATCAGCGTCGGCTCGAACGGCGGCGTGCGCCACGCGGCGGGGTCACCGGCGGGCTGCACGTCGTAGTGGGCGTACAGCAGCACGGTCGGCATGCCGGGCGGCGCGGGGGCCTCGCCGTAGACGGCCGGGAAGCTGCCTTCGACGGGCACCTGCTGCACGCGCGGCAGCCCGGTGGAGCGCAGCAGCTCCTCCGTCATCTTGGCGGCGGCGAACACCGGCTCTTGCGGGTGCCCGGGGAAGGCCACGGAGGGAATGGCGGCCAGCCGCCTGAGCTCCTCGACGGCCTGTGGCATCGCGGCGGAGACAGCGTTCTCGATCTGTTCAGGAGTCACGGGACGGTCCCCCGGGGGTCGTTCTCAACAGTCGCGCCCGTCACCGGGCGCTCACGGCAGTTTCGGTCTCATTGGACCACAACCGGTCCTGTCCTGCGGAAACAGGACAGGTCGCGGTTCTGGCCCGCGGGCTAATCTACCTGCGGATTTCGTCGTGGTTACATATGGGTTCTGCGGATCCCGATTTTCTTGCATATTGCTGCGACCGATTCGCTTGGCAACTCCGCAGGTGAACGTGCAGACTGTGGGAAGTTCAGACACGAGGGAAGATAACCATGACGCAGCCGGAACTCGACGTCCTGAAAGCCGCGCAGGACAACCTGTGGTTGCACTTCACCCGACACAGCGCCTACGAGCAGTCCGAGATCCCCACCATCGTGCGCGGTGAGGGGTCCTACGTCTACGACATCCACGGCAAGCGCTACCTCGACGGTCTGGCGGGGCTCTTCGTCGTCCAGGTGGGTCACGGTCGGCAGGAGCTGGCCGAGGCCGCCGCCAAGCAGGCACAGGAGCTGGCGTTCTTCCCGCTCTGGTCCTACGCCCACCCCAAGGCGGCCGAGCTTGCCCAGCGGCTGGCCGCCCACACCCCCGGCGAGCTCAACCGCGTCTTCTTCACCACCGGCGGCGGCGAGGCGGTCGAGACCGCGTGGAAGCTCGCCAAGCAGTACTACAAGCTCGTCGGCAAGCCGCTCAAGCACAAGGTCATCAGCCGGCAGATCGCCTACCACGGCACCCCGCAGGGCGCGCTGTCGATCACCGGCATCCCGGCGTTCAAGCAGATGTTCGAGCCGCTCGTGCCGGGCTCGGTCAGGGTGCCCAACACCAACCACTACCGCGCCGACGAGATCACCGGCGTCCCCGGCATGACCCCCGAGCAGTACGGCCGGTGGGCCGCCGACCGGGTGGCCCGCGCCATCGAGATGGAGGGCCCCGACACGGTGGCCGCCGTCTTCGCCGAGCCCGTCCAGAACGCCGGCGGCTGCTTCCCGCCCCCTCCCGGCTACTTCCAGCGGCTGCGCGAGATCTGCGACGAGTACGACGTGCTGCTCGTCTCCGACGAGGTCATCTGCGCCTTCGGCCGCCTCGGCACCATGTTCGGCGGCGAGAAGTTCGACTACGTGCCCGACATCATCACCTGCGCCAAGGGCATGACCAGCGGCTATTCCCCGATCGGCGCCATGATCGCGCACGAGCGGCTGTTCGAGCCGTTCAAGGACGGCGACACCATGTTCGCCCACGGCTACACCTTCGGCGGCCACCCCGTCTCCGCCGCCGTCGCGCTGGCCAACCTCGACATCTTCGAGCGCGAAGACCTGCTCGGCCACGTCACCGCCAACGAGCCCCGCTTCCGCCAGACCCTCGACGACCTGCGCGACCTGCCGATCGTCGGCGACGTGCGCGGCTCCGGCTACTTCTGGGGCATCGAGCTGGTCAAGGACAAGGCGACGAAGGAGACGTTCGACGCCGAGGAGTCCGAGCGGCTGCTGCGCGGCTTCCTGTCGAAGGCGTTGTTCGACGCCGGCCTCTACTGCCGGGCCGACGACCGCGGCGACCCGGTCATCCAGCTCGCGCCGCCACTGATCGCCGGGCAGAAGGAGTTCGACGAGATCGGCGAGATCCTGCGCGGCGTGCTCACGGAGGCGTGGGCACGACTATGACACCCTTCCATCCGGTACGACGACGTGCCGGTTCCCGAAAGGAACCACCGCAATGAAGATCGGCGTCCCAGCCGAGGTCAAAAACCACGAATACCGTGTCGCCGCCACTCCGGCGGGTGTGCACGAGCTGGTGCGCAAGGGGCACGACGTCTCCGTACAGCGGGGCGCCGGCCTGGGTTCGCAGATCACCGACGAGGAGTATCTGGCCGCGGGCGCCAAGATCATCGACTCCGCCGACGCCGTGTGGGCCGAGTCCGACATGGTGCTCAAGGTGAAGGAGCCCATCGCCGAGGAGTACCACCGGCTGCGCGAGGGGCTGGTGCTGTTCACCTACCTCCACCTCGCCGCCTCCAAGCCGTGCACCGACGCGCTGCTCGAGGCCCGCACGACCGGCATCGCGTACGAGACCGTGCAGGTGGGCAACGCCCTGCCGCTGCTCGCCCCGATGTCCGAGGTCGCCGGGCGGCTGGCGCCGCAGGTGGGGGCGTACAACCTGATGCGCTTCAACGGCGGCAGGGGCATCCTGCCGGGCGGCGTGCCCGGCGTCGCGCCCGCGAAGGTGGTCGTCATCGGCGGCGGCGTCTCGGGCCTGAACGCCGCACAGATCGCCGTAGGCATGGGCGCCGACGTCACCGTGCTCGACACCAACATCGACCGGCTGCGCCAGATCGACGCCATCTACCAGGGCCGGCTCAAGACCGTCGTGTCCACCTCGTACGCGATCGAGCAGGAGGTCCTGCGGGCCGACCTCGTCATCGGCGCGGTGCTCATCCCCGGCGCCAAGGCCCCCACGCTGGTCTCCAACGACCTCGTCTCCCGGATGAAGCCGGGCTCCGTGCTCGTGGACATCGCCATCGACCAGGGCGGCTGCTTCGAGGACTCCCGGCCCACCACGCACGCCGAGCCCACCTACAAGGTGCACGAGTCGGTCTTCTACTGCGTGGCCAACATGCCCGGCTCGGTGGCCAACACCTCGACATACGCGCTGACCAACGCGACTCTCCCGTACGCGGTCAAGCTGGCCGACCTGGGCTGGCGCGACGCGCTCAAGAGCGACGCGGGGCTCGCGGGCGGGCTCAACACCCACGGCGGGCGGCTCACGAACGAGCCGGTCGCGCAGGCGCTCGGCCTGCCGTACACGCCGGTCTCCGAGGTTCTCTAGGTCAGCGGACCCCGAGGCGGCGGCGCAAATCGCGGGCCGTGGTCAGGACGTGCTGCAGCTCGCCCTGACCCGGCCACGGTGAGCTGCCGGGACGCAGCAGCGTGCCGCGCACCGACGCCAGGTGCTCCACCGCGCTGAGATGCACGCCGCTGCGCGCCACCAGCCAGGCCACCACGTCGGAGTGGTCGTGCAGCGGCCGGGTGACGACGTCCCACGTGCTCAGCACCTCGGCCAGGTCGGCCACGGCCGGCGGCTCGCCGCCGCAGCGCCCGATCGCCGCCGCGGCCAGCTCGGCCCTGGCCGTCAGCTCGGGCTCGGCCGGTCGCGCCCACGCGGGCGGCGGCGGGTCCGAAAGCCACGCCTGCGCCTCGCCGTGCTCGCCCGCCACCGACAGCAGGCCGCCCAGCTCGACGGCGGCCTCGTGATGCCCCGCCTGCGCGGCCTGGCGGAACCAGTGGCGCCCGCCCACCAGGTCGCCGAACTCGGCGATCAGCAGCAGCCCGTAGTTGTAGGCGGCCTCGGCGTCGCCGCCCGCCGCCGCCCGGCCGAACCAGTGGCTGGCCGCCGCCGTGTCGCCCAGCTCCACGCAGACGAACCCGGCCATCCGCTGGTCGCACGCCCGCCCGGCGGCCGCCGCCTGCTCGAACCAGCCCCGCGCCGTGCGCAGGTCGCCCCGCGACAGCGCCACCCCGCCCAGGCGCGAGGCCGCGCCGGGATGCTCGCTGCGCGCGGCCAGCCGGTAGTACGCCTCGGCGCCCTCGGGGTCGCGGCTCGCGTCGAGATAGAGACCCAGGCAGTACGCCGACTCGGCGTGGCCGCCCCTGGCCGCGTACTCCCACCAGTGCAGGGTCTCGGCGTCGTCGCCCGCGCAGTAGGCCAGGAACCCCAGGTCGTGGGCCGAGGCCACGTCGCCGTCGGCCGCCGCCCTGCGATGCCACGCGCGGGCCGCGCCCAGCTCGCCCGTCTCCTCGCACATCAGCGCGAGCCGCCGGGCCGCCGCCCGGGACCCGGCCGTCGCCGCGCTCTCGAACCACACCCTCGCCGCCCCCGGGTCGCCGCGCTGCTCCAGCAGCAGGGTCGCGAGGTGCGTCGCCGCCTCGGCGTCGCCGGTGCTGGCCGCCGCCTCGTACCAGGTGACGGCCTCCTCCAGGCTGCCGTGCTTCTCGTGCCAGATGCCCAGGTTGTACGCGCTGTCGACGTTGCCGCCCGCGGCCGCCCGCTCCCACCAGTGCTTGGCCGCCGCCCGCTCGCCGTGCTGGGCGTAGAGCTTGCCCAGCCGGTGCGCGGCGCGGGCGTCACCCGCCCGTGCGGCGGCCAGCAACTCGGGCTCGTCTCCTGCGCGCGGCGCTGGTACCGCCACCTCTCCTCGCCAGGCCATGGCGACAGACTGGCACGTGATCAGCCGATCGCGAACCGTAATCGCCCTAAGGCTTCACGAGAAGTTGATGAAGCCCGCGTACATGCCCATCCCGCAGACGTACCGCAGGGTGCCCGGGGGCTGGGGCGGCAGGCGTACGGTGGCGGGCAGCGCCACGTCGCGTCCCTCGATGACGACGGTGCCGGTGCAGCCCTGGTCGAGCACCTTGAAGACCACCTCGACGGGGGCGTTCGCCCGGGCGTCGACCATGGCGGGGCGGTAGCCCTCGCGGGTCGCCCACACGGTCACCGACGTGGGCCTGCTGCCCTGCGAGGTGGCCTGGGCGGGGGTGGGGGCGGCCAGCCAGCCGCCGAGGTTGACGCCGGTCCCCGCCGTCCACAGGCCGGCGGCGATCGCCACCACCCCGGCCAGCCTGGCCAGGCGGGTCCTGGAGACGCGCCGCAGGACGTACCCGAGGAGCGCGAACGCCGGCGCGGTGCCCGCCACGAACCCCGCCATGACCGCCGCACCCGCGAGCGGCGAGCCGCTGGTGATCGCGACCATCTCCATGCCGAGCGTGACCCCGCAGGGCACGAGGACGGTGACCGCCCCCAGCAGCGACGCGCGCCGCCCGGAGGCGGGACGGGGCTCAGCGCCGGCGGGCTCACATTCGCCACAAGCCGCGGGCACCGCGTCTGACGGCGAGGTCGCGCAGGGCGGGCGGTCGCGTCGGATCAGGCGGACGGCGAAGGCGATGACCGTGAGGCCGGCCGCGACGAGCAGCACCGCTCGGGCCTGCGGCGGCAGGCTGACGGCCGAGCCGAGCAGCCCGAGCAGCGCCCCCGCCGCCGTGTGCGAGGCAAGACGCCCCGCGAGGAACCAGCCGACCAGCGCGGGATCACGCCCGCGGCGCCCGTCGGCGAGCCCGATGAGCAGCCCGCCCTGCGCCGCCGTACAGGTCGCGGTGCCCGCGAGCAGACCGGCGGCCGCCCCGCCGGCCAGCAGGGTCAGGACCTGCGCGCTCAGGGTACGAGCGCCAGGCTGTCCAGAGACCCGCTCTTGGCGGCTTCCACGATCGATTCGAACTGGTCGAGGCTCATCTCCACGCGCTGCCCGAAGTCGTCGACGATGACCACCTGGCGTTCCTCGGGCGCCGTGTGATCGACGAACAGTTCGGGGCAGCCGCAGCTGCACTGGCCGCAGAACTTGGCGATGGACCGCATTCTTGTCCCCACTTCCGATGAAGGCGTATACGAAACGTAACGCGACGCCATGAATGCGACCAGTGACAGTTGTTTGCCTCCAAGTGACGTTTATGCAGCTCCGCCGCGGAGCACGGACATCTTCTCGAAGTACTCGTCGTCCGTCATCTCCCCGCGGGCGTACCTCTCGGCGAGGATCCGCTCCGCGGTGGCGGTCGGCTCGGTGGGCGCGCCCGGGGTCGCGCCCGGGGTCGCGGCGGCCGCGCGCCTGGGCCCCCACCAGCCCTTGCGGAACCCCGTGACGGCTAGCGCGATGACCGCCACCCACAGCAGCCCCCAGGCGAGGGGGAAGATCGGCCAGAAACCCGCGGCGGGACCCCAATGAGGTGCCGACATGACGATGGTGTGCATGTTCTCCTCCTTCGAACGCTGTGACTCAAGGGTCCTGCGCAGGAGGCCGCGGCGAATCGCACGCCGGGCTCTGTCGCGACTGCGCCCGGGGGAGTGTTCAGGCCGCGGTCGCGTACGACGCCGGGGGTAGGCCGGGGGAGCGCCTCAGCCGATCGGTTTGCGGGCGTCGATGAGGAAGCGGGCCGAGTGGGCCACGAACGGCCCCTGCGACTCGATCAGCTCGTGCAGCTCGCGCAGCCGGTCGTGGTAGCGCTCGACGGAGAAGCCGGGCACGATCCAGATCACCTTGCGCAGGAAGTAGATCACCGCCCCGACGTCGCGGAACTCCATGCGGAGCCGTTCGGAACGCAGGTCGACGACCTCCAGCCCGGCCGCCTCGGCCGCCGCTTCGGCCGCGCCGACGTCGCGGGTGTGGGAGCGCTGCGGGCCGAGGAAGAACTCGGTCAGCTCGCCGGCGGTGCGCGGGCCGATCTGCTGGGAGAAGTACGCGCCGCCGGGCCGGAGCACGCGGGCGATCTCCGTCCACCACGTCTGCACGGGGTGGCGGCTGACGACCAGGTCGAAGACGGCGTCGGCGAACGGCAGGCGCGGCTCGTCGTCGTCGGCCACCACCCACGCGCCGCGCGGGCGCAGCCGGGCGGCGGCCAGCTTGAGGTTGGGCGGCCACGACTCGGTGGCCACGGTCACCGGCGGCAGGGTGGCTACGCCGGCCAGCACCTCGCCGCCGCCGGTCTGCACGTCGAGCACGCTCCTGACCGTGGCCATGCGCTCGCCGAGCAGCTGCGAGTAGCCCCAGGACGGCCGTTCTTCGCTGGCCCTGCCGTCGAGCCAGGAGAAGTCCCACCCGGCCACGGAGACGGATCCGGCTTCCTGCACCAAGTCGTCAAAGCTGCGCCCCATCCCTCGACCTTCTCAACGCCCCGGCCCCCGCTCAACCGAATATCTCCTCCCGCGCCGGCGGCGATCGCCGGAGGAGGTCAGGTCGCGGGGCCGCGCGGGGTCGTCAGGTGAGCTTGGCGCGGAGGGCGGGGCGGTCCAGGGCCAGGTGGTCGATGAGGTGCGCCACCGGGTCGGGGTGGCGCTGGTCGAGCAGGGCGAGCGCCAGGTGGCGGGGCATCTCCGCGTTCCTGGCCTTCGCGCTCGTGGCCTTGACGGCCTGGTTGAGCGCGGCGCGGGCGCTCGACGTGAGCGCCGTGCCGGGGACGGCCGGGTGCTTGCGCGGCGTCGCGGGCAGGTCGCCGACCTCCAGGCCGAGCATCCGCAGCGCCACCCGGTCGAGCTCGTCGAGCGCGGCGCGGGCGGCGGCGAGATCGACGCCGAGCGCCCGCGCGGACTGCTCGTGGTGGAGCAGGCCGAGCAGCAGGTGCTCGGTGCCGAGCCGCCGGTCGCCGCGCAGCCGCGCCTCCTCGAACGCGGCCTTGACGATGACCGTCACCGCGCCTTTCTGCTTGCCGAACATCGTCAGCTCCTCACTTGCCGTATTTGGCGTGCACGGACTGCCGCGACATGCCGAGCGCGTCGCCGATCTGCTCCCAGGTCCAGCCCTGCTCCCTGGCCAAGGCCACGGACACCGCCTCCACCTGCTCGGCCAGCCGGTGCAGCGCCCCGACCGCGCGCAGCCCCATGGCCGGGTCATTGGCCCTGATCCGCTCGGACAGCTCTCTAACGTCCACGCTGTCAGGCTAGATTGACAGCTGGAGATCTGTCAATCTAGCCTGACAAGCATGTTGCGTCCTGGAAGCTGGTCCAGGCCTGCGGGTGAAAGTCCCGTCCGGGTAAGCATCGGAGCGCCCGGTAGCAGGCCCCGGTTCGTCGTG
>NZ_JBFAQA010000024.1:0-190288 GCF_040677005.1 Nonomuraea sp. NPDC049421
CCTCTCCGCCGGCCCGGCGGCGAGGATGTTTCCGATCGTTCGTCCGGTGGCTTGGTCATCGCCACCGTCGAACACACTACCGAACCCTGCGGTGCCGCACAGCGTTTTGACGCCGGTTCGCCTGACGGCGAACCGGCTGCCCCTGTCCTGCTCCGCAGGAGTCCGATTCCTCTCCCGCCTGAAGGCGGGAGTTTCCTCGGAGGTATTCGATGACCGCCGCGCTGGACTTCTCGCTGCCGCCGGGACTGGCCGCCCACGAACCGCCCGAGGCGCGCGGCACGGCCAGGGACGGGGTGCGCCTGCTCGTCTCGCGCGGCGACCGCGACCCGTCACATCACCGCTTCCACGACCTGCCCTCCCTGCTGGACCCCGGCGACCTCATCGTGGTCAACAACTCCGCGACGCTGCCCGCCGCCGTCCGGCTCGACCGGCTCGCCGTGCACTTCTCCACCGCGCGGGAGGACGGCACGTGGCTGGTCGAGCTGCGCCGGCGCACCTCCAAGGCGAGCGAGCCTTATGCGGGGGGCGAGCCGGGCGAGTGGCTGCCCATGCCGGGACGCGCCACGTTGCGGCTGCTCGGGCGCGAGACGCCGCGGCTGTGGCGGGCCGTGCTCGACCGGGACGTGGAGGCGTACCTACGGGTGCACGGGGTGCCGATCCGCTACTCGTACGTGGAGCGCGACTGGCCGATCGAGGCGTACCAGACGGTGTTCGCGACCGTGCCGGGCAGCGCGGAGATGCCGAGCGCGGCGCGGCCGTTCACCGACCCGCTGGTCACGGCGCTGGTGTCGCGGGGCATCGGGATCGCGCCCATCACGCTGCACACGGGGGTGGCCTCGCCGGAGAAGGACGAGCCGCCCTACGCCGAGCGGTACGAGGTGCCCGCGTCTACGGCCGACCTGGTGAACCTGACCAGGCGGAACGGCGGCCGGGTGGTGGCGGCGGGCACGACCGTCGTACGGGCGCTGGAGACCGCCGTCGACGCCGCGGGAGTGGTCTCCGCCTCCCAGGGGTGGACCGGGCACGTCGTGACGCCGGAGGGTGGCGTACGGGCCGTTTCCGGGTTGATCACCGGGCTGCACGAGCCGCGGTCGAGCCACCTGATGATGCTGACGGCGATCGCGGGCGAGGGGGCGCTGGCGCGGGCGTACGAGGAGGCGTTGCGGGAGAGTTATCTGTGGCATGAGTTCGGCGACACGCACCTGATTCTGCAGAAATAAGCTTTACCCCCGGTTTGCCCACGTGATAGGAAAAGCCGACATTTACGGGGGCTTAGTGTGTCACGTCCCCGTTTTCCACCCACGACGGAGACGTTTGTATGCGTAACTCTCTGCCCAAGGTCGCGACGGTCGCATTAGCGGCGGGCGCCCTGCTGCTTTCCGCCACCCCCGCTTCCGCCACCGCCCAGGACGACCCGTTCTCCGTCTTCGACGTGCAGGTCAAGGCGCCGAAGAAGGTCAAGCGCGGCGGCAAGATCTCGTACACCGTCGTCGCCCGCAACAAGGGCCCCCACTACGCCGACTACTACTTCCTGGGCGGCGAGTTCCCCAAGGGCGTCGACCTGAAGAAGGTCTACTACCGTTCCAGCGTCAAGGGCACGGAGTGCGGGCTCGACGGCCGGGCGCTGTACTGCTTCGTGCCCAAGGTCGTCGAGAAGGGCGAGAGCATCGCCATGATCTTCGACGTCAAGCTCACCAAGAAGGCCAAGGGCACCCAGACCGCCAAGCTCGGCATCGTCTCCTACGACGTCCAGACGGGCATGGAGAACATGAGCAAGGAGGAGCTCGACCGGCTCGGCGTCCCCGTCCACGGCTACGCGAAGACGGTCAAGACCAAGATCGCTCGCTGACCCCGTCGCTGCTGCGCCCGAGCCCGAATGCGCGACCTGCTGCGCGAGCACCGGATCGGGCGCAGTACCGTGACTGAATGTGGACCAGCGCACCCTCCTGATCACACTCACCGGCCCCGACCGCCCCGGCGTCACCTCCCGGCTCTTCTCCGTCCTGTCGAAGTTCCCCGTGACGGTCGCCGACATCGAGCAGGTCGTCATCCGAGGCCGCCTGACGCTCGGCGTGCTCGTCGCGTACGCGGGCGGGCCCTCCACCGGCACCGGCACCACGCTCGGCGCCATGTGGACCGCCGTCGAGCGCGTCGCCGAAGACCTCGGCATGGAGGTGGAGCTGTCCACCGGCTCCCAGGCCAAGGAGCAGCGCCGCCGCGGCCGCCTGTCGGTCAGCGTGCTCGGCGCCACCCTCTCGCCGGCCGCCATGGCGGGCATCGCCGGCCGCATCGCCGCCGCCGGCGCCAACATCGACCGCATCGAACGCCTCGCCCAGTGGCCCGTCACCTGCATCGAGCTGTCGGTCTCCGGCGCCGACCCCGCCGCCCTGCGCGTCGAGCTCGCCGCCGAGGCCGCGCAGCAGGAGGTCGACGTCGCCGTCCAGCGCACCGGCCTGTCCCGCAGGGCCAAGCGGCTCATCGTCATGGACGTCGACTCCACCCTCATCCAGGGCGAGGTCATCGAGCTGCTGGCCGCCCACGCCGGCTGCCTCGACGAGGTCGCCCGCGTCACCGAGGAGGCCATGCGCGGCGAGCTCGACTTCGCCGAGTCGCTCAAGCGGCGCGTCGCGCTGCTCGAAGGGCTGCCCGCCGAGGTGTTCGAGCAGGTGCGCAAGGAGGTCGTGCTGACCCCCGGCGCCCGCACGCTGGTCCGCACGCTCAAGCGGCTCGACTACCGCTTCGCCATCGTCAGCGGCGGCTTCACCCAGATCACCGACGCGCTGGTCGACGAGCTCGGCATCGACTACTCCGCCGCGAACGTCCTGGAGGTCGTCGACGGCAGGCTCACCGGGCGCGTCGTCGGCGAGATCGTCGACCGGCCGGGCAAGGCGCGGGCGCTGGAGCGCTTCGCCCGCGAGGCCGGCCTGCCGATCTCCCAGACCGTGGCCATCGGCGACGGCGCCAACGACCTCGACATGATCGCGGCGGCCGGGCTCGGCATCGCGTTCAACGCCAAGCCGGTCGTCCGCCAGGCCGCCGACACGGCCGTCAACACGCCGTACCTCGACTCGATCCTCTACCTGCTGGGCATCTCCCGCGACGAGGTGGAGGCCGCCGACGCCGAGGACGCCGTCCTGCCCGTCCTCTGATCAGTGTCCTTTGTCCGGGGCCCAGCGGTTGATCAGGCGGCCCTCGCCCGGTGACAGCTGCTCCCAGGGCGGCTCCACCGCGATCGCCGCGAACGACCCCGGCCTGAACCCGTAGTCGCCGCCCGCCAGTCCCAGGGCCAGCTCGTGGACGCCGGGGTTGTGCCCGCACAGCGCCACGGTGCCCGCCTCGGGATCGGCGCGGCGCAGGAGCTCCAGCAGCTCGTCCGGATACGCCTCGTAGATGTCCCGCTCGTAGCTGACCTCCACGCCGGGGAAGGCCAGCTCGGCGGTGCGCCGCGTCCTGGCCGCAGGTGAGCACAGGACCACGTCGGGGACCAGCCCCGCCGCCCTGATCTCCTCGCCCGCCCGCTTGGCGTCCTGCTCGCCCTGGTCCGTCAGCGGGCGCTCCCAGTCGACCAGGCCCGGCACGGAGGCGGCCTTGGCGTGCCGCAGCACGATCAACGTACGCACGCGCTCATCCTCTCGACGCCCAGACCGCGAGCCCCACGATCACGGCCAGGATGGCGACCATGGCCAGCAGGATCATGCCCAGTGTCTTGCCGCCGCTGGGCTGCTGCTTGTCATCGTTCACGCGCCCAGTTTCCCACCCGACCCCCCAGCCCCGACCCCCACCTTCCCCTCCACACAAGCCGCCCGCTCCCACCTTCCCTTCTCCACACGAAAGGACGCCCGCCCCCACCTACGGGGACGGGCGCCTCACACGCTCAACGGACTACGAGGCCACAGGCTCGTGCTCGCGGTTGTTGTTGTTCGCCGGCTCGATGGCCACCGACCGCCGCTTGGACACGATGATCGCGCCCACCACGACCGCCACCGCGACCACGGTGATGCCGATCCGCAGGGCCGGGTTGCCCGCGTACAGCACCACGGCCGGCGCCACCAGCAGCGCCACCAGGTTCATCACCTTGATCAGCGGGTTGATGGCCGGGCCCGCCGTGTCCTTGAACGGGTCACCGACGGTGTCACCGATGACCGTGGCGGCGTGCGCCTCGGAGCCCTTGCCGCCGTGGTGACCGTCCTCGACGAGCTTCTTGGCGTTGTCCCAGGCACCACCGGAGTTGGCGAGGAAGACGGCCATCAGCGTGCCGCACGCGATCGCACCGGCGAGGAAGGCGCCGAGCGGCGCGTACCCCAGCGCGAACCCGACCGCGATCGGCGTCATGACCGCCAGCAGACCGGGCGTGGCCAGCTCGCGCAGCGAGTCGCGGGTGCAGATGTCCACGACGCGGCCGTACTCGGGCGTCTCGGTGCCGTCCATGATGCCGGGCTTGTTGCGGAACTGGTCGCGTACCTCGAAGACCACCCGCATCGCGGCCCGGCCGACCGCCATGATGGCGAGCCCGGAGAACAGGAACACCACCGCGGCGCCGATGATCAGACCGACCAGCACGTTCGGCTGGTCGATGCTGAGGCTGAAGGACGAGAACGTGCCGAGCGCGTCCTTGACCGACGCCGTGGCGGCGGTCAGCTCGGTCTCCACCGCCGTACGGAACGCGCCGAACAGCGCCGTCGCCGCCAGCACCGCCGTCGCGATGGCGATGCCCTTGGTGATCGCCTTCGTGGTGTTGCCGACCGCGTCGAGGCTGGTCAGCACCCGCGCACCCTCGCCCTCGACGTCGCCTGACATCTCCGCGATGCCCTGCGCGTTGTCGGAGACCGGTCCGAAGGTGTCCATGGAGACGATGACGCCGACCGTGGTCAGCAGACCGGTGCCGGCGAGCGCCACCGCGAACAGCGCGATCGTGACGTTCCCGAACCCGAGCAGGAACGCGCCGTAGACGGCACCGCCGATGATCAGCGCCGAGTACACCGCCGACTCGAGGCCGACGCTGATGCCCGCCAGGATGACGGTGGCCGGGCCGGTGGCCGAGCTCTCGCCGATCTCCCTGACCGGGCGGCGGTTGGTCTCGGTGAAGTAGCCGGTGAGCAGCTGGATCGCGCTGGCCAGCACGAGACCGATCAGCACCGCGCCGATGGCGATGAATCGCGGGTCGGCGTCGGACTGCACGGTGGAGCCGGTCAGGCCGGAGAAGCTGCTCGGCAGGTACCAGAAGGCGGCCGCCGCCACGAGCACCGCCGAGATGCCGGCGGAGATGAAGAAGCTGCGGTTGATCGCCGCCATGCCGTTGCGGTCGCGGTCGCGCATGCCGGTGACGAAGATGCCGATGATCGCGGTGATCACACCGATCATCGGGACGATGAGGGGGAAGATCAGCCCCTCCTCGCCGAACGCCACCCGGCCCAGGATGAGGCTCGCGACCAGCATGACCGCGTACGACTCGAACAGGTCGGCCGCCATGCCGGCGCAGTCGCCGACGTTGTCGCCCACGTTGTCGGCGATGGTCGCGGCGTTGCGCGGGTCGTCCTCGGGAATGCCCTGCTCGACCTTGCCGACCAGGTCGGCGCCCACGTCGGCGGCCTTGGTGAAGATGCCGCCGCCGACTCGCATGAACATCGCCAGCAGCGCCGCGCCGAAGCCGAAGCCTTCGAGCACGCCCGGCGCGTTGCCCTGATAGATGAAGACCACGACCGCCGCGCCCAGCAGGCCGAGGCCCACCGTGAACATGCCGGCCACACCGCCGGTACGGAACGCGATGCGCATCGCCCGCTTCTCACCGGCGTCATTGGCGGCGGCGGCGACGCGCACGTTCCCGCGCACCGCGAGCCACATGCCCATGAACCCGGTCAGCGCGGAGAACACCGCCCCGACCACGAAGAAGATCGAACGTCCGATGCGTACGTCCGTCTCTCCAGGTAGCAGGAGCAGCAGGAAGGGAATCACGATGACGAAGATCGCCAACGTGCGGAACTGACGCGTGAGATAGGCCGCGGCGCCTTCTTGTACGGCGCGCGCGATGTTCTGCATTCGTTCGGTGCCCTGGCCGGCGGACAGCACTTCGCGCACCAGGCCGCCGGCGACGGCTAGCGCGATCAGTGCGACCGCGGCGACCACGATCACGATGGTGAGATTGTTTCCGCTCAGAACCAGATTGGACGCTGGCTCCGCTGCCAGCATGTGCCTGCTCATCGTTCTCCTCGGCAAGACCGGTCGTCCTGCCCGGGCGGTGCTGCAGTTTTCCTCGGCGGGTGTTGCGGCACCATCCGGGTTGTGGGTGCCGCTTCCGGTTGAATCCGCGTTCCGCCGGATCACCTTGGCCGGTGCCGGGAGTCTACGCAGGCAGTCCGTGGATATGAAGGCTCTGGCGGTCGCTAATTGTGCGAGTGTCTAGTAATCCCCTGACAGTGCCCTGGTTTGGGATCTGACACCAGAAATTTCCAAGCCTTTACGGTCACAGCAAGGCACCTTTTCGGCCCGCCCGAAACCCCGATTCTTACGGCCTTCCCGCCCCTTGACCGCACCCCTCCATCCCCACCGCCTCCGGGCCTCCCCGTACGTACCGCACCCCTCCTGCAGCCACTTGGCTCGACCCCGCACGTCCCGCCGCCCCAAACCCATCCCTCGTGGATACGCACGACGACAACCCGCCGTTCAATCCTCAGACCGCCATCCTGACGCGCATGCCGCCCCGCCCCACGCCCCCAACCCACCCAACTACCGCCCAATGCGCACAAACCGCCCCTCAGAGGCACGGAGAGGCCCTCAGCAGCCTTCCACCGACCTCAGGGCAGCCTTGATGCCCGGAACTCCCGCCCACGCTGCCGACAGCACAAAGCCACGGACCTTGGCCGAACCACCTCGACCTCAGCCCGCAGCTACCTCAACCTCGATTGCCGCCTCAATTGCCGCAGACAGCCCGCAGTCCATGCCGCAGAACCGCTGACATCAGCCCGTGTCCCGGACCTCCAGAACATCCCGAAAGCCACCCAAAGCCACCCGGAAGCCGGTCGAAGACCTCCGGGACAGCCCGAAAGCCCGCCCGCCTCATCCCATCTGGGAGGGGGTTGGGCTGACCAGGGCGGCTCAGATGGTCCCGGTGTTGGTGTTGGTGTTGCTGCCGATGGCAGCCGGCCAACTCATCCGGATATTGGTGCCTTTGGGACTGGGAAACACCTCGACATCATCGGCCAACCCTTCGATGACCGCGATCCCGAAGTTGGACATGAACGAGTCAGAGAGCATGCCCAGGTCCAGCGGCTTCTCTTGCTTGATCTCCTCGCTGGGGGCCAGGTCACTGACCGTGACCTCGAAACGCCCCGAATCGTCACGTAGCTCGATGCGGATGGGCTCGCCCGGACAGTGCGCTCGATGCGCCTCGACCGCCCGGGAACATGCCTCACCCACGGCGAGCCTGACTTCGTCCAGCAGGGACTCCTCCACACCGGTGCGGCGCGCGATGGCCGTCGCGACCAGCCGTGCGGTGCGCACGTGTGCGGGGAGAGCGCTGAACGTGAGCTCGACGGTAGCCATGCTACTTGTCTTTGCCGTGAGCTTCCTTGGCCTCGTCGACCGAAGCGTAGATCCCGAAGACCTTGGTCAGCCCGGTGATCCGGAAGATCTTGAGGATGCGCTCCTGCGTGCAGACCAGCTCGAGCGAGCCGTCGTGCGCGCGAACTCGCTTGAGCCCCCCGACCAGGACCCCGAGGCCCGTGGAGTCGAGGAAGTCGACCTTCTCCATGTTCACAAGAAGGTGGAAGTTGCCCTTGTTGACCAGATCGATGAGGAGCTCACGCAATCTCGGCGCCGTGTAAACATCGATCTCACCCTCGACCTCCACGATGGTGAGTCGGTCTTCGGTGCGGTGATCCAACTTCAGATCCACAGATCCTCCAGCGCCTCGCCTGCGAAAGTAGTCTTGCCGGCCTGGCAATCTGGAGCGTGGCCCCAGACTGTCCGACCCTGACGCGCGGCATTCAACCACGCGCCTGGCTTGTGTCTATACGAAATCACGATTCCCGGCGACTTTGCCCACGGATGCAAGACTGGAAACAGTGACTTCCACCGGATCCTCCCCAGAACAGACGGCATCACTCCTCCGCCACCTGCTCGGCGTACCCTCACGTCGCGCGCGTGTGACCCATGTGGAGCATGTTCCCGCACGTCAGGCGGGTCAGGTGCGCTGGCCGGAGTGGACGCCGGAAGTCCTCGTTACGCGCTTGGCGAACCGCGGGGTGACAGGACTCTGGCCTCACCAGTACGAGGCCGCCGACCTGGCATTCCGTGGCCGAAACGTGATCATTTCGACCGGTACGGCGTCGGGCAAGTCCCTCGCGTACCTCACTCCGGCGGTCGCCGCCTCCCTCGACGGCGGCACGGTTCTTTACCTGACCCCTACCAAGGCATTGGCCGCCGACCAGCTCCGCAGCCTGCGCGAGCTGCGCATCACCCAGCTCCGCGCGGCCTGCTTCGACGGTGACACCCCCTTCGAGGAACGCACCTGGGTACGCCAGCACGCCAACTACGTACTGACGAATCCCGACATGCTGCACCGCAGCATCCTTCCCCGCCACGCGCAGTGGTCGTCGTTCTTCCGCCGCCTGCGCCTGGTCGTCGTGGACGAGTGCCACGGCTACCGCGGCGTCTTCGGATCCCACGTCGCCCAGATCCTGCGCCGCCTCCGCCGCGCCTGCGCCCGCTACCACTCCACCCCCACCTTCATGCTCGCCTCGGCGACGGCCAGCGAGCCGGGGCTGTTCGGGAGGAGGCTGACGGGGCTCGAGATGGACGAGGTGACGGTGGACGCCTCGCCCAAGGGCGCGACCACCATCGCGCTGTGGGAGCCGCCCCTGACGGAGCTGCGGGGCGAAGGCGGGGCCCCCGTACGCCGCACGGCCACGGCGGAGGCCGCCGACCTGCTGGCCGACCTCGTCCTGGCCGACGTACGCACCCTCGCCTTCGTCCGCTCAAGGCGGGGCGCAGAAACAGTAGCCCTCTCAGCCCGCGCCAAACTGGCCGACGTAGCCTTCTCCCTCCCCTACACCCCACCCCCCAGCCCGCTCCCTCCGACCGGGGACACCGAGGCCGCCGCACCGAAGGCAGCCCCATCCCGGCTGCCGAACCACCCCTCCCCAGCCGAGGACCATCCGCACGAACACGCACGGGCTGCCCACGCCGCCGCATCATCCGAACAAGCCCGGGACCACACACCGACCGCCCACACCGGAGGCTCGCGGGAGCCGGCCCCGCCCGCCACCCTCTCCGGGGAATCACCGTCCCCCCTGGAATCACCGTCCTCACTCACCTGGGCGATCCCGGAGTCGGCCGAAGCCGACCTCGCCGAGCTCCCCAACAAGATCGCCGCGTACCGGGCGGGCTACCTCGCCGAGGACCGCCGCCTCCTGGAGAAGGCACTCCGCGCAGGCACGATCATGGGCCTGGCCACCACCAACGCCCTCGAACTCGGCGTGGACGTCTCCGGCCTAGACGCCGTGCTGATCGCCGGCTGGCCGGGCACCCGCGCCTCGCTCTGGCAGCAGGCAGGCAGGGCGGGCCGCGACGGCGGGGACGCGCTGGCCGTACTGATCGCGAGAGACGACCCCCTGGACACCTATCTCGTGCACCACCCCGAGGCCCTGTTCGGCCGCCCGGTGGAGGCGATCGTCCTCGACCCCGACAACCCGTACGTCCTGGGCCCCCACCTCTGCGCCGCCGCCGCCGAGATCCCGCTGAGCGAGGACGACCTGCCCATCTTCGGCCCCACCACCGCCAAGGTCCTCGACGACCTGGTGGCGGACGGCATGCTTAGGAGGCGTCCGGCCGGTTGGTTCTGGACCAGACGCGAGCGGGCCACGGACCTCGCCGACATCCGAGGCGGAGGAGGAGCCCCGATCCAGGTCGTGGAATCGTCCACAGGCCGCCTGCTGGGCAGCGTGGACGAGCCCTCCGCGCACACCACCGTGCACACGGGCGCGATCTACCTGCACCAGGGCGAGACCTTCCTCGTGGAACTCCTGGACCTGGACGCCGGAGTGGCCCTGGTCTCCAGCGCCAACCCGGACTACACGACCTTCGCCCGCGACATCACCGACATCTCCATCCTTTCCACTGAACGCTCCCAACCTCTGGGTCCCGGCACCCTCCACTTCGGCGAGGTGGAGGTGACCCGCCAAGTCGTCTCGTACCTGAAGAGGCGCCTCCAATCAGGCGAATCGCTCGGCGACGAACCTCTGGAGCTGCCGCCCCGAACCCTCCGCACCCGCGCCGTCTGGTGGACGCTGCCCGCCTCGGCCGTGGCCCCGCTCGCCGAAGCCGACATCGACCTGGGCGGCGCCGCCCACGCCGCCGAGCACGCCGCCATCGGCCTCCTCCCGTTGTTCGCGACCTGCGACCGCTGGGACATCGGCGGCGTCTCCACCGAACTGCACGCCGACACGGGCCTGCTCACCGTCTTCGTGTACGACGGCCACGAGGGCGGCGCCGGCTTCGCCGAACGCGGCTACGCCCGCGCCAGCGACTGGCTCACCGCCACCCGCGAAGCCATCATGTCCTGCGAATGCGAACGCGGCTGCCCTTCCTGCATCCAATCCCCCAAATGCGGCAACGGCAACGAACCCCTGCACAAAAGAGGCGCCATCCGCCTCCTCAACACTTTGCTATCCCCGCAATAAAAACCCGCGCGCTTGCGACATGACTTCAGCCCAACCAAAGCCGGAACAGACCAAAGCCACCGGCCCAACACCTGATGCCCGCCGCCTGAAACCCTACCCCGAACGCCCTTTCCACCTGCACCAAGACGGCGTTTTCAGCGCACCGCTGAACCGCCCATCCCCTCAGCAGCCCACACCCGGCGGACCCCCGAACTCCCGCCACAGACTAGCCATCCACCCAACGAGGCCATCATCAAGCCCCGTTTCAGCCGAAGAGCATTTACTCCCTATCCGACTTACCTAAATGCTTCCCGTTCCTCCGCGTACGACCGGCATATGCCCCATCGCCGTCGCCATCCACTTCCCAGAAATCGCCATCCCCCGCCTGAGAACGCGTCCAGAAGGCACTGTCCTCCATGGACCTAGGCGCAGGCGGCAGGAAATCATTCCACCGCTCATCGATCGGTACCGAGGGCAGGACAAGCGACGCAGAACCGTCCACCACCTCGCCTGAAGGAGATGGCGACGCAGCCCCCTCGGAGGAGGAGACATAGGGAGAAGGCGAACCCTCTGGCGAGGAGGCGCCGTGGGGCGGCGAACCCTCGGAGGAGGAGGCATCTCGGAGTGGCGAACCCTCGGAGGAGGAAGCATCTTGGGATGGCGAACCACCGGAAGACACCGACCGCTCGGAAGGCGCCGACCTCTCAGAGGCCACCGAACCGTCCGGCACCCCCATCTCCACCTGTGACCTCCGCCCCGACGAACCGGACGAGGCAGCTCCCTCCCCCTCCAGAGACCTGGAGGACGCCGCTTCCTCCCACGTCGCCGAGTCAGACGATCCCGCGCCTCCATGTCCCGGCAAGCCGGACGAAGCCATAGGTCCCTGCCGCGAGGAACCGGGAGCCTCCGCATCTTCGCGCGGCACAACCTGCTGAGACGCCCCACCCTCTCGCCGCGAAGAGCCGAGAGACGTCACCGCACCCTCCCGGCCCGAAGCGCCGGAGGACGACGCCACACCCCCTCCCTCCGACGAGCCCGAAGGCCATGCCACAGCATCTGACTTGGGAGAGCCAGAGGGCGATGCCGCGTCCTCCTTCCCCGTATGCGGCTCTTGCTCTGATGCGCGGGTCTTGGCGACGGACACGATCACTGCGGGTCGTCGCGACGTCGACGTGACCGGTGTGACCGTGCCATCCGCTCGCTTGAGCTTGGTGCCCCGCGCGGTCGAGAGCGTGTACGCCCCACCCGCCGGCCCCGACGTTCGGCCCGCTGAGGAGGGCGAGGCGGCAACCCCGCCCTCGGCCGCAGCCAGCGAACGGCGCCGGGCCCAACCGCCCACCTGCACACCGAGCAGCAGCAAGAGGATGCCGGCCGTCGCGTACCACCCGTACTGGCCGATGTTCCCCAGCGGCGACTCGCCCGATGCGGTCGTCACCCCGCCGGTCTGCCCTGGGGCCGAACCGGCGCCGTCCTTGCCGTTCGACGTGGCCGGGCCACCGCCCTTCTCAGCCCTTTCCTCCCCGGAGGGAATCGAAAGGTTGGCGTTCGGGTCGGCTTCGGATGATTCGGGGGCCGTCGCCGGCTTGCGGTTGCTCGGCTTGCTCGACGGCCGTGTCTGCGTCTTTCCCGGCAGGATGGGCAGCGCGTCGACCCTCGTGGGCCCCTTGTCCTTCGCTGTCTGGCCGGTGTCGGCGGGCTTCTTCTTCGTCGGCTTGGCGGACGGCGCGGCCGGGAAGCTCACGTACGCCATCGCCGACTCCTCCGAGCCGATCGACCCGCCGCTCCCGTCGCCCCTGAACGCCGTGACCGCGAACCCCACCTTCCTCCCCGCCACCTGCGCCGGGACCGCCAGCTCCGCCCGGCACGAGGAGCCGGAGCACGCGCTGTCAACGGGCATCCGCCCGCCGACACCGGATTGCGTGCTGGACACCTCGTACGACTGCAAGTCCGGCTCGGGACCCTTTCTCCAGGTCACGAACACCTTCTTGGCGCCCCGCCTGCCGGCCCGCACATCCGTCGGCACCTGCGCGGGCCTGCGCAGGGTGAACGTGCTGCTCGCGTAGGTCGTGCCGGTGATCTCGCCCTTGAGCGTCACGGTGAAGGTGCCATTGGGGGCGTCGCCGGCGTTGAACGTCCCGGAGATGGTCTGATTCCCGCTGCCTGTGCCGACCGTCTGGCTGGGCGTGGCCGGACCCTCGACGTACAGCCCCACCTTCAGCTGCAATAGCCCGGCCCGCGCGGAGACCGGCACGGACGAGCTCGACACCACCTCACCGTCAGAGGGCGAAGTGATCTCCCCAGGCGCGATCTGTGACGTGGCCGCCGGCCATGCTGAGCTTGCCGACGCGGTCAGGCCGGATGAGCCGGCCTGCTGGGTCGTCATGGCTGCTTGAGCGGGGTTGCCGAGTGCGATGGAACCGGCCGCGATCGCTCCTGTGACCACGACTCTGCCGACTACCGTCACGACGCTTCCCTCCGTCGAGAGCCTCGCGTCGCTTTGAGCACCCTCGGGGCGCCCATGCGACGACCGGAAGTGCAGTCCGCCCGGCCGATAACGGTCACCGACCGACCTCGGGCCGCACCCTAGCGACCGTGTTCCTGCTCTCCCACACTCCTTGTCGCAACTGGCATGGACCGAGGGTAAGCGGAACCTTACGGGAGACAGTCAACTCTTGGACACGATGTCTAAGAAGTCGTGATTCGATTGCGACCTTGCCTCTTTGACCACAACCGTCCCACCAGGGGTAACGGCTCCGCGAAGCTGGGCACGCCGCACGCCGTCTGGCCGCACGCCGTCTGGCCGCACGCCGTCTGGCCGCACGCGGTATGGCCGCACCCCGCACACCGGCTGCCCATGTCTCAGGCGGCGAGCGGAGGTCAGCGGTCGGCCGGCTGGGCGAGGGTGGGCCGATCGGTGGTGGGTCGGTCGAGGGTGAGCCGATCCGAGGCGGGCAGATCCGAGGCGGGGGGCAGATCCGAGGCGGGGGGCAGGTTGATGGTGGCGAGGAGTTCTAGTTGCTCGGTCTGGGCTTTTGCGGACGGGGTCGCGATGCGGCAGACGAGGTGTGCTGCGCCGGCTTCGACGTAGCGGGTCAGCGTGGCGGCCACGTGTTCGGCCGGGCCTGCGACGATTGCCTGGATGGTGCGGACCGTCTCGTACGGCAGCCCGTACGTCTCCCGGCAGTACGCGTCGAGCTGGCGTTCGCCGTCTGCCACGTCGTCGGTGATCAGCACCGTGATGAACAGCGCCGGAGTGACCGCGTCCGCGGCACGGCCCGCTGAAGCCGCGGCTCGACGCACGGTGGCCAGGCCCGTCCGGTAGTCCGCGGGGTCGGGCGGGTAGGGCAGCCAGCCGTTGTAGAGCGTCCCGGTGCGGCGCAGTGCCGATGGGCTGGCCCCGCCCAGCCAGATCGGCGGCCCGCCCTCCTGCAGGCAGGGCGTGGACGCGGGGAGCTCGTCGAAGCGCAGCACCTGGCCCGAGAACGCCCGCTCGCCCGTCCACAACGCCCGCCACAGCGCCACCGTGTCGTCCAGCCGGGCGAAACGGCGCTGCCACGGCACCTCCGACATCGCGTACTCGGGCTCCGACCTGCCGGGGAAACCCGCGCCCACCGCGACCGTGAGCCGGCCTGCCGACAGGTGGTCGATGGAGGCCAGCTCTTGTGCCGTCGTGACCGGGCGCCGGAAGGCGGGCAGCAGGGTCGCCGTGCCGAGCCTGACGCGTTCCGTCGCCGTCGCGAGGGCGGCGAGCGTGGCCAGCGGTTCGAGGCGCGGGCCGAGCAGGGTGTCGTTGGCCCACACCGAGTCGTAGCCCAGCCGTTCGGCGCGGACGCCGAGATCGATCAGTTGCCGGGCGTCGTCCCACTGACTCTGGTTCGTCGGGAGAAGGACCCCCATGTGCACGTTCATGGGAGGGATCGTGCGCCGGTGCCGGGAATGGCGGCAATTCCCGCGAAGGAATGGACACGTCCTGCACACTGACGTGGTGGACTTCCCGCAGGCATTGCGCTCGGTCCGGCAGCGCCACCGTCTCAGCCAGCTCGAACTGGCGCTGCGGGCGAGCACGACGCAACGCCATCTCAGCTTTCTCGAAAGCGGCCGCTCCCGGCCTGGCCGATCGCTGGTGGTGCGGCTCGGCGAGGCCATGGAACTGTCGCTCAGGGAGCGCAACGAACTCCTGCTCGCCGCCGGGTACGCCCCGGTCTATCCGCAGACGCCGTTGGACGACCCGGCCTTGGAGCACGTACGCACCGCTTTGCGGCATGTCTTGGAGGGTCACCTGCCGTACCCGGCGATCGTCGTGGACGCCCGGCATGAGCTGGTGCTCGCCAACGACGCGGTCGGGCTGCTCACCGAAGGCGTCGCCGGCCATCTGCTCCGCCCGCCGGTGAACGTGCCGCGCCTCTGCCTGCACCCCGGGGGCCTGGCACCGCGCATCGTCAACCTCGGCCAGTGGGCACGGCATGTGCTCGACCGCCTCCCTCCTGGCGAGCTGCACGACGAACTGTCCGCGTACGTGCCGCCCGCCGAACCAGGTCCCGACCACGTCGGCTTCGCCGTGCCCGTACGGCTGCGCTCGGCCCGCGGCGAGCTGCGGCTGACGACGACCATCACGACGTTCGCGACCGCCACGGATGTCACGGTCGCCGAACTGAAGCTGGAAGCCTTCCTGCCCGCCGACGCGGCCACCGCGGCACTGCTGGCCGGATGAGCTCGACTCCTGGCCGCTGCGGAGTGTCCTCCGCACCTGGCGGCCCCGCGGCCTCTCGGGCTCACGGTCACGTGCACACCTTGGTCCGCGTTGCCCATGAACGTGAGTCATCGTGGCCTCGTCCTTCCTCTGATCAGTGAGGGCTGTTCGGTGGGGTGGGGGGGTGCTGGGCCGGCTCGGGATCTGCCGGTCAGGGTTGTTGCGCCTAATAACGGGAGTGACAGGGGCACGGCGGTCCAGATGTCGGCTCTGTCGGTGGTGATTTCGCATTTCGTCAGCTTGGCGCCGTTCGCAGTGGCCAGTTCGGCGGCTCGGAGGCAGGCGCTCTCCGGGTCGATCAGGGCGAGCTTGGCCGCTGCCAGGGCGCTGAGGTCGGCGGCGCTGTTGACGCGATGCTGGGCCACTCGTACGGAGCCGATCGTGGCGAAGGCCATGGCCACCGCCATCAGCAGGCCCATCAAGGACACGCCCCAGAGGGTGGCTGAGCCGCGTTCCCTGGCTTTGAACAGCGATTTCCTCTTGGCGGTGGTCACGTGTTCCTCCGGTTCTTCGTCGTCATGGCTCGGTGACTGCGGTGGCTGCGGCTGACACCTGGACCGCGGGCAGGGAGGCCGCCCACGACGGGCGTACCTCGACGGTGATGCGCACCTTGGTGAGGTCGGGGTCTCGTGTGATGGCTGTCTCGGCGTTCGGGGTTGTCGCTGCTCGGACGTAGTCGCGGACCTGGTCGAGTGGCTCTCCCCTGGCGGCTGCGCGGGCTGCGGCGCGGGCGGCGTCGACGCATTCGAGCTGTACGGCGACCGCTTGGATAGCCCACAGGGCGGCGGCCAGGACGATCATGAGGGCGGGCAGCATCGCGGCGGTTTCGGCGGTGACCGAACCCCGCGATGCCGGCCCTCTGGTGCCCCTGCGTGTCCGCGAGAGGCGCAGGCTCATTCCTTGGCTACGTTGAGTGCTCGGTTGATCAGGGCTGTCAGCATCTCCTGGACTTCTGTGCTGCTCACGACCTTGTAGAGGAGTGCGGCGAAGGCGCAGGCCGCGCATGTTATCTAGGGTTGGAGGACCCTTCCAGCAGGTCAGAGGAGGATGATCTCTTCTTTCAAGTGGGTCAAGTTGGCCGAACGCAGCCCCGGATCCAAGAAGGAACTGAGGGTGCGGACGGCACCTTGAGGTCGTCAGGGCGCGTCGCGGCACTCCGACATTTGGCCTTTAAGTGATCTTGCTGGTGGGGGCGACGGTGGACCGTGACCCCCGCCGCTGGCGGGGGGTCACGGTGGCGTGATTGTGGTTAAGCCTTGATTTGCGCGGCCGCCCTGGCGGCCTGCTCGATCTTCGCGCGGTAGGCTGCGCGGGCTTCCTCGTCGATCTGCTCCCCGTGTTCGGCGTGCGCACCGGTCCGGCCGTCGAGTCCTTCGCGCAGGATGTCGGCGTGTCCGGCATGTCGGACGGTCTCGCTGAGGACGTGGAGCATGATGGCGAACAGGTTCGTGTGCCGGGCTGGTGTCGACTCCGGCCACCATGGGACGTGGCCGGGGGCGTCGAAGGGGAGCTCGTTGATCGTCGCGTCGGAGCGTTCCCACGTGCGCCGGTAGAATCCGATGATCTGTTCGCGGGTCTCGTCCTCGGCCGCCCAATGTTCGCTGCCGTCGGCGTCCTGCCACCGAGGCAGCGGTTCCGGGGAAGGGCGGTCGAAGACCTCGCCGAAGTACCTGGCCTCGACGTTGGCCACGTGTTTGACCAGGCCGAGGAGGTTGGTCCCGGTCGCCGTCAGAGGTCGGCGGGCGTCGTATTCGGACAAGTCGTCGAGTTTCCAGAGCAACGCCTGGCGGTCCCGCCGCAGTCTCTCGTGCACGATACTTTTCGCGAAATCGTCAATCATGGGCCACGATCCTGTCAGGCTGCGCCGGTGGGCTCAGCTGGCGGGGCTGCCTGGGCGTGCGGAGAGGGCGGGACTGAAGTGTGTCCCGAGAGAGTGGCCTTTCCTGGTCAGCCTGTGGTTTCGGTCAGGCGGGCTTCCATCTCGGCGATCATCTGGGCGAGCAGGCCGGTGTTCTCCTGCCTGACCACCTGGGGGTGTAGCCAAGGTAAGCCCAAAACCCACAATCGTGATCTTGGTTGGGCAAGTCGGGGCGGGTCAGCCGCTGGTCCGAGGGGCGAGCAGGCTGGTGATCTCGGCGATGGCGTCCGGTGAGGGCTTGAAGTAGCGCCGCAGGTTCTCCGGTTTCTTGTGCCGGGATTTGGCCATCAGCATCAGCAGGCTGGTGCCCGCCTCGCCCAGGTGGGTCAGCGCCGAGTGGCGGAATTCGTGCAGGTCCCAACCTGTGCCAGGGCCGTTCAGCGCGGTGTGCTCGTCCAGTAGGGCGCGGGCCTGGCCATAGGACAGCCGGGCCAGACCGGTGTCGGGGCAGACGTCGCGGGGGCAGACGACCTTGCCGGGGCCGGGGCGCCGGTGGGTGACGAAGACCGGACCGTGGGTGCGGCCTTTGAGCAGGCGAGGGAGCAGGCGGGCGGCGCCGGCGTCCCAGTAGACAGTCTCCAGGACGAAGTCCTCGCGGGCCTGGCCGCGGCGGCGGGTCTTGGTGCGGGCGCCCTTGGCCTTGACCCGTGCCTGGCGGGCGGTCAGGTCGAGGTCCTCGATGTTGAGGGTGAGGATTTCCTCGGCCCGGGCGGCGGTCTCGTACAGGAGCCGGTAGAGGGTTTTCTCCCGGATGCCGACGTCGCGGCGGGCGATCAGCCGGTCGATCGCGGTCTTGGAGCGGGCGGGGGTCTGGCTGTCGGGTGCGGCCAGTCGCTTGGCCCAGGCGGGCACGGCGGGGGCGTCGTGGCCGTGCTGGCGGCACCAGGCCAGCCAGGAGGACACGGCGGCGCGGCGGGCGTTCCAGGTGTTGACCGCCGTGCCTCCCCACAGCGTCTCCAGGGCCTCGCCGATCTCGTCGTCGGCCACCGCCGCGAGCGGGCGGTGCTCGCCGAGCCGGAGCGCGATCTTGCCGACGCCGGCGGCGTAGGCGCGCACGGTGTTGAGGTTGGCCACGGTGTCGAGGAAGGCGTCGGCCGCGACGCGGACCGTCAGGCGCTGGGCGGCCGGCAGCGGTGTCACGGCGGGCACGGCGTCCTCCTTGCCGCAGATAACAGGGCCGCTTCGCGTACGGCCGGCGGCAGGTCGCCGCAGGTCGTGATCAGCGGTGCCACAGATAATAGAGTGTTATCTGGAGGAGGACTTTCCCGCCGCCCGCTGGTGCACCGGCTCGGCCTCGTGCTCCTGGCGGGCAATCTCCCGAGCGCGTACGGCGGCGGGTTCGGGCTCCCACGTCGAGGTGACGCGCCAGTCTGGTTCGACCCGGGCTTGCGCCGGTCGCCGGAGTACCGGGCGAGCTCCTGCGCGGACGCCTCGGCGTCGTCGGTGCACGCGACCTGGAACGGACTTCCGTCGCTGGTGCCCTCGACGACGAACCTGCCGTGGCGCTCGCTGAACTCTCGACGCCCCGCCTTGCGCAACACCGTCCGGATGACCTCAGCGTCGCGGTCTCGCGCCGTACCGGGGGTTGAACAGCATGGTCATCTGGTCCATGACCATCGTGGTGACGCGACGACTCGTCCGTGCCAGGACCACCCGCCAACGATTTGAGGGAATGTGTTCCCCACGCCCTGAGACCGGCCGCACGTCCTGGAGGCAGGTGCTGGATGGCTGATTTGCACACGGGAGCACTTCAACGGGATCGAGGGCGATGTGCGAAGATCGTCATCTAGCCGCCCGACGCCTCTGCCAGGGAGGGACCGTGCTCACGATCGGTCAGCTCGCCGCCCATGCCGGTGTGACGGTTCGGGCCGTACGCCACTACCACCAGCGTGGCCTCCTGCCCGAACCCGCCCGCGACGAGTCCGGCTATCGCCGATACGACGCGCAGGCCGTCGTCGACCTCATCAAGATCAGAACGCTCGCCGACGTCGGCGTCCCCCTCGCCCGCGTCGAGGCGCTGATCGGCGCGGGTCCCGCGGAGTTCGCCGAGGCCGTCACCGAGATCGACGCGTCCCTGCTGCGGAAGATCAGTGAGCTCACCGAGCATCACCGCCGGATCACCAGGCTCGCCGCCGGAGACCGGGCTTTTCTGCCCGCCGAGGTCATCGAGCTGCTCGATCTGCTGCGCGGCATCGGCATCAGTGAACGACAGGTACGCGTCGAGCGCGACGTCTGGATCCTGCTGACGGCGCTGTCACCGCAGTCGGTATCGGCATGGGTGAGGACGAAGAAGGAGGTCCTCGCCGACTCCGAGTCCCAGGGCATCTACCTCGCCCTGGACGAAGCCTTCGACTGGCCGCCGAGCGACCCCCGGCTTGCGCGGCTCGCCGATCGCATCATGACCTGGATCTCCCGCCTCGACCCAGCCGGCAGTGAGGACCAGCCGGCGGCCACCGGCCTGATCGACGGTCTGATCGACAGCTCATCACCGGGCATACAGAGGCTCTACACGCTCCTTCGAGACCGGCAGCGCGAACAGGCTTGACCTTGACCCTGCGTCAGGGGCCCAGCATCGGATCCATGACGAACTCACCTCATGCATACAACCGATCCACGCTGGAGACCGATCTGAAGGCCATCCATGCCAAGGGGGTCCCCGGGCTGCTCGCCGCGGCACACACCGGCCGGGAACTGCTCACCGTCGGCTACGGCTCGGCCGATCGCACCTCGGATGTGCCGATCGCCCACGACAGTCACTTCCGGATGGGCAGCACCACCAAGACGTTCACCGCCACGCTCGTGCTCCAGCTCGTGGGCGAGGGCCGGCTCAGCCTCGATGACACTGTCGAGGACTGGCTGCCCGGCGTGGTCCGCGGCAACGGCAACGACGGCACCAAGATCACAGTCAGGCGGCTGCTCCAGCAGACCAGCGGGCTCCCGGAATACATCTACGACGTTCCGATCTTCACCGCGAAAGATTTCCTGGAGCATCGCTACGACTCCTACACCTCCGAAGAACTCGTGGCCATCGCCATGCGGCACGAGCCGAAGTGGCTGCCCGAACCGGGCGAGCAGCGCTGGAGCTACACGAACACCAACTACGTCCTCGCCGGGATGATCATCGAGAAGGTCACCGGAAACCCGCGAGCGCAGGAGGTGACGAGCCGGATCATCCGGCCCCTCGGCCTGGACCACACCTTCGCGCCCGGCGACGATCCGCGGCTTCCGGACCCGCATCCGCAGGGCTACACCGAGTTCCCCGACAGCGCCGAACCTGTGGAGACCACGGAGATGAACCTCACCCCGTGCGATGCCGCGGGCGACCTCATCACCACGGCGGCCGACCTCGTGCGGTTCTGGCAGGCCCTGCTCGGGGGCGAGCTCCTCCAGCCCGCGCAGCTCGCCGCGATGAAACAGACCGTTCCCGCCGCCGAATGGGATGTCGTCTGGCCCGGTGCACGCTACGGCCTGGGGATCGGCCAGTTCCCCTCCCCGGGTGGCACGTACTGGGGTCACGCCGGAAACACGCCCGGCCACACCGCTCACAGCGGGTTCACCGAGGACGGGCGCCGCGGGATGGTCCTGTTCAGCACGTTGTGGCAGCCGAACGAGAACGCGCTTCCGATCGAGAAGCTGATCAACGACGCGATGGACCATCTGATGTGTGATTGAGACGGTCGTAAGGCCGGGCGGCAGGCCGTTCTGTTCCAGGACCTTCCTGGCCTGCCGGGCTCGGCGTCAGCTCTGGCCCTCCTGACCCAGCACGCGATGGACGCCGGCCAGGGACGGGTTGCGGCCCTTGTCGATCCCGGCCGGATGACCAGCTCGCGAGCGATCTTCAGCACCGGCACGCCGCGCGGGAGCGCAGACCGCGGGCGTAGGCGATCATGTCGTCGAAAACCTTGGGATGGCCACCGTGGCGGGCCGCCGTCCACCCGGGCCACCAGCCCGCTCCACACCGCCACGGCGGTGTACTCGCCGACCGCGGCCGTCTGCACCGGGATGTTGTGCTGGGCCAGAGCCCGGCACAGCTTGGCGGCCAGCGGGCCGGCGGGCCTGCCGTCAGGCGGGCCCGTCGTAGGCCGGGTGCAGCCAACATGATGACACAGACCCCATCCAACTCCCCGCCCGATGCTTTCGACAGAGAAATGCAGCCAGGCGGGGGATTCCCCGCCGTGCGGGTGATCACCTGGCCCCGGCGGCGGAGGGGGCGATGTCTCTGGCAGGTTCAGTAGTCCTGTTCGTCGTCTTCGGCTCTGGCGTCGCGCAGCGGCCGCAGGTTTCCCGGCGCCTCCGGCCGGGTGAACGGGTAACTACCGTGGAAGTTGATGTGCTCCCAGATCAACGGAGTCAGCCGCGCCCGGATCTCCGGGCCGATCACCAGTTGTCCGTCCGCCTGCAGGGCTTTCACCGCGGCGTCAATGTAGAGGCTGTTCCAATAGATGATCGCGTTGAGACCGAGGCCGAGCGCGCCGAGCTGGTCTTCCATGCCCATGTTGAGCTGGGCGCCCATCATCCGCCGGTAATCCTCCAGGTGGGCCACGTGCAGCAGGTGCATCGACTTGAAGATGCGGCCGTAGTGGGCGAACACCGCCCCGAGCCCGGTCAGGCGGCCATCGGCCGACAGCATCCGCAGCAGGTCGTAGGCGCGCACCTGGTTGGTCACCAGCGACCCGGCCACATGCAACATGTCGGCCCAGTGGTGCCGGATGATCCGGATGTTGATCTTGCGCAGGCCCAGATCGTTGAGGTGCCGGTAGCCGTTGTCGGCCTTGGCGACCGCCTGATCGGCCAGGCCGACGTCGACCAGGTCCAGCCGCCACATCTGAGCGTCGCCGATGTCGGCGATCCTGGGGGCGAACTGGTACCCGCAGATCGCGAACAGGCCGAACACGATGTCACTGTCATAGGAGGCGGTGTCCGTGGTGACGATGTCGGGCTGCTCGATGGCGTCGAGCCGGTGCAGGGCATCCAGGATGAACAGCGAGTCCCGCATCGTCCCCGGCACCACCAGCCCGCCCAGGCCCATGACCCGGTCGTTGACGACCGCGAGCCAGGTCGAGCCGCGCGAGCGTTTGCCGCGCCCGAAGTAGACCGGGTTCGGCCGGGAATGCAGCGACTTGACCGGGACCACGAACCGCAGCCCATCGGCGGAGGCGACCAGGCCGCCGCCCCAGTCCTGCACCGCTATCGAGATATCGTCCTGCGCGGTCACCAGCGTCGCCGACGCCGCGGCGAGGCCCTCGTGGTGGAAGTAGCCCTTCTCCACCCCGAGCAGCCGGCTCAACGTGAGCGCCGGCTGACCAGCCTTGACCACCGGGACGAATCCGACGTTGCAGGACCGGGCAACCAGCACGCCGGCCTGACTGATGTCCAGATCGGGGCGCCGCGCCTCCGACCCCGACAGGTGCGGCATCACCTCGAAATACCCGGTGTGGCCGTTGACCTCCAGCAGCAGCTCCGGATAGTCGATGCGCGGCAGCATCGCCTGCACCGCGTCGTGCACCGCCTGGTAGCCGTCCGGCAGCGGCAGCGCCTCCAGCTTCTCCAGGTTCAACCGGCCGCCCTTGACCGTGACGGCCGGGTTGGCCGCGACCTGCTTGTAGGCGGCGTCCAGGTCCTCGGCCAGATCCTGTAGATGCCGGGCCGGGTCCATCTCCAGGCTGAGCGCGGTCAAGACGCTGTCGGGGTGCACCTGCCATACCGGCCGCGGGATCAGCTTGCCGCGCGGATCGCCCCACCGGTCGGCGCCGATCGCGTAGACGTCGCGCCGTCGCAGAGCTGCGTGCAGGGCCTCCAGCAGGCAGAAGGTATAGGCGGCGCGATCCAGCGAGCCGTCGGGCAGGTTCGGGTTGTGATACACCAGCCGCCGCCACGACCCGCTCACCAGGCCGTCGTGCTCGCGCATGTGCTCGACCCCGGCGTACTTGCCGCGCGCCAGCAAGGTGGGCAGGTCCTTGACCGCCTTCACGATCGGCGTCCCGGCCGGGGTACAGCCCCACGGGATCGCCTGGGCCAGGGAGTCGATGAACGGCCGGACCGTCTTGAACCGGGCGATCAACTCCGCCCGCCACTCCAGATCGTCGTCATCTTCCTCGCCCGGCACCAGCTCGGCGATCAGATCCAGCGCCGCGGTCAGCCGCTCCTTGGAGATCACCTGCTCGATCCGGCCAACCAGATCCGCCGCCCGCGTCGGCCCCTTCTCGGCCTCCAGCGGCGTCTCATACACGACCGCGACCGCCGCGGCCAGGTCAGCGGCGGCTTTACGGAGCCTGGGCAGCGACTGCAGCTTCTGCTCCCGTCCCGCCCGGGCGGCGCGCGACAGCAGCCTGGTCGCCATCAGCACGTCGAACAGCAGCAGCGCGTCGTCCACCGACGCGCCCTCCAGGTGCCGGATCGTCGCCAGCAACGTGGCCGAGCGCCGCATCGCCTCCAACTGCTTGATCTTCGGAGCCTTCGCCGACATCCCGTACGCGGCGAGCTCGGCCAGCTTCACCGGCGCCACCCCCAGGGTGTCTACCGCGCCGCCGCCCAGCGCCCACACCGCCTCGACCCGCTCCAGCGCCTTGCCCTGCCCGGTCCCGGACACGTCCGTCACCGTGGTACGCATCCACTCCAGCGTCGAGACCCTCCGGCCGTCGGGGACCTCCAGAGTCTCCAGCAGTTCGCGCCGCAGTTCCACCGGCGTCCGCTCGGTCAGCAAGACGTTGATCGCGTCCAGCTCGTCCGTGCGCACATCGCGTACCAGCCGCTCCAGCACGGTGATCCCCGGCAGCACCACCTTGTTGTCGATCAGCCACACCACCGCCCAGTCGAACAACTCCCGCCGCGAGACCCGGAAGTTGCGCACCGCGAACCAGGAACCTAAGCAGCTCGTCCTGCCCCTCGGCGAACTCCCGGTACTCCAGCAGCCCCCCGATCTCGCCCTGATGGTCCCACTGGGTCTGGGCCCGCTCCGGATACAGCTTGATACACGACGGGTCCGCCACACCGATCTGCTCGGCCACATAGTCCACCGCCGCGTGCGGAACATCTCGCGGATCAAGCAGGAACGTGCCGAGCATCCGCACAGTACCCCATTGAACCGACCACCCCAGCCGGTTATGAGGACCACGTTTCTCCGCCACCTTGGCCAACGCCGGCGCGTCCAGATAGAAGAACCGCTCCAGATCAGCCGGCGATGGCGACGCCGGAAACCGGCTATACCGGCTTACCTGCTCATCGGACAGATACTCGGCCATAAGTGGCGAAACTAAATGATCAACCGCTAATTACCGGCGGGTACACCCAAGCTGAGACCTTGATCCGTCAACCATGCCCAGCGCACCCGTGCTGACGTGCGGAAAGTCCTTAGCGTTGTTCTCTGAGGAAATAGTCCCCACACCCCGTCACCAGATCCAGTGGTCCGATCGTTATCTAGGGTTGTCGGACCCTTCCAGCAGGTCAGAGGGAGATGATCTCTTCTTTCACGTAGGCCAAGTTGGCCGAGCTCCGACGACTTCGCCACCACCGAAGCCATCGCCGCCATCGCTCGCGTTACCAACGGCAACTTCCGGCTCACCACCCGTCTTGTCGACCAGATCGAACGGGTTCTGGAGATCAACCAGCTGAGCACCGTCACTAAAGAAGTCGTAGAAGCCGCCCGCGAGAACCTCGTCATCGGAATCATGTGAGGCCACCGCCCACCAACCGAGACCCACCACCCACAACGCCGTCGGGCGGCCCTGAAGCCACAGCGGACCGCCCGACGGCGTTATCAACGAACCCCCCGCACAACGCCGCTCGGCTGCGAACGCCAAATACCGCCGGGTAACTCACGCCATCAAGCCATCAAAGTCACACGGCGACCTGGAGAACGTCTCGCCGGGGCGGTGCGCGACTCCGGCACGTTATCCGGTACATCGTTCGGACAGGCGCGGCGACGGCCGCCCGGTGGCCGGCATGAGCGCCGCGCCGAAGATCACCGCCCTTCGCGGCGGAGGCGTCAGTCTCGCCGCGGCCGCCGACGCCTTCCTCGCCATGCCGCGCACGGCCAACCCCAACACCCACCGCGCCTACGCCTCGGCCATCGACCGCACCATCGAGCGGCTCGGCCGCGATCGTCCGCTCGCCGACGTGACCGACGCCGAGATCGGCGCCGCGCTCATCGAGCTGTGGGGCCGATGCGCGCCGGCGACCTGGAACCGCAACCGCGCCGCCATCTCCTCCTGGCTCGCCTGGTGCCAGACCAAGAAGCACTGGGCCGCCCGTCGGTCCCGGCCGAGGCCGAACGCCGCAAGGAGAACGTCGACGAGACCCGCGCGGTGCCCAAGACCACCATCCACCGGCTGCTGTCACGCCGCGACATCCCGCTGCGCGAGAAGACCCTGTGGCGGATGCTGTACGAGACCGCCGCCCGGGCCGCGGAGATTCTCGCGCTCAACGTCGAGGACCTCGACCTGGAGCACCGCCGCGCCCCGGTCCGATCCAAGGGCGGCGCGACCGAGTGGGTGTACTGGGACAGCGGCACCGCCCACCTGCTGCCCCGCCTGCTCCGGCTCCCGGACGGCAGCACGCGCACGCGCGGCCCCCTGTTCCTGTCCGAACGCCGCCCCGTCCCCGCACGCCGCCCGGCGGCCGCCGACATCTGCCCGCACACCGGCCGCGCCCGCCTGGGCTACGACCGCGCCCGCGTCCTGCTGGACAAGCACGCCGGCCTCGACCTGCACCAGCTGCGCCACAGCGCCGCCACCCACCTCGGCGAGGCCGAAGTGCCGCTGCAGCTCATCATGGGCAAGACCCGGCACAAGAATCCCCGCACCCATCCCCGTGGTCACGGTGATCGTGGCCCTGCTAGGCCTGCATCAGTCGTCTCGATAACTTCGGCCTCACGGGCGGAATAGGACAGCTGGGCCCTTACTGTCGCGGCGCCAAGCTGGCAGAGCTGCAGGACCGGCTGGACGGCCTGCTGGCCAAGCACACGGGCGACAGTGCATGACCCCGCCCGGCATTCCGGGGTGCCGTTAACCAACGTGACACAGGCCGCCAAATAGGGTCTGAGCTGCGAAATCAGCTTCCTGCTTCCAGTTCGGCCCACGCCGTCGGCTGTTCGACGGCAGGGCCGCTCAGCGGTCGACGGCTCGTACCGCGGCGGCGATCGGCTCGAGCCCCGCGACCAGCTCGTCGAGCTCCTCCGCGCTGAGCACGTCGCACGCCGGCGCGGCCAACTCGTCTGTGAGGGCCTCGATCCGCTGCCTGGTCTCCCGGCCGGCGGGGGTGAAGGCGCCGGCGGCGTCCACGAGGCCGCGGCCGCGCAGCCCGTCGACGACGGCGGCCAGCTGCGCCTTGGGCAGGTGGTGGATCCGGCCAAACTCCTCCGCCCTCATTCCGAGGGAGAGGGCCATGAGGACGTGAGCCTCGGTGCCGCCGATGCCGTGGGCGAGAAGGGCGGCGTTGTGGCCGTCCCCGCGGTGCTCCCCCAGCAGCGTCGCCGCGTGCCAAAGCCTGGCCACCGGCTCCTCGGGCACGTCGAGCACCTGCAGCCCGGCGTCTGCGGGTGGCCTCGGAGCTGTTGCCGGACGGGCGGCTGCGGGTCCGCGCGGGAGGTGCCTCGAACAGCGCCCCGAGCCTCGTCTGATTCCTGAATCTAGGGTTTCGAGTCGCTAGAGCGGCGCTCTCTCGGCCCTCGATGACAGAGGGCAGCATGACCGCAGTGCCGGCGGAGCCGGGACCCTCGCTGGGGGCGGCTGACCGTCGTCATGGCGACGGACGAACTGTCGTCATGGCCAGGAAGTGCTCCCAAGTCGTCGCCGCCCTCCCAGATCTCCTCCGGCAGCGTGACCATGGGCACGGGACGGGCACCTGGGAATCCGGGTGTGGCCAGATGGTGAGCACCGTGTTACCCCCCCGCGCCCCAGTGGGGTCAACCGCCTCGCATGGGTCCCAATCCGAGAGCGACTCCCCTGAGTCGGCTCTCGGCAACTGGGATCTCCTCAAGAGGGCACGAAAGGCCCACGACGCCCGTTTACTAGCACCCTCCCCAAGCTTATATAACTAAGCCCTTACAATAGCCCGAGTCCAGCAACAGCGTCAGAACGCCAGGGAGTCCTCTTCTTGAGGCTCGATATCGCCCCTAGAGATTACTTGTGAATTTTCGTCAAACGCAGAGGCGGCCATCTCTGGGAACGCTGCTCGCGGCACGCGTCGCCGGAGAGCTCGTCGGCGAGATGACCTAGAGACGGGGCACCAGGAGCTCGCTCGTCGTCCCCTTTGATAGACTCATGCCATGCAACCCGCAGCGCTTCGCGCCAATATCGGCATCCAGTTTTGTTTCGTTCACTGCGGATCTTGTTCAGTATCGTTTCATGGCCAAATTGTTTCGTTTCATCTCGTCTAGTTTCGCCATTGAGGGTTGTTATCTACGGTGGCGAGCCTCAAAGTCAGTCCAGAGGGCCCGACCCATGACCGGGCTGCTGGTTAGCCTCACCCTGCCCCGATCACACTGGAAGGAGACCGATGGACCATCGAGCCTCGTTGCACCTGACCATCGTCTTGACCGGGGCAGTACCCCAGATCGTGACCGTCGTCCGGGCCAGCGCTGTGTTGATTGCGGCTTCAGCGTCCGCAGCTTCCGTGATCCGTGCTTTAAGCAGCTGGTTCGCCCGCCGCAGCCGCTCTCGCGGTGCAGCCGGCTGGCCCGATACCGGCGCGGCCTGGAGGTCGTTGACTCGCAGCGGATCCGCCCTGCTCAACGCTTTGTCTCCTCGGCCTGAGCTCGTTCTGCACGGAGGCATAGTCTGATGGAGCGGTTCGTGATGCTGCCTCTCGCCGTCTCATCCTGCGTTGTGGAGACTGACCTATCCTTGGCCAGTGCCGCCGGTACCGCTGGTGGTCTATTGCCGCTGGTCGCGGCGCTGACTCCTACCACCAGCCGCCTTTCTGGCACCGTAGCCTGCCCCAACTTCCGGCATGCAACGCCGCTGACGCGACGTCTGTGCAGCACAGCCCAGGCGGCACCGCCACGTGCCGCAGCTAGCCTGCGGGAGGTGTCCCGGCCCTGCCCAGGGCCAGGTTCTGCCCTACGCGGCCTCCCCATGGACGGGCCGCAGCTGCCGCTCAGCGAGTTGCGACCCACGCACACTCGCGCCCCCATCTGAGCAATCCCCACAACCTGCACACGCTTCCGAAAGCACCGATCTGTTGGTCCAGGCGGGCATTCGGAGATTAAGGAAGAGGCTCTCCGCTGGCACGGGGAGCCTCTTCGTTTTTCTGCCGCAAGCACTCTCGATCTTCAACCGCTTAAGGCAATAGCCACCCGGAAATCAAACGTCCGAGCCTCCAAACACAGGCGGGCATCACCTCTTTTCCATCTTGCTTATCGCCGCTTTCCCATAACTATTTATTTGAGAAATTCAAGAAAGGGTAGGCAACCCTTAGATTCGTAACCGGTCTAGCCGGTTACCTCCCCCTGGACGAAAGTGGAGCTTGACCCGACTTGCCAAGAGGCCGCCGTGGTGTAATTGTTTTTCTATGGGTTCCGTGGAGGTCGGCTCACGCATTGCGTGGCGGCCAAAGCAGAACCTCGCTCTGTATGTGGGGGTTGTTGCCGCGATGCCAGTCAAAGCAACACGAAACGCCCACTCGCGGAGCTTTCCCCTCGCGCACACCCCCGTGAGCGAAGGGCCCGCCTGGACCGCAGGTCAGGAGGGGTGCGGCGCGTAAACGCACGCGCACCTCACATACGCGCACGCGAGAAGCGCCGCGCACCTCCTGACCTGCCCGTACGAAAGGTGCCTCTCGGTGCCCAACCCGATCAACGCCGGCAACGTTGCCGGCGCCCGCGTCCACCCTGGCAACGCAATGACCTTCGGTCTGGCGCTGCTGGCCCACGTGGGCTTCACCGGCTACCTGCTGTTCCTGCAGCACCCGCTGTGGGAGGCGCTGGCTGGCTCGACCAGCGCCGTGCTGGTGGCCGCCTACGTCACCCGCGTCGTGCTCACTGGCGTGCCGCCCCTGGCCCTCACCGCGCGCTCCCTGGTGGCCCGCACGGTGCTGTCCTGGGTGAAGCAGGGCGTCGCCGAGCAGCTTCCGCAGCCCGGCAAGGACAAGCAGCCGCCCTCCGTGCAGGGGGAGGTCATCGAGTGATCACCTTGTACACGACCTCCGTTCCGGCAAAGGAACTGTGCGAGGCCTACACCAGCATCAAGAACGGCCGACTGCTCGAGGCCATCAAGGTCACGCGCGCGGCCGCGTCCTTGGGCCTGAAGCAGGCCAAGGACTTGTGCGACACCATGCGCGACGGGCGTACCACGGAGACCTTCTTCATCTCCCCGCAGACCTTGAAGGAGATCAAGAGCCTCTCGCTCGTGCGGCTGCGCGAGGCGATCACGAAGCTGGAAGCCGAAACCGCAGGCCTCATGACGGAGAGACAAGCGGCGGCCATCATCACGTACCTGCTCGACCAGACCGGGGCCAGCGACCCCAAGGTGCAGGTCAAGCAGTGGCTGGTCAAGGAGGAGAGCAACACCACGTTCGCGACGCCCTCGGGTGCCATCGTGACGGGCGATGTATCGTCGACGTCCCTGCCAACGAAGACGCCTCCGCCTCCGAAGAGGGCCACGCAGGAGAGTGTGCGGTGGACACGGCCCAGGCCGACACCAGCCGCCCCCGGCACGGCCAGACGGCGCCTGGCCGACGAGTTGAAGCTGGCCTGGCGCCGGGCCGGAGAGCCGCCGCTGCGCAAGCTCCGGGGCGAACTCGTCGACAAAGGCACCGACGGCGCCGTGTCCATCGCCTCGATCTCCAAGGCCATGTCCGGGTCCACTGGACGGCCGCCGTCATGGACGTTGGTGAAAGGGCTGCTGGAGCAGTTCCACTCCAGCGCCGACATCGACGGCTTTTGGCGGCCGCTGTGGGTACAGGCCCGCGAGGAGGTCGCGCCCCTTGGCCTGACCTCCACCGCCGACACGACGGAGCTGAGCACCGTCGTCCCGGTCATCAGCCTGGTGACCACGCCAGGCCAGGACAACAACACTGCCGCCCCCGACCAGCCCGACGACCGCGCCCCCGAGCCTGGAAACGGAGCCCCAGCGGGCTTTGAGTGCGAGGACTGCGGTTCTTGGGTCGTCAACGCCGACCGGCATTACGCCTGGCACTGGAGCATGGAAAAACAGCTCCGCCGGGCGATCATCCAAGGAGTTGAGAGTACCGGCAGCTAGGCGGCCGCCCAACCGGCCGGCGCCCCGTCACCGGCTCCGTGTCTGCCACAGAGTCCTGCGACGGGGCGCACTGACGCCCGGAGCTTCCCGGCCAACTCCGGGAAAGGGCCGTCACAATCAGTGGCGGCCTTGTTCAAATGTCGCGCCACACTACGGGCAGCCGCATGAGCGCGATCCTGGCGTCGGTCCACACTCCTGAAGGGATGCGGGCATCGTCAGCGAGCTTGTGCAGCGCGGTGTCAAGGTCGTCGAACACGTGCAGTTCTGGCGGGAAGTCGTCGAAGTAGTCCCAGTGGTGCAAGTAGACCGCGATGCGGCCGCGACCGGTCTCGGCGATGCCAGTCCGCCACTCCGCGCTTGCTCCCTTATGGCCAAAGCGGCCGCGCAGCAGTTCCGCCTTATGCCGGTCAGGGTCTTGATCGGAGTCGAGCTGAGCGTCGACGAGCCAGCGGCCGGCGAAGGCTTCGCGTCGCTCCGCGCCGTTGCTGCTGTACATGCGCACGGTGATGGTCTCGGTGGCCCCCATGTAGTGCGCGAGCGCGGAGGCTACCAACGCCGACACCGTGGTGTGTGACTCCTTAGCGGCCCGGCTGGCGCGTTCCCACAGCGACAGCTCGTCCTCGCGGACGCTCAGGGTCTTATTCGGCATAACCCCTCCCCTCCTACGTGACTTGCACATGGCAGCAGACGTGATTTTCACATATAGCGGAGTAGAGGGAATTTGCACCGCAGGGGTAATCCAATGCCCGTTGAGGGGTAAGAGGGCTCCGCGCGATGATCTTCGCGAACCACCGACGGGAGCGGGGACCTACGCTTGGGGTTCGTGGACCGGACTTCCTGCCAGCAGGGACCGCCAAGATCCTCCGGCAGGAAGCCCGTCCGCCCTGCTGGGCGGAACGATCAACTGATGGTCCCGTCGGCCTGGCGGCCGGCCAGGCGCCGAGGCCGCCTGAGATCACCTGTGTCGATCGTCTCCCTCGAGGCGTGATCCCTCCGCCGACGTTTCCGCCAGGCCATGCGAACGCTGCCGGGTATGGAGGGAAGACACCCGGATCCCACGGTACGGGCTTCCTACAGTGCGCCCCACGCGGCCGCTGGGAACGGAAGAGGTCCTATCCTCCCTGGGGGGCGATTCCTTCCCCCGGAGGTTGAACCAGCTTCCACGCCACAAGCTGCCGCAGGCAAGTTGCACTGCATCGCCTTGCTCCACGGGGAGGCCATCCCTTCGTTGGGGCCCGGCAGCCGAACGTTCCCCGCCAAGAGATGCCGCGACCGGGCCAACCCACTCCTTGTGCAGGCTGCACCCCCGTCAGCGACGGCGCGCGCCGGGGTCGCGGCCCTGCTGCCAGCGGGCCAGGGCTTCGGGGGAGACGCGAGCGTACTTGGCGAGGGACGTGACGGAGGTGTGGCCGGAGTAGGCAAGCAGGGTGGAGGTGTTGGCGCCATCTTCGGCGGCGTGCGTCAAGGCGCTGTGGCGCAGCTGGTGAAGCGTGTACGGGCCGCCGGGCAGGTCGGCGGTGGCCTGTTCGAACACCTCGGCGGCGCGCCGGTAGGACAGCCGGGCCCGGCCGGAGCCAGGGTCGACGTCGGCCGGCGGCAGCGCGACGCGGGCGCGCCGGTCGGTGAGGAACACCGGGCCAGCGCGGCGGCCGTCCAGCAGGCGAGGCAGGAGCCGGGCGGTGGGCGTCTGCCAGACGATGACGTCGACCGCACCGCCCTTGCGCCGCACGCGGGCGCGCCGGTTACGCAGGTCGAGGTCGGCGACGTCGAGGGCGAGGACCTCTTCGGCCCGGGCCGCCGATTCGTACAGCAGCCGAAAGAGCGTCCGCTCGCGCAGCGGCAGGGTCTGCCGGGTGAGCAGGGCCTCGATGAGGGCGCGGTCGAGGGCCTTGGTGCGGTCCGGGGTGCGGGCGCGGCGGCGGATGCGGCGCAGCGGGTCTCCGGTCAGCCAATCCTGGTCGCGCCACCAGGCGCAGGCGGAGCCGAGTGCGTCCAGGCGGGCGTTGAAGGTGGCCGCGGCCGCGCCGCCCCAGCGGCCGGCGAACCAGGCGGCCAGGCGGTCGGCGCCGGCCTCACCCTCCAGCGCTGTCAGCGGCGTGGCGGCGCCGAGCTCGGCGGCCAAGGCGCGCAGCACGATCGCGTACGCCCGCTTCGTGTTGGCGTTGTCGATCGTGGTCAGGAAGGCCTCGACGGCCGCCCCGAGGGCGGGCGCGCCGGGGCGGGGAGTGAGCCGGTGCACGGTCGCCAACGCGGGCCCTCCATGGCTATCGCAGATAAGCATGGGGAGTCACCGGCGCCGCGGCGGGATGTTCCCCCCAGGACGGCACCTACGCTATCGCAGATAACGGATCACTATCTGCGATAGCGAGAGAGTTTCGTCCCGGACGCCCAACGGCGTCTTGGTAGCAGTTTCGGCGAGCCGCCGGCCCGCCTGCTGCCAAGGGGCAACGACGGGCCAGAGACTTCCCCAGCCCAGGCCGCGTTACCCCTTTCTACTCCTGGGCTCGACGGCTGGAAGGGGCGCCCTCCTGCGGCGAGGATGGCTCCACGGCAGGGGGGATGATCGCGTTGAAGAACGGGATAGCGAAGCCGAACGCAGCTCCGCTGGATAGGAGAGCCATCTGCCAGATGGTGCCGGTCGACAAGATCAAAGCGAACGCGAGCGCTGCGACGAAGGCCGCGGCCATGACAACGACCGCAGCTCGAACGGTGAGTAGATACATCGCTCTCCTCCGTTAGGGAAGAACGGGCACGTCGGTCGTACCCGCCCTGAGCAGGGTCTCCGGCCCGGAAGTATCCCGGTTCGTCCCTGCCTGAACCCAGCTTCGGGGATCGCCGGAGTAGTTGATCCTTGTGGTTGAAGTGCTTTCGGCAGCGCTGGAGTGCCGCAAAGTGCCGCTGTCTTCCTTGAGTTCGTTGTCGAAAGTTGTTGTGAGTACGCTTTCCTGCGTCCCTAGGAGCCGACTGCTGGAATCCGTAGAGCACGGGAGAGCCATCATGGCCAGAGCCATCGCCATGCCATCCAAAGATCAAGTGCCGGAAGGCCCACATCGCGATTTCCTGATCATCGTCTTTCAGATGTACCGACAGGCAGGACGCCCTTCGCTCAAGCAGATCGTCAACGCTGCGGAGCGGATGGATCTCCAGGGCACAGCAAGTATGGAAACGATCCGCCGCACTCTCCGCGGAAAGATCATTCCCGAGCGGTGGGAAACGGCGTACGCCGTTTATGCTCCGCTGTGCCAGCTCGCTGAGATCAATCCCGAGGCGGAGTACTACATGGCGGTGGGCGACGACTGGGACGACAGGTACGAGCCACCTAAGTCAACCCATAAAGAGCAGTTCAGACGGGTGTGGAGTGCGGCCTTCGACACCGAGGAGCTACCGCCCCCTCTCCTTGACACCCCAGTCACAATCGTCCCGCCTTCCAATAGCTCTGTGAGACTTGGGGGCTTCGGAGGGTCTGATTTCTCCGACGAGCCACCGTTCTGACCGTTCAGCGCACCGTCCCGTAGATGCGTTTTAGGGACGGCTCGCGTCTCGACCCTGGCCAGCAATCCCGAAAGGGCTTTCACGCCTTATTGCGTCGGCGGAGTTCACGCTGTGCCTGTGCGCGAGCGCAGGACCGAGAGCAGTACTTGACGCCCTCGGTACGGTGCTGGCCGAACTTGGCGCGGTCTCGCTGCCGCACGAACGGCCGCCCACACGGCTCGTTGGCGCAGTGCCGGATCGCCGCTTTTTCGGCCATGTGGTTGTACATCTGCAGGAACGAGACCGAGTAGATGGTCGGGTGTCGCTCGGCCAGGCCGCCGATGCCGACGCTGAAGCGGCTCAGCGCTCCCGTCATCGCCGTCTCGAGTTCCTCGATGCGCATAGCGATAAGCTCATCGCGCAGATGCTCCAGTGATTTCGGCCAGGGGGGCTCACCCGGCTGGAGTGGGCTGTGGCTACGAGCCAGGGCCAGTTGCTCCTCGGTCACCTCCGGCTCGACGAGTTCCTCCAGGCCCCCCTCCTGCGTACAGGCCAGCCACGTATGGATGGCTCGTTGCGCCAGGTCCACGTGCAGGCTGATGAGATCGCGGTGGATTCCGACATGATAGGGCCAGCCGGGTGCCTCACGGTCGGCGAGAGCTTTGACGCGCTCTTCCTCCTCTGGGTCGCCGGCATACAGGTGGAGGTCCCTTAGATCCGGGTCGAATAGCAGCCCGAAGGAGCGCATGAGCTCGGCGGTGGCCTCCAGGTCTCCCGAGGTCAGTTCCAGCAGTTCGCGTAGGTAGAAGTCAGCTGGAAGCTCGACCGGCTGGACTAGCTCCCATGACGTTCCGGGCTGCCAGGTGATCCAGTCGCCGTCGACTATCAGCCCTGGCGCAGGTCTCAGCGCTGGTGGAGGGACAACGGTCCCCGGCCATAGAGTGGGACGAAATCGTGCATCAATGTATGACGCCATAGCGGGCATCATAGTCGCTAGAGGAGTAGTACCAAAGAGCGGAACTAGGTACCACTCGCAATGGTCGGCCCAGCCCGAGAGGATCGCTGTGACATCCCCCTGGCAGCAGCGCTACGACGTCGGTATCAAGCACGAGCAGTACGTCCTGGCCGAACTAAGCAAGCGTGGTTGGGACGCGGCTTCCGCCGGACAGGGCACCCTCCCGCACGCCCTCCGCCAGGCGCTGAGCTGCACGACCTCGGCCCTGCGCCACTTCCCCGACGTCCTCGCCGCTCGCGCCGGCGATGTCGTGGCCATCGACGCCAAGACCCGCTTGCCCGCCAGCCGCTCTCGCCGCTACGCCATCAGTCGCGACTGCCTGGAAGCTGGCCTGAGCTTCCTGGCGCTCTACAGGCCGATTCCCCTCTACTACGTCTTCGGCGACCTGGGTGTCACCACCCCCGCAGAAGTGATCGCTTACCGCAGCATCGCCCAACCTCACCCCAGCGGCGCCTACTACCTGGTCGACCAGTGCCGCACCCACCCCTTCGACGAAGTCTTCGGCAAGCTCCTGGCCATGACGGCAGCGTGACCTCGGCCAGCCACGGCGCCGTCGGCGCCGTCACAGCCGAGAACCGTCGTAGCCGAGAACCGTCGACCATGCGGAGTGCACGGGTGGGGCCGAACCCGCCGCGGCGCACGGATACGCCAAGGTCACGAACAAGCGCCACAAGTGCACCTACAAGAGCAGCGACCCGTACTGGAGGCGACGGCGAGCTTAACCCCCAAGGAGCACGCGACGCCCCGCACCTCCTGGCCCACGTACGGGAGGCGCGAGGCGTTGTCGGGCAGGACCGGGCGACGCCGTCGAAGAGCACACCCAGGCAAGAACGGCTGGCTCTCGACCGGCCGTTCATGCCGGCCCCTGAGTGGCGGCTCAGCGCTGGTCGTCCGTCGTGGACAGACGCTGCTCCGGGCAGGCGTCCGCGAGTGCCGTTAGGGCCTGCTGCTCGGCGAGGTCAATGGACAGGTGCCAGCGAGTTTTGATCGCGGTCCACTCGGCGGCGTACCGGCAGCGGGCCGGCTCGTGCGGCGGCTGCCAGGTCGACGGGTCCTGGTCGGCTTTGGATCTGTTGCTGCGGGCGGTGACCGCGACCAGGTGCCAGGGCTCGGTCAAGTCGTTGGCGTAGTCCCGACGCTGGGCGGCGCTCCAGTCATAGGCGCCGGAATCCCATGCCTCGGCCAGCGGGACTAGGTGGTCCACGTCGAGGAGGGCGGCGTCGCCGACGGTCTGGTCGTCGTAGTAGGAGTACCAGGACCCGCCCAACAGCCGGCAGTCGGCCCCGACCTGGGGCATGGTGAGGGCTTCGTCGATGAGGACCTCGGCCCGGGTGTTGCAGCCGTCGCGGTCGGCGTCGACCCAGTGACGGAAGGAAGTGCGCTGGTAGCCCTCGCGCCGCTCGGTAGACACCGGCAGGGCGGCGACCGCGTCAGCCAGTAGCGGCCCCTCCGCATGCTGCGCCACCGCCAGAGGCGTGTGCTGGACGGACTGCGTGGCCGTCGCCGCGGCAGGAAGGAGGGCGGCCGCCTGGATCATGCCGGCCATGAGGGCGATGCTGATCAAGGCGTTGCGCCGTGGGGGTGAGGCATGCCGATCCTCTCGCGATCGATACACAGAGCAATAACTGACTACAGAATGTAGCGACATTGGCGGGATCGATCACTCCACGCCGCAGTGATATCCGTGTTCCTCAAGTTCTGGCGGCGTGAGCAGGATCGCTTCCCATCGCGGTCGGCGCTGTATTCGGGCGGCCACTTGCCAGCGCAGATGGGCGGACGGACGATCCCAGTACCGTGCTGTTTGCCGCCAGGAAGGCCAGGACCACCGGTGATCCGCATGCTGATCTCGATCGCGCTCAACCGGCATCTGTCCGGCGGCCCCCGCTATGTGCGCTGCGCGACGTGCGGCACCACGGCCAGCGAATACGAAGCCCCGCTGCGGGTCTTGATGCGGTTCACCACCGTCGACGGGCGCCTGGTCGACGGAGACCAGACACCGCCGGAATGGACCTGCCCCTCCTGCGGCCGCGGCGGCCCGCTCCAGGTGGGCGAGTTATTGCCGAACGACACGCTCATCGGCTGCCGGCGCACACGCCTGTGCCGGTATCGCTGGAAGGTCCCAGGCAGCGCCAAGGTGGTCGTCTGTCCGCGCTGTTACACCGCCCAGCCCGGCCCTGCCGAATAGCTCCCGCCTTCGCTATGACCGCGTTCGAGACGCTCGTCAGCACGCCTGCCGCGGTTCCTGTTCCTTCCAACCCACGTCCCCGGCCGCTGGCGGTCAAGGCCGAGTTGTCCGGCGTGATTGTCCGGGCTGGTGAGAAGACAACGGCCTTCCCGGGGCAAATCGGGAAGGCCGTTGTGTGTCTCCCTGAGCGCTCGTCCGGACCAATGAACTGACGCCTCGGGGTGGCCGACCTGGACCGACCTCGCCGCGGGGTCTAGACCGGCGGCTGTGGGATCCATGATGCACTGCAAGTTGGTTGTCCAACCTCGCGGCCGGACCAGACCGTCTGCAGCCGATGTTTCCCGGACCACTCCGATACCCCGCAAGACCCGACCCGTCGTGGCTCACACCTGGCTGACCTGGCTGCATCGTGCGGCTGCCTCGGCGCTCGGTGACGGGGTTGTCCGGCAGCCGCCTCGCGTACGGGCGCGTACCCGGTCTATGCCGCATGCGGTAATGATGGGCCCCAGCGACGTTCATGCTCACCTCCGCGGAGGGCAAACCGCAGGGGCATCACGCGCGCGATGTCGCAACTCCACACCTGCTCGTCCGGACCATCACTCCTTTGGAGAGGCTCATGACGCTCATGCTCGCCCTGCCGCACCGTCCCCTCCTCTGCCAGCCGTCCCGGCCGGCGGTTCGCATCGTCGTCTGGGTGCTGGTACTGGCCTTCGTCGTCGTCCTGACCGCCCTGGGCAGCGACCCCGCGCTCGCGCTGGGCGTGGTGCTGGCTGCGCTGGCCGCCACCGCCGGTGACCTCGCCCAGTACGGCCGCTGATCTGCCCCGAACGTCCCCGCCGTACAGGGATCGTCCAACATGGCACGGCCGGAAAAGCCGATCACCTGGGATGGGCCGATCGCGGACCTGGCCCGCGAGCTCCGCCGCCTGCGCGAGCTCGCGGGCCCTCCCATCCCCACCTACGCCCAGCTCGCCGAGCGTGGAACCTTCTCGCGCTCGGTGCTCGCCGACGCCGCCGCCGGCTACCGTTGCCCGTCCTGGGAGGTGGTCACGCACTTCGTCACCGCCTGCGGCGGCCTGCCCGACCAGGAGCAGTGGCCGACCTTGTGGAGGCTTGCCCATGCCGCCGCCATCCAGGTCGGCGACGTCACGCCACGCCGCCCCGGCCGGGCAGCGCCTGCCAAGAGCCGGTCCAGCGCACGCCAGGCCACGGTCACGGCGGCACAGCAGGGACCCGCTCCTCCGGACCCGTGGCAGGCCAACACACCACAGGAGTACCGCTACCAGCTGAGCCTGCTGCGCGTATGGGCCGGCGTGAGCATCCCGGAGATCTGCCGCATGAGCAGGTCTCACGAAGGCGACCGTCTCAGCGAAGTCGCCTACACCACCGTGCACGACACGCTCAACGCCAAGTTCGCCCGGATGCCGCCCCTGCGCGCCGTCCGTGCGATCGTCGCCGCCTGCGAGGCCGACCTGGACCAGTGGGTCGGTGCCTGGCGCGCCATCAGCCTCAAGCGGTTCCAACAGGACCATCCGCCTCCTGCCAGTCTGGCCATGTAGAACTACTGGTCGCTGGGCGGCCACCCGTACGGCTGGCGGCTAGGCACTCCCAGGGACCAGCGTGGTAGGCAGGCGGTCAGCTGGTACTGGCCCGCCTGAGCAGGGCCTTGATCGCTCGGTTGTCGTCGCTGGACAGGCTCTTGCGGTGGGCCTTGCGCAGTGCCTGCAGGCGCCGTGCGCACCGGGCCGTGTTCTTGCGGTCTCCAGGGCCAGCGCCTCTTCCAGGTGCGCGATGGCGTCCTTGAACTCGTTGGCGATCTGCTCTTCGGAGCGGGGCGCGGGCACCCTCGCGGCGGGCGCGTGCCGCCGAGTGGGCTCTGATTCACGTGGGCGCGGGACTCTGCGCGCGAATGCAGGTTCGCGCGTGGGCCCGCCGTCCAAGCCGCGCAGCCGCGCGAGCTGGGTCTCAGGGCCCACCTGTGCAAAAGGATTGCCTTGCTCACGGGCAGGAACGGAGGCGGCGGTCCGTTGCGGAACAGGGGCACGCGCCGGGGCCGGCCTCGAGCCGGCGGTCACCGGCCACCCTGCGGGCTCGGGCGGCCGGGGAGCCCTGTTGGGCGCGGCCACGTACCGGCTGATGCGGCCCCAGTCCCCCACGTTGTCCGGGGTGGCCAGGAAGACCTGCAGGGTCGCCGAGGTCGCGGTCGGAACGAACCTGATCCGTGCATAGGCGATGCCCTGGCTGTCCAGGATCGCCCGCACCTGGGTGTTGCGCTCGTGCACGAACCAATCCCACTCGCGTCCTTGCACGGACGCGGCGTCCTGCTGAACCTGCATGGTCGTGACGTCGCCGAGCACGATGCGGGTGTCCCTGGTGCCGACGGGGCCACTGATGTGCATATAGCGGGCGTCATGGCCATCGATGGGGTCGAAAAAGTCGATTTGTCCCTCGGGAAGGTCGCGGCCTTGGCGCCAGCGCCTCAGCTCGGCCCAGACTATGGGGGCCTCAAGGTCGAGCCAGCCTCGGTTCCTCTGCGCACGGCGGCACTGCGCCTCACTCTCGCCCTGGTGAAAGAAGTGCGGGATCTTCTCGTCGCCGATGCGGGTGAAGAGCCGGCGCCCGCACCCGTTTACCGTCCCGCACCAGAAATCCACGCCGGAGTGCTCCTGGCGGAACTCTAGGGCGGCGTCGTGTTCCAAGGGCAGGAAGACGGCGTCCTGGGAGTCGGCGGTCGGACCTTTGACGGCCGTCTGTACCAAGCGGCGATCCTGTACTGCCGCGGAAGTCGAGCGGAGTTGGGTCAAGTGCGGAACTCCTTCCAAACACCAGCCCAGGTTCGGCTCCGAACCGCTACAGGGTCGCAGAGCGTTACCGGTGGGGCTACACTAACCAGCAGATGTAGTGGTTAGCAGGTCCATGATGCCCTACAGCTAGGGCATCTCGCACGTAAGTTCGGATAACCCCAGTTCAAGCCGCGTGTCTCTTTTACCCAGGGTTATACCGGCTGTTCGCGTCGCGTGTCCTCGGCCCCGGCCGCCCGTTTTAGGGACAGGCGAGGAGGGGAGCTGTCCTTCATGACGAGCGGGTACGGCCAGCGGAGTATGTCACACCGCCTTTTGCCCGCCATAAGGTCTTCCCACCGCGCACGTTGACAGGGGGATTGATCACGCTGCGACCGCACCCGCGCTCGCTTTGAACCCGCGGTGAAAACTTGCATCCGATCTTGGCCGGGGAGCTGCCGTGGAGCAGCTACGGCTCGTGCCGCAGGCCGTGGCTGGCGTGCAGGGCCGCCAGGATGGCCTGCGGCACGCTGGGGTGGACGGTCAGCACGGGCCTGGCGCCGGTGGCGTTCAGCACGCGGGCGGGTGAGTGCTGCAGGGCGGCCAGGTGCAGGTCGCCGCCGTGCCGGCGGATCAGGGCGCGGACGTTGAGCAGCACGCGCAGGCCGGCCTGGCCCACGAACGGCACCTCGCTCAGGTCGAGCACCACGTGGTCGCCCGGTCGGCGGCGGGCCCGCGTGATGAAGGCGTCCAGTCGGTCGGCGGCGGCGGCCTCCAGGTCGCCAGCCACCGAGATCACGGTGACGCCGGGCATGCGCTGGCAGGCGAACGTGGGTGAGGTCATCGCGGCTCCCCTGCGGCGGGCGGACCTTCCGGCAGGACGGGAACGGGTGAGGGCGGTCATGGCTCAGTCCTGTGCGCGGGTCAGGAACGTCATGACGGCCAGGGCAAGGCCGACGAACCCGGCGAACCCTGCCGCTCCGGCCAGAATGGACAGGGGCACGGAGGTGCCGCCCAGCCAGGCAAGAACGCCGCCGGCGAGGGCGACGAAGAGACCGGCGGTGACGACCACGGCCACCCACAGTCCGCGGATGTTGTTCATGGTGTTCCTCACGTCGTTGTGAAGGGAGTGAAAAGGCGCGAGCGCACAGGACTCGAGTTGACCGCTGACCGGGATCGCCCAGCAGCGAGCCGAGGCCGGGCGGTATCACGTCCAGGCCGACGGGATTTCACCTGCTCAGCTCATGAGGTTGGCCGATGTGGCCAGGCATCGCCTGGTGTGGAGGCCCAGGGTCGCGGCATCAGACCGCTCATCGCGGAGGAAAGGCTGTCCGTTCAGCGGCCGATGCCCCCGATACGGGGGCTTAAAGACCTCCTCAGCCAGCGGCGCCGGCTGGCCAACTGTCAGGCGATGTCAAGATCGGAGCCAACGCCTCTGCCAGGGGATGGATGATGCCTCATACGCAAAAGCCGCCAGGTGGTGGCCCACTCCTGTAGGTCATTTTCGGAACCGGAGCAGGCCCAGATGAACGCGCGGACCAACTTCTCGGGCGGCAGTTGATCGGACTTCAGAGCCTTGCACAACGTGCTGGCACCGAACGCTTTCCGCGAGCGTTTGACGAGTTCTCGAAGGCTCGGCTCCCCGGCCCAGATCCGGTAGCGCTTCATCAGGCCAACGAACTCGGCCGGGGTTCGTGCGGACAGCGGGTCCGGCTTCAGGTCATGGCCCGGTAGGTCCCGTGGAGGTTCAAAGGGCAGTTCGGGCGGATTGCTCATCGTCGCGGCACGGCTCGGTTGGTGGGATTGGGCGAAACCCCTGATGGCGGCGGCCACGTTGTCGGCTGGCGCGGTTCGAGGAGTTTCACCGCCGGCGACACCGGCGAGAGCGGAGCGGACCGCGTCCGCCTCTGCCACCTGCTTCTGGGCAGCTCTCAACCGGCTTTTCGCACGCCGGCATCGGGCATCGGCTCTCGTCAAATCGTTCGCCATGCGTACGTGAATTGCCTGTGCTCGATCTACTGCGGAAACCGCCGCCATGTATGCCTTATTCGCCATGGATAGCTCTGCGTTTGCCCGCTTTGCCGCTTCTTCTTCCACGGTGTTCGCGGAGCGAGCTTGTTCTTGTATCAGGCTAGCCTGGGCGATTGTCAGCACGGTTGTCGCGGATCGGAGTTCGTCTGAAGCAACGACAAGCTGGCGTGTCGCGTTTGTGCGCTTGTGTTCGGCGACAACGACGGCTTGCTCGGCCGCCTGGACCGCTTCCTCCAAAGGAGTGAGGTCCGCCACCACGGCCGGAGACGGAAGGAGGGCCGCGTCCTGCTGCTGCCCTGCCCCCGCCAGATGTTGGCTGGCCTGGCCGTTCCAGACCGGGACCTGGCTAGACATGCGCTGGCCGGCAGGCGGTGAGATATCGGGCAGCCGTGATCGCCGGGATGGGAACAACCGTGCTGGCGCCAGGATGGTGGAGGCGAATGGTGACCATTCGGGGGAAATCACCTCTTGTTGAGCGTGAACGAGGGTCATGTATCAATCAACCAATCGACCGCGTAATACGCGTAATGCGCACCCTTTGGGGAGACCCGGAACCCCGTCGGCGCCAACCTTCGGAGAACCAAGGGCGCGATAGTCCAATGATGGCGCACAAAGACGCGTCCATAGGGCTTTACGGCTAGCTCCGAGAAGCGCCATCAACGACGCTGGATCCACGTGTGTTTCTGTCTGTTCCATAGCGTTTAATCGCGTGCACTGGCGTAGTGGATCGTACGGATGTTCCATGTGCCTAGTTGATCTCCACCGCGTGCCGCTCTAATGGGGAAGGGTCACCTGCTCAGGTGATCGAGGGGATCTCCGTTCGACCGCGGAAGGCCTGTGTGTTCCAGGGCCCACTGCGCCAACAGTGGGCCCTTCCGCGATGTCCGGTCAGCCTCAAGCCCGTGCTGGCGGTGCTGGGGCCGCACGCGAGAAAGACCGCGATGAAATCCCTGCATGCGCCGTATCGGCTGGCGGGTGCCACCAAGGCGTTGAAGCGCACGAGCGCGGGGCAGGCCAACTTGCTGACTTCCGAGCAGGTAAGCCAGGAAGCCGAGTGCAGGGCCCGCACAACGAGGTAGCCGCTCGTGTTTGCCATGGTTATCTAGCGACGCCGAGGTCCCGCTGCAGCTCATCATGGGCAAGACCCGGCACAAGAACCGCCGCACCGCCATGCGCTACGTCAAGCCCGGCGCCGAAGCCATGGCCAAGGCCACCGAGGTCCTGGCACCGCGTCGCCGTACTCACTGATTCGCTTCAGGCTGAGCGAAGCCGACTTGTTCATCGCGCGGACGGTCGGCTCCCTCGGATGGGGCCGCAAGCAATCGACGGCCAAGAGCGCATGAGGACGCGATTTCAGTCGCGGGCAGCACCGCTTCGTGGTTGGCTTCGGCCGTGGCATTCAACAGGCGCAGGCCCGCCGCCGCGGCGGCGGCTTCCCCCGAGGCGCTGTTTTCCTCGCTGCCAGCCGATCCATCGGCTCCGCAGGAGTTATGGGTACGGCAGGCGATGGTTCTGCGGGATTACCATCGCGACCATCGTGCCAGCAAGGATGTGGCCATCGAGTTGCCCACAGGGGCAGGCAAGACGCTGGTCGGCGGGCTGATCGCGGAATGGCGGCGGCGGCAGCACGGTGAGCGGGTGGCGTACCTGACGCCGACCAAGCAGCTCGCACGCCAGGCAGCCGATCGCGCTGGCTCCTACGGGCTGCCGGTCTGTGTGCTAACCGGGCGCCACACCGACTGGGACCCGGCCGAGCGAGCCCGTTTTCAGCAGGGGCAGGCGGTGGCCTTCGCCGCCTACAGCAGTGTCTTCAACTCCAGCCCCAAGCTGGAGGCGCACACGCTGATCCTCGACGACGCGCACGCGGCCGAGGGCGCGGTGGCCGGTAACTGGAGCGTGTCGATCCCCCGCCGGTCCAAGGCCTACGACCACGTCGTGGAGGCGTTGGAGGCGTGCGGTGCGCTGGCCCCGTCGGTGCTGATGCGCCTGCGTGATGGTCACCACAAGGAGCATCGGGCGATCTATCTGGCTGATGTCGCCAAGGTCGCCGCGGCTGCCGCCGATCTGGAGGCGGTGCTGGAAGAGGCCGCCGACGCGCATGAGATGCCCACGGACGCGCGATTCGCGGCCGGGCAGCTGTCCGGGTCGCTGGCGGCCTCGCTAGTCTATGTCAGCCGAAGCCAAATCGTGCTGCGGCCCCTGATCGCTCCTACCCGCTATCACCTCGCCTTCGAGGACGCCGTCCAGCGGGTATATCTGTCGGCGACCTTGGGTGACGGCGGCGAATTGGAACGCGCCTTCGGCCGTCGCAAGATCAAGCGCATCTCCGCCCCGGCCGACTCGGCCTCGCACGGCCACGGCCGGCGGCTGTTCTTCTTCCCGCACCTGGTCGACGACCTGCGCAACGACGCCCGCGACGAGGAAGCGTTCGCTCAGCAGGTGCTGACCGAATTCGGCAAAGCGATCGTCCTTGCGCCGAACGACCGCAAACGCCAGGAGATGGCCGACCACCTCGTGCCCGAGGGCCTCGACGTGTTCGACGCCGAGGACTTCGAGTATGACCCGCAGGAGTTCATCGGTGCTGCTCGCGGTGTGCTGGCCCTGGCCAACCGCTACGACGGTATCGATCTGCCGGGCGAGAGCTGCCGTCTGGTCGTGCTCGCGGGGCTGCCGACCGGCGCGCATCTGCAGGAGCGGTTCCTCCACGACAGCTTGGGTGCGGTTGGCGCGCTGCAGGAGCGCATCCGCACCCGGCTGACCCAAGGCTCCGGTCGCGCGACCCGGGCCGGCAGCGACTACGCCGCGGTGATGGTGCTGTCACCGGAACTGGTCAGCTTCTGCCTCCAGCGCGAGGTGCAGGAGGCGATGCCACCGGAACTGCGCGCCGAGTTGCGCTTCGGCCTGGACAACTCCACCGGCATCACCGCCGCCGACGTCCAGGAGAACCTGGAGCATTTCCGCCACCAGGACGCCACATGGCGCGAGGCCGAAGAAGACATCCGGCAAGAACGCGATGAGCGGGAACGCACACCACTGCCCGGCACCGGCAAGCTCGCCGCCAGCGCGCCTGCCGAGGTCGCCGCCGTCGAGGCAGCCTGGCAAGGCGACTGGGAACACGCCATCGAACAGGCCCGTGCCGCACTGGACGCCCTCAGCGGCGGCGCGGAGATCCGCCGCTACCAGGCGCTGTGGCACTACCTGACCGCGTCCTGGGCGGTGATCGCGGCCCGCCAGCACCCCACCCGCCGGCAGTCGTGGCTGCAGGTTGCCACCCGCCACTTCGCCGACGCCCGCGCCGCCGCCACAGGCACCCGCTGGCTGGCCGAGCTGTGCACCGACGCCGAACAACTGCTCGCCCAGCCCGGTCAGCCGACCGACACCCCGAGCGATGCCTTGGACCGCCTGGCCATCGCTCAGATCGCGGCCAGCCCGCTGCGGGAGGATACCCGGCAGTTCGCCATGCTGACGCGCACCGTCCAGGACGGACTTGCCCAGAGCGAAGCGCCCGCCTACGAGCAGGCATTGAACGCGCTGTGGCAGTTGGCGGGTGCCACCAAGGCGCTCAAGCGTACGAGCGCGGCGGCGGAGCCGGACAGCGTCTGGATGTTCGACCACGTGATGTGGATGGGCTGGGAGGCCAAGACCGGCACCGACCCGGACAAGGAGATCCCCGCCGGTGACGTCCGGGAGGCCGCCAGCCATCTCACCTACGCCTCCCACGAGAGCGGCCAGCCGGTGCCCGCAGGTTCCGTCACGCTCTACGTCACACCTCAGCAGCGCATGCATCATGCGGCGGTCAAGGTCGCCGGCGCGGGCCTGTATCTGGTGACTCCCGAGCAGGTGAGTCAGGTAGCCGAGCGGCTCATCACGGCATGGCAGACCATCCGCACGCAGACCCGCGGCCAGGACCTCCAGCAGGCCGGCGCAACGATCGAGGCCACGCTGCGGATGCATCGGGTCCTGCCCAGCCAGTGGCTCGAAGAGCTGCTGACCAGGCGCATCAGCGACGGCTGACCCCGTGCACCGGCCTGCAGGCGGCCTATACGCAGGGGGCACGATGCGGACGCGGCGGGCAGGCGCCGAGCGGGCCGTCACCCGTGATCGGTCGCACGTTCGAGCGCGTCCCGTTCTGGGCCGGCTGGCCGGTGACGATCACGTGCTCGCGGCGACGTCACGTGGTCGTGCCCGGACAAGCTGAGCCGCGCGCATTGTGGCCGGACCAGCCCGCCCGCTTGGCACCACAGCGCAGGGGCGTCAGCGGTACGTTAGATCTTCGCCGGCACAACTCAGTGCGAGCTCCGCGAGATCGCAGAAAGGGCATGGGTGGTCTACAACCTGGAACAGCTGGGCCCCATCGGCTTCCAAGATCTCGCGGCGGCGCTGGCCTTGCAAACGTTCGGCGCGGGCGTGCAGGTGATGGGCGCCGGGCGCGACGGCGGCCGTGACCTGTACTTCAAAGGCCCGCTCATCTGGCAGCCGGCCGAGGGCCAGTCCAGCGAGGTCTGGGACGGGTACACGGTGTTCCAGGTCAAGCATAAGGACCAGCTGGCGGCTCGGCCTCAGGACGATACGTCCTGGCTATGGGGGCACGTTCGCAAGGAACTCGACGCGTGGGCCGACCCCGCCAAGGGCAGAAATCCGGTCCCCGATCACCTCGTGATTATCACCAACGTGCCGCTGACCCCGGTCCCCGGCTCCGGCGGTCACGACACCCTGAACGACAACATCCATCGCTACCTCGACGCCCTGGCCGACGACAGCCGCGACATCGGTGACGGTGCCGAGCGCAAGGCCAAGCTCGCCCGCCTGTCCAGGCTGCGCAAGTGGCGGCTGTGGGACGGCAACCAGATCCAGGCCTTGCTGCACCGCTACCCGGGCGTGCGGCAGGCCTTCCCCGGCTTCCTCACCGCCACCGACGTGTTCGCCAACCTGGCCGAGATCGCCGGCTCCCTGCCGCTGGATCAGCTTGAACCAGGGCTGCGCGCCCACGCCCGCACCACCTTGATCGGCGAAGGCGCCATCTACTTCGACGAAGCTGGCAGCAGCGACGGCAAGGGCCTGCCCGTCCACGAGGTCGCCATCGACCTGCCCGTCACCGTCGGCAGCGGGGCCGAGCACGGCAGCGTGATCCGGCATGTGCTCGACCGCGGTGAGCACATGCTGCGGCCCACTCTCACCACGCGCCGGGGCCCGCGCCATCTCATCGTGGCCGGCGCCCCAGGCAACGGCAAGACCACCATCTCCAAGTTCCTGGTGCAGGCCTACCGGGCGGCCATGCTCGCCGGAGCGAGCAACCTCAGCGGGGAGCACCAGGACGTGATCTCCGGAATGGAGCAGGCGCTGGCGCGGCTTGGCGCCGCGCTGCCCCGCCACCGGCGCTGGGCCATGCGCGTCGACCTCGCCGAGTATGCCCACGAGCACGGGACCGAGGAAGACACCACCCTGATCCGCTACATCGCCGAGCGGGTCTCCAAGCGTTCCGATCTGGGCAACGTCATGCCCAGCGCACTGTCGGCGTGGATGCGCCGCTGGCCCTGGTTCCTGGTGCTGGACGGACTGGACGAGGTCACCGACCCGACCGTGCGCAAGCGGCTCATAGAGCGGGTCACCGAACTGGTGACCACCGCTGAGGGCGACGACTGTGACCTGTTTGTCGTGCTGACCACCCGCCCGATCGGCTACACCGAGAACATCGCCCCCACCCAGTTCGAGCGCATCGACCTGGACTACCTCCAACCCGACGAGGCCGTGCGCTACGGCACGCTGGTGACGACGGTGCGGCTCGGCAACGACCAAGACCGAGTCGAGAAGATCGTCACACAGTTGCGCCAGGCCTCTGACGACGAGGGGCTGCGCAACCTGCTGCGTACACCGCTGCAAGTACTGATTATGACGATCATCCTCGGAGGAGCCGGTAGCCTCGCGCCGGACCGCTTCAGCCTGTTCTGGACCTACTACGAGATCGTCTTCAAACGCGAGCGAGACAAGCAGACCAGCTTCAACCGGATCCTGCAGGAACACGGGCTACAGATCCAGCAGTTGCACGAACGCATCGGGTTCGAACTCCAGGCCCGCAGCGAATCCGGCGACCGCTCCAACGCCGCCCTGACCCATCAGGAGCTGGAAAACCTCACCTGGCAGGTGCTGGACGAAGCCGGTTTCAAACCCTCCAGCGCCGACGCCGACCTCCGCGTCAAGATCGTCACGGCGGCTACCCGGCGCCTGGTGCTCATCGCGCCCCGCGGCGATGAGGGTTACGGCTTCGACGTGCGCTCCCTGCAGGAACTGATGGCCGCGATGCACCTGACCACCGGCCCACTAGAGCGTGTGACGCAGCGCCTACGCACCGCAGCCGCCAGCCCACACTGGCGCAACACGTGGATCTTCGCCGCCGGCCGCTTGTACTCCACTCCGCAAGACCATCAGCACCAGGCCGTGGTCGAACTCGTGGAAACAATCGACGAGGGAGCCGAAGCCCGGCTGGGCACCATCGTCCCCATCGGGCCGAGGCTGGCCTTGGATCTCATCGACGACGGGATGGCGCGCTCGTGGCCCAAATGGCGCGACCGCCTCATCACCTGCGGACTGCGCGTTCTCCAGGGACCCGGGCCGGCCGATCTCGATTTCCTCGCGATCGCACGCATCCTGGTGCGATTCGCCGGCACTGGCGACACGCAACACCACCTGGTTGCCGAAGGGGTACGGGACGCCCTAGGCGGCACGCCAACCGCTCAGGCCACGGCTGTGAACTTCCTGACCCTACTCAGTGCCTTGGCCAAGGAGGCCGACGCATTGCCGCAGGCACTAGCGCTGTCAAAGATTGTCCCGCGCGCGAGCATGAACATGCCGGACCCGCCCCCGAATGGCTGGGCTGATTTCGAGGAGGAGATTCAGACCTCTCCCCTGTCGGGGGACTCGCTCCTCAAGGTGACGGCTGCTGCGACCGCCATCCGCCAATTCAGTCAAGGCGGCGGATCCGCACCGGACGCGGAGGCTATCCTCACCGTGGAGCTACGGGCTGCCCTCGAAGATGACCAGGTGGCCCAGGTCCTGGCTGCGGCATTGAACCATGTCGTGGTCCATGAACCGACGCTCGTCGCGAAACTTCGAGACGAGGTCCTTCCCGCTGTTCATCGTGCACCCGTGGGTGAACTGCTGCGGTAGCTCATCCAGCGGCACCCGACCATGATGTCCTGCCATGCTCGTATGAGCGCTCCCCGGCACGCACGCGACGTGCCGAAGCGTGTATCGGAACAAGTCTTATAAACGGATTGATGGTCGTAGGCGGGTGGATTGGCCGTTGTAGCGGTCGTGCCGGACGGCGGCAGTCAGGCGAGGATTCGCTGGGCGATGCGGGCGTTCGATGCCGGTAGCTGTACAAGTCCGGATCTTCGTGCACGGTTAGTGCTCTAGGTGAAGGAATCGCGTTCGCCTCCTAGACACGGGGTCCGGGACCACTAGAGACTCGATCTATGCCTGCCGGTCAGCACGACGCCTCCGCCAGTGCGATCGGCTATCTCTACCAGGTGAACTGGTGTTTGATTGAACTGCTCCAGCGGGCTCCCGAGCGGCCCGACCAGGCGATCAGCATCGAGACACATGATGATGTCGCCTGGGAACAGGCCGGTTCCCCAGTTGAGCTCTTGCAAGCCAAGCATCACATAGGCTCCGCCATCGCGCTGGGCGACAAGGACGTCGATCTGTGGAAGACGCTCACGGTGTGGATGAACACCGCGCAACCCACAGATCCTCAGGGTCCGGCACTCATCCTGGTGACTACGGCCGTGGCAACTGCCGACACCGCCGCCCATGCTCTACGGCCGGATTCCCGCAACACCCAGGCAGCGGTCATCAAGCTCAACGACGCAGCACGCACGTCCACAAACAAGATCACCGAGGCCGCGCGCAAGCGCTTCCTGGACTTCACCGAGGCCGAACAGCAGATCTTCTTGAACCGTGTGACCGTGGCCGATGGAGCCCTCGGCGTCGCTGACCTGGACGAGAAACTTCGCAAGCTCTTGTGGGCCGCACTGCCGCACACCAACCAGGACCTGTACTTGTCGATGGTGTGGAAGTGGTGGGCTGGGGTCGCTCTGGACATGCTGCAACGCCGCCGCCAGAGGGTGGGCGCCGGCGAGGCCCACGCCATGCTCTCGCATCTACGGGATCAGTTCAGCGAAGACAATCTGCCCACCACCGTGGAACTGGCCGATGTCGACGAGAACCACGTCATCGCCCTGCATACCGACAGTGTTTTCGTGCATCAGATGCGCTGGGTCGCGTGCAACGAGGTGAATCTCCGCAAAGCGATCGTCGACTACTACCGCGCTGTCACGCAGGCGACCAAATGGATCACCGAAGATCTGATCGGCCTGCACGAACTCGGGAAGTTCGAGGACAACCTCCGCGACGAATGGGATCGGGCGTTCGCCGACATGGTCGAAGACCTCGGGCTCGACGCCGACGAGAACGCGAAGATCGCCGCGGGTAAGGCGCTGCTGCGCACGCTGCGAGATTCCACCGCGGTCAACGTGCGGCCACGCTACAACGACGCGTTCTTCGCACGCGGCCGACGTCACGTGCTCGCCGAGAACCAGGAGATCGGCTGGCACCCTGACTTCCAGTCCCGTCTTGAGAAACTCCTCAGCGTCTCCGCCTCGGCCGAGGCACCGGAGGGCCCGTGAGAGCGTGGGCGGATCGACCTCGCGAGGCGGCCGCCCTTCTCAACCCCGCACTCATGGCCGTCATCTCCGCGAACGGGGCCATCCAGTACGAACGCCAGTCCAGCCAGGCGATGCCCTGGTACCTGACGTTCCTGATTGCGCCCCTCGTCCTCCACAAGGGCACCCGGGAAGCGCTGCCACGAGACACCAGAACCCACCTATCAACGTGGATCACCGATAACGCCGTAATCCGGGCGGCATTCCCACAGCGCGCCCAAGCCCTCACCGAGCACGTGCGTGAAGGGTTGCGGTTCGGCATGGCCAACCGCATGCTGACGGTGACCGGCGACGGCGGACTGCAGGGCACGCTCGCAGCCACCGCCATGCCGATCAAGGCCGGTGACGCCGCCCAGATCGTGCGCGCGTCCGGACTCATCGGGAGGTGGTTCACCCGGGCAGATCAGCCGGCAACCCTCTTCGCGCTCTTCGGTGTGGCACCCTGATTCGGTGCAGCTGCTGTCGGTCATCCTCTACAACGCTCAGGGCGCCATCCGCCGTGTCAACTTTCGGCCCGGACGTCTGAATATCGTCACCGGTGAGTCTCGGACAGGCAAAGGTGCGCTGCTGACCATCGTGGACTACTGCCTGGGACGCAAGTCCATCCAGGTCCCCGAAGGACCGATCACCGACACCGTCGTCTGGTATGCAACCCTCTGGCAGCTGGATGAGGGACAGGTCTTCATTGCCCGCCCCGCACCCGCCGCAGGGAAGGCGTCCTCCCAGCAAGCCATGCTGGAGTTCGGTAACGACCTCCAGCAACCACCAGCGCTGGCAGATCTCGTCGTCAACACCAACGCCGCCACTCTGCGCACCCAGATCGGCCGGCGGATCGGCATCGAGGAGAACATCACCGACCCCGGAGCCGGCGGCCGCGCGCCACTGGAGGCAACTCTCGCCCACGCCGTCCTGCTCTGCCTTCAAAGCCAGAACGAGATCGCCAGCTCCACCGCGTTGTTCCACCGCCAAGGCGAACGCGGCATCGCCGACAGCCTGCGCGACACCATCCCCTACTTCCTCGGGGCCGTCCCGCAGGACCAAGCGATCAAACGCGCCCAGCTCCGAGGCGCCAAACATGCCCTCCAACGCGCCGAAGCCGCGCTTCGCGGCGCGGAACTGGCAGCTCAAACCATCGATGTAGAACTGCGCGCCCTGTACAACGAGGCCCGCGCTGTCGGTTTGATCGTTGAGCAAGAGATCACCGACCGTCTTACGCTGGTCCGCGTCCTGCAGGGTGCCCGGGTCGCGCCGCCTCCGCAGCAGCCCCGTCCCACGGTGGATGACATCGCCCAGCAGGACCAATACATCGCTCTCGAACGCCAGGCACAGACGTTACGAGCCGATCTCAACCGGGTCATGGCCGACCGGGCTCTCCTCCTGGACCACCGCGATGGGGAAACGGACTACGAGGCGGCACTCCAGCTCCAGGCCGGACGTCTGGCAAGCCTCGGACTCATCGGCGCCGCGCCCGAAACCGGGCCCTCGGTTTCCCCCACCTGCCCGGCTTGCGGGCACGAGACAGAACACGCCGACCCGACTCCGGCAGCCCTCCGCTCCAGCCTGGCCCTGCTGCAAGCGCAGCTAGAGAACCTCGCCGAGGCGAGGCCGTCCCAGCGCAGTGCCCTCATCGCTCTTGACGGCCAGGCAAATTCCCTGCGCGACCAACTCGCCAGCACCGAAGCCGCGCTAACGGCGCTCCGCACCGCCAACCGGGTCACAGACCTCACCTCAGCCGACGGACGCGACTTCACCCGCGGACGCATCGACGCGATCCTGTCCCGAGTCGATTCCACCGACGACACGCAACTGCAGAGACTACGCGCGGCCGCCGAAAGCGCAGCCGCGACCGTTGCCGCCCTCGAAGCCGAACTCAATGACGACGAGGACCGCGAACAGCTCACCTCACGCCTCCTCCTGGTCGGGCAAGACATGACCCGCTACGCCGACCAGCTCGAACTCGAACACAGCGAGGGCAGCGTCCGCCTCGACCTCGCCCGCCTCACCGTCGTCACCGACACCGAACGAGGGCCCATCCGGCTGGAACGCATCGGCAGCGCAGCGAACTGGATCGGCTACCACCTGGCCACCCACCTGGCCCTCCACCGCTACTTCACCAGGCAGAACAGACCCGTACCCCGCTTCCTCATCCTCGACCAGCCCACCCAGGCCCACTACCCCTCCGACATGTCCCTCCAAAGCGGCGTCCCCGAAGGCGACGCCGATCGCGGCGCCGTCCTGCGAACCTTCCGGCTGCTGTACGACGTCACCCAGGAACTTACGCCCGGCCTGCAGATCATCGTCGGCGACCACGCCAATCTCTCCGAACCTTGGTTCCGCGACTGCGTCGAACACAATTGGCGAGGTGGGACCAAGCTCATCCCCGCCGATTGGCTGAGCTGAGACTCACTCGCATATGCCGGTCGGCATCGGCATGGGAATGCCCGGTTACCAGACGCCCGCCGAGACGCCCGAGCGCGTCGAGCGGGAGAGGTGGATGACTCCGGCACGATTGCTGGTGGCCATCGTGGGGTTGCCGGTCGGCTGGTCCGCGGCCGGATGACGCCAGGCACCCCGAGCCGGAGTCCCGCATTCTGGGTTCATAGGCCGGCGTTCTTGGCGGGTGGTGGCATCGTGGACTGGGTGGCGGCCTGCCGGGTGAAGTGCTCGGCCAGGGCGGTCATCTTGCTCAGGTAACGGGCGGCCATCTGCAGGTGCGTGTAGGCCGTGTCTTCGTCGATGACCCGCCCGTGGGGGTGGCCAGCCTCGTTGCGCGTGATGCGCAGTAGGTCGGCCACGGCGTCCATGGTCAGGCTGTCGCCGAGATCGTCCGGCAGCGTGTTGCGCAATGGCTCCAGCCTGGCGCGCAGCGCCTGGAAACGGGCGTGCTGCGAGCTCTTGGGATTGTCCAGTTCCTTGCGAAGCTTCTCAGCCGAGGGCGCGGCGGCGACCATGGCCTCGGCCACCTCGAGGAAGACCTGCTCGGCAGCAACCCCGAGCATCACCGAGCACGCCAGGTAACAGCCCGCGTTGAAGGCCTGCAGAGCCTCCTGCATGTACTGGTAGGCGGTCGGATGCAGCGTGGGAATCTGACGGCGCAGCCGGCGCAGATAACCCTCGGGGTCGTGCGGCTCCCACGGGCCGCCGCTGACGGCCTTCAGACCGCGCTCAGACAGCTTCCAGCGCCAGTTATCGGGGGCCTGCTGACCGGAGTCGATGTAAACCAGCCCGTCGGCCAGCAGCCCGTACAGCGCCTCCCACACCTGATGTGGACGACAGCCGGTGGCGGTGCGGATCGCATTCGGCAGGTAGGCGTCGAAGAATCGGGAGTCGGTGCCCGGTGTGGCTAACAGCTTCAGTACCTGGCTGCGGATCTGCATCCCGTTAGGGTAGCCACCCGGGTGCGGTGCATACCGGTGGATTTCGCCAGTGGCCTGGCGAGGTGATGGCGGCCTTGCGAACGCCGCCGGACCATCGCACAGTCCGTTCGCGGGTCTGCTTGGTGGCGCTGTCCCAGTTGATCTGGGCGGGACGTGGCGGTGACGCCGAGATCTCCAGCCATTGGCGGGCGATCAACGATGCGGGGCGCTGTCCCATTCGAACAGATCCCTGGCTGGCACACGCAGCGCATCGGCGATCTGGAACACCTTATCGAGATGCGGGCTGAACATACCGTTCTCGATTCGGTTGACGGTCTTGCGATCCACCTCGGCCAGCTCGCCCAGCTGCTCTTGGGTCAGCCCGTGCGCCTCGCGCAGCTCACGCAGCCTGAGCCCGAACTGTCTGCGCAGTTCAGCGAGGCGAGGCGTGATCGGGCTGGGCACTCACCCACGGTGGCGTCCATGATCCCCAAAGATCTGTACCAGCGTTGGTACAAATGACGGAAGGTGCTCGGGGACGGACGGGCCGTCATTGCAGCATGGGGCTTGTTTCACGCCCGCCATGCCCCGCGCCGGACAAGCATCAGCGGATGCATCTTGCCGGCGGGGATCTCGTCACCAAGGAGTCACCGCGTGAGCATGAAGACCTACTCACCGGAGTTCAAGGCAAGCGGCGTCGCCGCGTACATGGCCGACCCTTCGCGAACATTCACTGACGTCGCAAAGGACCTGGGCGTCAATCGCGAGACGCTGCGGCTGTGGGTACGAGCCGCGCAGGCTGAGCAGGGCGGCGGCCCCAGCAAGGACCGCCGCAAGACAACCGCGCCGAACGCCGGCGGCCGGGACCCGCAGGAGGAGAACAAGCAGTTGCGCAACCGGGTCCGGCAGCTTGAGCATGAACGTGACATCTTGCGGCGTACGGTTAAGTACTTTGCCGCCGAAGCCAGTTGGTGACGCCGTCTCGGCCGCGCTACTCATCACGCCCGGTGCTAGCGGAAGAGCCCCAGCCCGCCGGCTGCGCGCTAGGTCAGCCGGGCCTCCAGGTCGGCGATCATCTGCATCAGCAGGCTGGTGTTCTCGGTCCGGACCACCTGCGAGCCGACCTTGTCGAGGCCGGACACTCTCGTGATGCACTCATCGGCGGCCTGGGCCATCGTGGCGAACTCCTGGCGCGCGATCGAGTGCGGGTTACCGGCCTCGAAGGTGGTGGCGCGGTGCATGTCCTTGACCGAGGTCATCGCCGCGCGTGCGGCCGACATCGCGTCGCGGGCGCAAAACTCGTCGCCGTGCCCCGAGCGCATGTAGCGGGTGACCCAGACCCGGCGCCGGGCGGGGTCGGCCGACGGCATGAACCGCTCCAGGCGATCGCCCCGGTTGGCCGCAACCACGCGGACGACCTTGACGGCCCGCCGCAGGCGCGCGCCGTCCTTGATGCCGACACCGGCGGCGATGTCGGCGTAGCTGAGTTCGCGGCCGTGGTTGCTGCGCAGCCAGATCATCACCTCGGCGACGTCGGTCTCGGCGCGGGTCCAGCCCATCTCATCACGGCGTCGGCTCACAGGAATTTCCCGTTCTCGTCCATGAAAGCCGCGAGCGTGGCGTCGTCCAGAGCAGCGCCGGTGGCCATGTCGCGGACAGCGGCGATCGCCGCCTCGGCGCCGTCACACAGCTCCGCGATGGCCTCGGCGCGGTCCGTGGTGAAGTTGATCTGTTGCTTGCTCAGCAACGCCAGCGCTCGCGAGGCAGCCATGCGGATTTCGGCCATGGCGTTGAAGACGTCCATGGAAGCATCGGCCTGCGATCCCTCGTTGGCTTCACGGGCTTGTGCGGCGTAGGCGTCCCGCTCTACGCGGATGGCGTCGTCGTATTCGCGCCGCCGTTCGCTAGTGACCTTGGCGGCCGCGGCGCGGTCTTCAGCATCTGCGGCCGCCTGACGGGCGTCGAACTCCGCCAGAGCCTGCCGCGCCGCCATTCGTGTCGTCTCATCGGCCAGCAGAGCGGTCTTGACCGCTTTGGGATGACTGAGAATGTAGGCGACGGCAGGAGGACGGGTTCCCGACTTTTCGGCCTCCTCCTCAACCGCCTCGCGCCGCTTGGGCGAGAGGTTGGTGGCCTCCCAGCTGCGGTAATAGCCGTTCTTGCCGTAGAAGGGATACTTCGAGGTGTTAGGTAGCTCGACTTCCTTGTCCGGGTGCAGGTCGGCGGCGTGGTCAACGACGCCCTCCTCCGCCAGCCGGTTCCAGGCATCCAAGAACGCGAGGACCCTCTTGGCGCTGGTGCCGGCCCGGCGGGCGAACTCCCGGGCACTGATGCGGCGGAAGGTGTTTCGGCCGAAACACCTGGACTGGTGTTCGATTCTCACGCCGTCACCTTCGCCGGGCGCCACCCGTCGGGCGACCAGGTAGGCCAGCACCCATGGGCCCTTGCTCTCCAGCTTGACGAACTCGGCTATGTCCGCGCCGAGGGCGTCCTCGCCATCGTCGACGGTAGGCTCGGGTGGTTCCTGGCTCATCACGCTGTTGCCTTCTGGCGCGGCGCGCGACGCTGCGCCGGGACGCTGACCGTGTGGATCCCGGCGATCTGACGGACTCTCTTGGTAAAGACGTCCAGGTCGTCCAGGGCGACGGAGGCGTTGGCCTGCTGCGCGAGGTCCAGCTGCACTGTCCTGGGAAGGCGTTTGATGATCCGTGCGGACTGCGCGGCCAGAGCGAGCAGATCGGCGACCAGTGCAGCGCTGGGGTCGGGCTTGCCCGTGGGCTGCTTCGGCGGCTGCTGGCCGTTCTGTTCTTCTCGCTCCGCCCGCTGCTTGTCGAACTCGGCCTCCAACTCGGCGCGGGTCACGGCGTCGTCGGCGAGCAGCGCCGAGACAAGCAGGTCGCGGTTGGGGCTGTTGTTCATGTCGCTGACGTAGTCGACGACGTCCTCAGCCTCCCGTGCCTGCGGATCCAAGACGATGGCCAGCGAGGGCGCCGTGCCCAAGACCGTCTGGTAGGTGGCGTGGTTGACCCGGTCGATGCCCGCCGTCTTCGCGTCGTCGATCAAGCGCCGGAGCTTGGCGTAGCCGCCGTCGACGGGCCGACCACCCACCATGCGTGTTCCCTCGCGCAAGACGCTGTAGGAGACGAAGACGCCGCAGGTCTCCAGCAGCGTGCGCAGGTCCGGCGTGACCGCCTTCGCTGTGGCCCGCCACTGCTTGGCGGTGGTCACCGACAGGCCGACCTGCTCGCAGAACTCCCCGAGGGCGTCGCCGTCGGCCCACGCGGCCCTCAGCATGTCGCCGATCGCCAGCTGGTTGACGCGGCAGGCGCTCATCAGGCGGCGGCACTCGTGAACGTCGTGTTCTGTGAAGCTCATGCGGACCCCTCAGCGAACCGGGCAGACTAACGAGCACGCAGTGTAATCAGGAAGATACGCTTCTGTTCGCCGATTCTCCGCCCAGGCGGCGGGGCCCGGGAGCGGCGCGGGGTCAGCGATCACGGTTGACCTCCTTCATCAGGTCTTTCAACGCAGTCCGGGCGGCGGTCAGGTTGTCTTCGGTCTCGGTCAGCGTGGCCTTCAGCCGCGCGTTCTCCGCCAGCGCGGCGTCGCGCTCGGTGGACAGGCGTTCGACCTGGGCCAGCAGCTCGTTGATCCGCTCCGTCAGTTCCCGGCTGCCGGCACTCGCCAGTGCCGTCCCCAGACCGCGCTGGACGGCGGCCTTGAGCTTGTCTCGCTCCGCGCGCAGCTGCTTGATCTGCGCGCGGGCCAGTTCCAGGTCGCAGGCCAGGGACGCGGCCGAGGCGCTGGTCCCGGTCGCGGTGGCGCGCCGGGCCGCTTTGGCCTGCCCGGCGATCGCGGTCTCGATGTGCTCACGAACGCCCGGGGAGTAGACCAACGAGATCGACACCCGGGCCGCCACGGCGACAGCCCGGAACGTGATCGGCTCCCCGCATGCCTTCAGCTCCTCCAGCGTGGCCAGCACCTTGCCGCGTTTGACCTGGCTGTCCTTGCGGCGAACCTCACGCAGCACGTCGCCGGGGGTGCGCCCGGCGCCCGGCGCCCTTCCCGGTGACCTCTGGCTCACGCGCTTTCCCGCCCGCGCCGTCCGGGCATGCCCAGATCGGTGACCCCGCGCTCGGTGACGCTGCCGGCCTGCTGGGCCCGGACGATGCGCAACGCATCGGCGGCCGCGAGCAGCTCGGCCCGTTCCTCTTCGGGCAGCGCCTCCAGCTTGTCCCGAGCGATGCCGACGATCCTGCTCATCGCCTTGATGTTGGCGTCGAAGTTTGCGATCACGTACTCGTCGACGTCCATCGCCAGCGCCCGCTCCCGATCGGCCCGCAACCGCGTGACATGCTGCTCCATCTCCGGCAGATAGGTCGCGTCGGCGCGGAAGAACGCGCAGGCGGCGCACTGGAAACGGATCGCGCAGGCGCCTCCTCCGGCTCTGACGTTGGCGGGCTCGGTGCAGCGTCCGTAGGGCACCGCCACTGATTGCGCCTCATAGGCGGTGCCCGAACGGGTCGGCCGAGCACGACCGGCGCGGTCGAAGCCGTGACGGCCGGCGATTTCCACCGCTTCCCGCTTCCGTTTGAGGGAGACGGTGTAGTACCCGGCCGTGGTCTGCGTCGATCGATGATCCATAAGGTCGCGCAGCACGTCGATCGGCACCCCGGCGTCAGCGTGTCGCTGGGCGTAAGAATGGCGGAACGCGTAGGGGAAGATGAGCGACCGGTCGAACGGCAGCGGCCGCCCGTCGGGGCCGAACTCCTCGGCTAGCAGCCGTGGAACCGCATCGGCGAAGGCCCGGATGATCGGTGAGATCTGCTCGGAGGTCAGATGCCGGACCTCCCCGAACTCTCCGGCCGGCGGGAACAGGAACCCCTCGCAACCGGACGGCAATGCGATCGCCTGCCGGACGGCCAGCCAGGTATGGATGGTGGTCGCCGTCTCCAGAGGGATCGGCAACCGCCGCCCCTTGCGCTGTCCCTTGCTGTTGTCCCAGCGCAGCTGCCAGTTCTCCCCGTCCCGCTCCAGGCAGTCGACCTCCAGCTGTGCGATCTCGGCGGGGCGGCGGCCGGTGTCGCGCAGCAGCTCATAGATCGCCACCGCCATCGCGTGGACCTGCTCGGCCGAGAGCCGCCCGTGGGCGATGTCCGCGCCCAGCAGGTCGGTGTGCGCGTCCAGCTGGGCGATCACCGACTCCGGGATCGCCCTGCCGATCTCGTCCTCGTTAACCTGGACCTGTTTGATGACGTGGCTGGAATGCCGGGCAAAGGAGGCGGCCATGCCGTCCAGCCGCTCGGTGAGCCGGCCCCAGTCCAGCACCTTGAACCACATCGACAGCAGGCTGGCTTTGTTCTTCTGGCTCATCTCCTGGCCATCGGCGCGCAGGAGGTTCGCAAAGCCCGCTACGACCGCGGTCATGTCGGCGAACCGCAGCGCCGCGGGGTCCAGCCCGCCGCCGGTGCGCACGTCCAGCGCCCGGGCTGCGGTCTGCACCGCCTTGTGCGCCCGGCGGACCTCGCTGGTCGTGGGCTTGGCCTCGCTGATCCAGGCCACCAGGATGTCCCGCAGCCAGACCTGCCGGATCATCGAGATGTCCAGATCGCCGGGCCGGGCGGTAGGCCTGCCGTGCCTGCCCCGGGCCCCGAGATCGACCAAGTCCAAGGTCAGCCGCGTGGCCGGATCCACCCCGCGGAACCGGTCGAACGCCGCACCCACCACCCGGAACGTCTCCCGCAACAGCGCGTCGACGTTCGCCGTGGCCCGGGCCGGCAGCGCGCCCAACTGAACCGCCGCGATCGCGGCGACCTGATGCCGGACCAGCACCGCGACCGACTGGCGGACTGCGGTCGGGTCCAGCCGCTGCCCCCGCTCATCCCGGGCGGCCAGCGCGAACAGCAACTCTGCGCGCACCACCGGCTCCAGCGGCGCCAGGGAGAACTGGTTTACGATCAGGAACGGCGCCTGCCGGTCAAGCCAGGCCGCGTCCGCCACCTCCAGGCCGTCCGCCTTCAGCCGCCGGGTGTGCAGGTCGCAGATTCCCGAGCCCGGCCGCCCATCACGCACGCAGCCGCCGACCAGACACGCCGGAAGCGGGTCGTAGGGGGCCGCGGCGGCGACCCACGCCTGAAGGTCCTCGGCGCCGGGCCGCTTGCGCATCATGTCCTTGTGCCGCAGTGACCCATGCGCGGTGCACAACCCCCACAACGCCCCGTCCCGCGGGCAGCCCGCCACGATGCAGGGCCTGGCCCCGCCATCGATCACCCGGTTGCGGTCCGGGACGAAGCCGTCCCGGAACTCCTCCAGCGCCAGCTCCGACTTCCGGAACGCCTTCTCACACAGGTCACACAGGGCCTGAGTGCGCGAGATCCGATCGCAGGCCGCCACCGTGCAGCGGTAGGCGACCGTGGAACGGTTCTCGACATCGCCGGTGAACAGCCACGTGGCCGCATTCCACTCCCCAACCCGCCAGGGGGAGGGCGTATTCGCCGACAACCACGCGGTCCAAATTTCGGCCTGCGCCGGTGCCAGTGCTCCCCGAACCGGCCCGCGCCCGTCCGGCTCGTCGTCCGGCGAGGGGAAGGCGAGCACATCGCCCGGGCCGCTCACGAACGGGACTGCCTTCTCTTGGCCGCCACCATCTCCACGGCCTCGCGCTTGTCGGAGTCGGTTACATGGGAGTACGGGTCCTGCGAAGTCACCGAGACGTGACCGGCGATCTCCTGCACGACCCGGCGATCCACCCCGGCCCGCCGGAGCCTGGTAATTGCCGAGTGGCGAAGCATGTGCGGCCGGGCCCGGAATCCGGCCTGCTTGGCCAGGCGGCAAAACAACTCATAGGCTGTCCCGTACGACATGGCCTTGCCCAGCGGCACGTGGAACAGGTTCACGAACACCATGTCCCCGTCGTCCCCGATGTCGCCGGTGACCTCGGCCCGCTCGAACTGGTAGTGCGCATAGAGCTCGATCGTGACCTCGTCCACCGGGATCGCCCGGGGCTGCCGGGCCTTGGCGAACGCGCCGTTGGCGTTGACCCGCCGCCGAACATGAACGTGCGGCCCCTCGTGCCGGCAGCCCAGCACCCGAGAATCGGGCAGCAGGTGCATGTCCTCGCGGCGCAGCCCGAGCGCTTCACCAATCCGCATGCCGCTCTGCGAAAGGAGCTGGATGAGGAATCTGTCGCGGTCGTGCCGGGCCAGGCCGAGCAGCACCTCGATCTCCTCATCCGTCAGCCACTCATAGCCCGGGATTGCGACCCTGTACTTGATCGTGCGGGCCATGATCGTGCGGTGCTGACCGTCCTCACCCGGATCAAATCCCGCCGGCAGGTAGCGCAGGAACTTCGGCTGAGTAAGCGTGTTGACCACCGTCGGCGGCACCCACCCCTGCAGGCTGCACCACGACAGGAACTCTCCAACGGTCCCCATGATCGCGTTCGCGGTGCCCTCGCTGCGATACCGCACCGCGGCACCCGGTTTGCGTGATCGCGACGGCATCGGCTCGTCCACCAGCCACCGCATCATCGCCATCAGCTGCGGCAGGCTCGGCCTCGACCAATCCATCCCGTACCCCGTGCAGTACGACAAGTACAAAGCGATCCGGCCCGCGTAGGTCTTCTCGGTGTTGAACGCCCGGCCCGCTCCGCGCAGCCCCGCCAGGTACGCGCACGCCTCGACATGCAACTCGAGGTCCTCGTCGACCACCACCCACGACACCGACTCATCGGCGGCCACCGCTCGTTCAGCCCGGTAGCGCCGCTCGGGTGCACCTGACCTGCCCAACATGCCGTACGGACCCCCAGATACTGTGCGCCAAGTAGCCGCCCACACTACTTGAAGTACTTGCCGTACGACTGAGAGTCACCAAAGATAACGATCGTGCCTACTGCGTATTCGGCTGTGGACATGCCTCGTTCGCGGTTGACGGCCGCGTAATGGAGCCACTTGTCGACGCGCGGCCAGGGACCTCTCGCCCGACGGGTCGGAGAAGACTCAGGGGCTCGGTCTGGTGTTGTGGCTGGTTGCTGGGGTCGGGCGTCACACGCGCGCTTGGACTGCTCTGGGGTGGCTTTGATGTCGTCTGGCGTGGTGACGGGACTTGGCATCGTGCCTCCAGGTGTTGAGGGCCGGAGGTTGTCCGGCGGGGGTTCAAAGGGTGGCGGAGGCGGGGTGGCGGGCGGTGGCCCGAACGCGGTTCTGTGGATGAGCCTGTTGGAGAGGTGGTGGTCTGTGGATGAGCGGGTTCTGTCCGTGGGTTGCCGGCCGCCTCGTCCCTGGTCCCGGCTCGTCCAATCCCTGCGCTGGGCTCGTGGCGATGAGTTTTCGGCGGGGCACGGGTCTACTTCGGTGGCGGCACGCGACTGCATGTGGAGGACGACATGGCCCTTGATCTGTTCGCCGGCATCCCCGTCCGCGACTACCAGGCGGCGTCGCGGTGGTACGAGCAGTTGTTCGGGGAGAAGCCGTCGTTCATCCCGAACGACGTCGAGGCCGTGTGGGAGCTTGCCGAGCATCGGTACGTCTACATCGTCCAAGACCCGGAACGGGCCGGGAACGCGCTGGTGGTGTCGTTCGTCGAGGACCTGCGGGAACGGGTCGCGGCGATCACTCGGCGCGGCATCGAGCCCGTCAAGCGGGAGACGTACGAGAACGGCGTGACCAAGGTCATCTACGAGGACCTGGAAGGGAACGAGATCGCCTTCGGCGGCATGGCGGATGATCGGCGTCCCGAAAATGACGAACCAAGGTAGGGCCGGCGCTGTCTCAATGAGTAGCGGTGACGGATAAGGCCGGTTCGCCGCGAATGTTCGCGATGCCCTGGAGGTTATGTGGTCGAGCGGCGGCATCTCGAATGGGAAGGGTGCTTCAACGTACGGGACCTCGGCGGAATCGCCGTGAGTGGGGGCGGCTCCGTACGTACGGGAGCCCTGGTTCGGTCGGATAATCCTGAGCGGCTTACGGCGGCGGAATGGCGGGCGCTCGTCGAGCACGGGGTTCGGACCGTGGTCGATCTGCGGAACGACGATGAGCGCCGGGGTGACGCATGCCCTCGACCTGACGAGGTGACGACCGTCCACGTGCCGTTGGACGACTCCGCCGACACCGTGTTCTGGAACCAGATCTGGGAGAACGAGCTCGATGGTTCTCCGCTCTACTACCGGGTCTTCATCGAGCAGAAGGCCCGGTTCTGCGCGGAGGCCGTCGCGGCCGTGGCGCGGGCTCGGCCTGGTGGGGTGCTCGTGCACTGCGGGCTTGGGCGGGATCGGACCGGACTCGTCGTCATGCTGGTGTTGGCGCTGGCCGGGGTCTCGCCCGATGACATCGCCGACGACTACGCGTTGAGCGCGGGCCGGTTGCCTCCCTTGTTTCGAGCCCTAGGGGTTGCGGATCAGACCGATGAGATTCGCCGCATTCTCGCCCGTAAGGGCACGACTGCTCAGGATGCCCTTCTTGGGGCGCTGGACGGGTTGGAGCTGGAGAAGCAATTGCGGGCGGCTGGGCTGACAGATGTAGATGTAGCCGAGCTTCGTGCACGCCTGCTTCAGGTGCCGGCTACATAGGACTGATGAGCTGGCCTTCTTGTCCTTCGGCTCCCTAGTACACAGCGCTGATGATGCATGGTGCAGGGCCCATGGCTCGGCTTATGTAGTGAGTGGCTACGGGATGATGATGGTCGACGCCAGACCCGCCACTACCGGGATGATTCCCAGCAAGACGAACGCCGGTAGGAAGCACAGGCCCAGCGGGGCCACTGCTTTCACGCCGACGCTTCTCGCGGCGGCGACTGCGGCTGCTCTTGATTCTTCTCTGGCGTCGTCGGCCAGGCGGGTCAGTACGTCGGCCACGGGGGCGCCCGTTTGTGCCGCTCGGCTCATGGCTCTCGACAGGTGGCCCATGGACGGGTCCTTGGCCAGGTAGGCCCAGGTCGGTTCTGGGTCGGCGCCCAGGCGTAGCCGGGTGCTCGCCCACGTCAGGCGCTCGCCCAGTGGGCCGCCTATGGCCGTGGCGGCCGTCTCGGTGGCGGTGCTCACCGGGCGTCCTGCCCGGAGGCACGCGGTCATGAGGTCGGCGGCGAAGGGGAGGTCGGCGGCGATTCTGCGCTGGTCGTCCTGGGAGTCGGGTGGGGTTCGGCGGTGGAGGTAGAACGCTGTCGCGGGGGTCAGGAGGACGCCGGTGATCAGTCCTGGGGTGCCGCCGATGAGGAGTACGGCGAGCAGGCCTGTGCATGCTGCGGTGAGGATCGTTCGCCTCGTGAGTCGGTGGGTGACCGGTTCCAGCCGGCTGGGGGCCGGATGACGCTCTTCGGGTGGTTCTTTCGGTGGGCGCAGGCGGGTGAGGCGGTCCGCCGGGGTTCTCGGGGAGAACCAGAGCCAGGCGGCCATGCCGGCGCACAGGGCTGACAGCAGGTGGAGCATCGCGGGGTCCGATCGGGGGCCGGGTCAGGATTGGGCTCGGGTGGCCATGCGGTTGGTCCACCACAGGCCGCAGACGTCGAGGGCCACGCCGGCTGTCAGGCACATGAGGCCGGGGATGCTGCCGAACAAGAAGCTCAGAGGATGCATGTTCAGGGCGGCGGCCATGAGGAGGCCGAGGGCTGGGAGGACGGCGAGCATCCTGGCCGTGGTGCGGGGGCCTGCCAGTTGGGCGGCGACGTCCTGGCGGTGGGCTTGGGCGGCTCTCAGCGTCTGTGCGACTCGGTCGATCAGGGCGGCCATGCCCGCGCCCACCGTGGTGCCCACCTCCCAGCAGGCCGCCAACTGGTGCAGGCCCTCGCCGCCCTGGGGTGGAGCGGCCGTCCTCAGGGCTGTGGAGACGTCGCCGCCGTCTCGTGCGGCTGCCAGGACGGGGCGGAGGAGGGCTTGGTCAGGGAAGTCCACTGCGGTCAGGGCTCGGGCCATCGATTCGGCCGGGGTTCGGCCGGCGGAGAGTTCCGCTGACAGGGATTGGCAGAGCTCGATCGATGCCTTGCGCCAGGCTTCGGCTTGGCGGGTGGGGCTGGGGCGGGCGAAGAGTCTTGACAGTGAGGGCCGAGGGTGGCTTGGGGAGTGGCTGGAGGTCACCAGTTTCGTGAGGCGGGTTGTGGGAGTGGAAGGCGTTGTCCACAGCCATAGGGCGCAGGCTGTGGACAACGCGGCTATCAGGGCGCTGGTCATGGGTGGCTACTCGGGGCGGCTGCGCTGGGTGGCGAGGGATCGAGCGGTGGGCTGTAGGTGATGCGGTGGGCGAGGGCCTCGTAGGCGGGGCCCGGGTGGGTGGTGCCTTGGGGGGTGAAGGTCAGGGCTGGGATCGCCTCCACCAGGCCGGTTGAGGCTCTGGTCAGGAGGCAGACCTGGGCTATGCGTCTGCTGCCGGTTCTTCGGTCTCGGATCAGGTGGATGACGGCGTCCAGGGCGGCGGACAGCTGGCTGTGGACGGCTTCCCTGGTCAGGCCCGCTGCGCAGCCCAATGCCTCCAGGCGTGGGGGGACGTCGGCCGCGGTGTTGGCGTGCAGCGTGCCGCAGCCGCCCTCGTGGCCGGTGTTGAGCGCGGCCAGCAGGTCCACCACTTCCGCGCCTCTCACCTCGCCTACGACCAGGCGGTCGGGGCGCATGCGCAGTGCCTGCCTGACGAGGTCGCGGAGGTTCACCTCGCCGGCGCCTTCCAGGTTGGGTGGGCGGGTTTCGAGGCGTACGACGTGGGGGTGGAGGGGGCGCAGCTCGGCGGAGTCCTCCACCAGGAGGAGGCGTTCGCGCTGGTCGGCCAGGGAGAGCAGGGCGGACAGCAACGTTGTCTTGCCTGTTCCTGTGCCGCCCGAGATCAGGAAGGCGAGTCTCGCGGTGACCATGGCGGTCAGGACCGGGAGGGCGGGTGGGGTGATGGTGCCGGCTTGGACGAGGTCGGTCAGGGCGAAGGTGCGGCGGGGCGGGAGACGGAGGGAGATGCAGGTGCCTCCTGGGGCCACCGGTGGGAGTACGGCATGGAGGCGCACTCCTGCCGGCAGGCGGGCGTCGACGTACGGGGAGGCGTCGTCGAGGCGTCTGCCGGCCGCGGTGGCGAGGCGCTGGGCCAGGCGGCGTACGGCTCCGTCGTCGGCGAACGTCACCGACGTGCGGCGCAGGCCCGTGCCGTCGTCCACCCAGACCTCCCTAGGGCCGTTGACCAGGACGTCCGTCACATCGGGGCGGGCCAGCAGCGGCTCCAGGGGGCCCGCGCCGATCAGATCCGCGCACAGGGCTCGGGCCACGGCCAGGATCTCGGCGTCTCCGTAGACCGCCCTCTCCGCCCTCAGCGCCACCGCCACCTGGGCCGCGGTCGGCTCGACGCCGGTTCTGGCCAGGCGTACGCGGACGGCCTCCACCAACTCGGGAGAGACGGCCGCCGTGACAGGGGTGGCGGTCATGTCGCCGGGAGCAGGTCGCGGAGGAGGGACGTGCACAGGGCGCCGAGTACGGTGCGGGGGCCCAGCCTGGGAAGTTCGCCGCGGTTGAGGGTGGCGGTGAGCCTGGGCTGGTCGGGGAGGTTGCCGGCGGACGGAATGCCCAGGGAGGACATGGCCAGGTCGTCGTCCAGCACTCCAGGACGGAGGATCGCTCGGACGTCGAGAGTGTGCTTGCGCACCTCGGTGAGCACCTGGACGGTGGACAGGATGCCGCGTACGTCGGCCGGCGCCACCGCCAAAGTCGTCTTCGCCCTGGTGAGGGCCTCTATCGCGGCGGGGTCGAGATGTCTTGGCAGGTCGACGACCACGAGGTCGAAGCCGCGGCGGCCCGCTTCGAGGACTGAGCGCATGGCCTGTGCGGGGATCGGGGCGACATCGCCCCTGTGAAAGGAGAGCACGGCCAGGTCGCCGAACGCGGGAAGTGCTGCCTGCAGGGCGCTGGAGCTGATGCGTCCCTCCCTCGCCACCAGGTCGCCCCAGCGTGAGCCCTTCGCCTCCTCATGACCCAGGAGGGCGTCTATGCCGCCGCCGAGTGGGTCGGCGTCCACGAGGAGGGTGCGGAGGTGGTCGGCCGAAGCCCTCAATGCCAGGCAGGCGGCCAGGACGCTGGCTCCCGCGCCGCCTCTGCCGCCGATCACGCAGATGGTCGAACCCGATCTCGGGTCGGGCTCCATCGCGTCGGCCAGGCGGTCGACCAGCCTGCGCTCGTCGGTGGGCAGCGTGAGGACGGTCTGGGCGCCCACGGCCACGCATTTTCGCCACGTGTCCGGGTCGTCCGGGTCTCTGGTGACCAGGAGGACCTGGTCACGGGACGGGGGTGAGGTGGCGGCCACGGCCTCCGCCTGGTCGGCGCCGATGGCGATGAGCGGTGCCAGGTTCCAGAACGGGCGGGCGTGGGCGGGGGCGTGGGCCACGTCGAGCTGGGCACCGGCGGCGGCCGCTATGCGGACGAGGTCGTCGAGCAGAGCGTGGTCTTCGGTGATGACCAAGGGGCGATGCATGGTGGGCCTCCCTGCGGCTGGCGAGTGGAGGTCCGAGCTTGGCCGAGCGGGGCTGGGCGGCGAGGGCCCGAACGCGGTTCTGGGGATGAGCAACGAACGAGACCTGACCCCTGTGGACAACCGCGCAACTCACGTCGGGCACCGAGCGGCTCGGCGCGGCAGCGCCATCGCGGGCGGGACGGCTCGGCGTAGACGGCGCCATCGAGCGCGCGGCTAGGCGCGGGAGGTGGGGAAAAGGGGCGACCCCCGCCGGGGGGGAGAGCGGGGGTCGCCTGATCGGTCCGGCTCCGGGGGGGTAGAGCCGGTCCCGTTTCAGAAGAAAGCTTTCATCACCAGACCGGAACCTGGCAAGGGACTCGCAAAGCCATCCCGAGCAAGAGCGCTCCAGTTTCGGGCGATACCTCCGTATGCTGCCCGATCGACTCGAGTTTCGTCGAGGAGCAATCTCGCATTTCCGCCAAGTTTTTTCCTCCGACCATAACGATCACATAAAGACGGTCACGCAGAGTGACGATATGAGGGGACAGGCTCATGATCGGGTAAAGGTCTTGCCCGCAGGGGTTCCCATCAGCGCGGATTCGACATAGAACGGTGTTACGGACCACCTTGTCCGGGTGCATCGACCGGGTACCCACGTGCGACCAGCCGCGGGAGGCGCGTCGTGACGGGCTTGACCCGCTCCGACGGATTGAGGTGCACGCTTGGTAACCCGGTGCGATGCACCGGCAGACGGCGTCTCGTGACAGGGACGCCGTCAGCTATGTGCGAGCCTCCCTCAGCCCCGCTGCAGGGCCTCACAGATTGCAGTCGTCTCTCTGGCGCCCAGGGTTACCGCAGAGGCACAGTGTTGTACCCAGGTCGCCACGCCCTCCGGGGTACCGGTCAGGTACGCCCTGAGTGCCTCGGCGTAGTCCGACTCCAGATGCCCCACTTCGACCGCCACCAGCGACTTGGGGTCCAGCCCGTACTCGACCAGGGTCAGCCGCCCTGCCGCCCGCGCGACGACCCCGTCGGCCGAGCCGAAGGGGCGCAGCACCGCCAGCTCCCCGTGCACGACGGCGGCGAGGACGATCGCGGGCGCCTTCGTGGGGCGTTCGAGCAGGGCGAGCAGGCTCTCCATCCGGGTCGCGGTGTCGGCCGCACCCGGCGCGGGACCCAGCGAGAGCGGGTCGGGAGCCTCGTCGGAGGACCGGGGACGTCCGAGGCTCGCCTGCGCGGTCAGACCGGCCGCGGCGACGGTGTGCAGGCGCGCGAGCACCTGCCTGGGCGCCTTGCGCCACGTCGGCCCGAGCCGTCCCATCTCGGCCGACGCCCGCAACGCGCCCTGGACCAGCGGGTCGTGCACCTCGTCGCGGCGCAGCGCGTCGAGGGCCACGTCGGTGCCCTCGATGGCGGCCGACGCACGGGCGCCGCGCAGGGACGACTCCGCGGACACCGCCGGGCTGGCACGGCGCAGAACGCGATGCCGGTAGAGCCGGTCCACGGCCTGCCGGGCCTCGTCCACCGCCTCGGGAACGCCGGGAAATTGCGCGATGACGGCCAAGGGGTCACTCACGCACCCGACCTTACCCGCGAGTAAGGACCGGCACGGCACCCGGTGGTTCGCGGCGCGATCCGGTTGCGTACGGTAGGGCCATGGGAAGGTCGGACGGCCCGCGGAAAGGCCCGCCGGCGCCGCGCGACGGCGCTCACGAGCGGCGCTCCCCCCATTCCAGGCCCCGCGCCCGCACCGTTGTCCGCCACCCCATAAACCCCCGCGAGGGGGGCCCATAAAGCATGCCCATTCCCCCGTACGCACATTGTGAAGATTTCAGGATGACAACGTTTCAATTGCTGTTGTCATCCGCGCAGATAACCCCGGCACCCGCCGCGCACGTCGGTACAGACCTGTCTAGACCTCTTGTGTACGGAGGCCGTGAGCTGGTGAAGTGGGACACGAACCTATCCATTCTGGCCATAGAAGGAGCACGAGGTGGCCCCGGAGACCGCTGGTAACGAGACCCAGGCGCTGTCCAACCTGCTGCAGGAGAACCGCCGGTTCGAACCGCCGGCTGACCTGGCGGCGGCCGCGAACGTGACCGAAGCCGCGTACGGCGAGGCCGCGGCGGATCGCCTCGCGTTCTGGGAGGGCGCGGCCGATCGGCTCACCTGGGCCAAGAGGTGGGACAAGACGCTTGAGTGGAACCCCCCGTTCGCGAAGTGGTTCGTGGGCGGTGAGCTGAACGTCGCCTACAACTGCGTGGACCGCCATGTCGAGGAGGGCCGCGGCGACAAGGTCGCCTACCACTGGGAGGGCGAGCCCGAGGGCGACACCCGCACGCTGACCTACAGCGACCTGAAGAACGAGGTCAGCAAGGCCGCGAACGCGCTGCAGGAGCTGGGCGTCGGCAAGGGCGACCGGGTGGCCATCTACATGCCGATGATCCCCGAGCTGCCGATCGCGATGCTGGCCTGCGCCCGCATCGGGGCGATCCACTCGGTGGTGTTCGGCGGGTTCTCCGCCACGGCGCTCAAGAGCCGCATCGACGACGCCGACGCCAAGGTGGTCATCACGGCCGACGGCGGCTACCGCAGGGGCAAGCCGTCGGCGCTCAAGCCGACGGTGGACGAGGCGGTCGCGGAGTGCCCGCAGGTGGAGCACGTCGTCGTCGTACGCCGGACCGGCCAGGAGGTCGCCACCGGCGAGAAGGACATCTGGTGGCACGACCTTGTCGACCGCCAGAGCGACCAGCACGAGGCGCGGCCGCTCGACGCCGAGGACCCCCTCTACATCCTCTACACCAGCGGCACCACCGGCCGCCCCAAGGGCATCCTGCACACGACCGGCGGCTACCTCACGCAGACGGCCTACACCCACCACGCCGTCTTCGACCTCAAGCCGGAGACCGACATCTACTGGTGCACGGCCGACATCGGCTGGGTGACCGGCCACAGCTACATCGTGTACGGCCCGCTCGCCAACGGCGCCACCAGCGTCATCTACGAGGGCACGCCCGACACCCCGCACCGGGGCCGGTTCTGGGAGATCGTGCAGAAGTACAAGATCACGATTCTCTACACGGCGCCGACGGCGATCAGGACGTTCATGAAGTGGGGAGACGACATCCCCGCCAAGTACGACATGTCCAGCCTGCGCGTCCTGGGCTCCGTGGGCGAGCCGATCAACCCCGAGGCGTACGTCTGGTACCGGCAGCACATCGGCCAGGACCGCTGCCCCGTCGTGGACACCTGGTGGCAGACCGAGACCGGCGCCATCATGATCAGCCCGCTCCCCGGCGTCACGGCCGCCAAGCCCGGCGCCGCGATGCGCCCGCTGCCGGGCATCACCGCCGACGTGGTGGACGACCAGGGCAACAGCGTGCCCAACGGCGGCGGCGGCTTCCTCGTGGTGCGCGACCCGTGGCCGTCGATGCTCCGCACGATCTGGGGCGACGACCAGCGCTACATCGACACGTACTGGAGCCGCTTCGACGGCATGTACTTCCCCGGCGACGGCGCCAAGAAGGACGACGACGGCGATCTGTGGCTGCTCGGCCGCGTCGACGACGTCATGCTCGTCTCCGGCCACAACATCTCCACCACCGAGGTGGAGAGCGCGCTGGTCAGCCACCCGAAGGTGGCCGAGGCGGCGGTGGTCGGCGCGACCGACCCGGTGACCGGCCAGGCCATCGTGGCGTTCGTGATCCTGCGCGGCACGGCGGAGGAGGGCGACGACATCGCGGCCGAGCTGCGCAACCACGTCGCCAAGACGCTCGGCCCGATCGCCAAGCCGCGCCAGATCCTGGTGGTGCCCGAGCTGCCCAAGACCAGGTCCGGCAAGATCATGCGGCGCCTGCTTCGCGACGTGGCCGAGAACCGCAGCATCGGCGACGTCACCACGCTGGCCGACAGCACGGTGATGAACCTCATCTCGGAGAAGCTCCCCTCCGCCAAGTCGGAGGACTGACCTTCCGAGATCCACCACAGACGGCCGCTCCCGGCATCGAAGGGGGCGGCCGTCGCCGTTTCGCCAGAGTTTCGCCGGGTAAGCGGACGAACCCCCGCGGCCGCGAGCCGGTAACCCGAAGCGCTATCTTGTCCGATCAGGTAGTTCTGGGAGTGGACTCGTGCTCGGTAAGTTCCCCGGCGTGTTCGGCGACGCCTGGCGGTCCGTACGGCGTCGCGCTGGATGATGTTTGACACGGCCACCCGGCCTCGATAGGAGACGTTCATGCCGCAGACTCCCGAGGAAGAATCCCTGGGCTCGCTGGTCGCCCAGGCGAGCAGTCACATCTCGGCCTTGATCCGCTCGGAGATCGAGCTGGCCAAGGCCGAGTTCAGGTTCGACGCCAAACGGGTGGGCACGGCGGTGGGGATGTTCGCCGCCGCGGCGTTCATGGCGCACCTGTGCCTGATCCTCGCCTCGTTCACGATCGCGTACGCGCTGGCCCAGGTGCTGCCCAACTGGCTGGCGTTCCTCATCGTGACGGTGTTCTACCTGCTGGTGGCGGGCCTCGCGGTGCTGTTCGGGGTGCGCAGGCTGAAGGGGCTGGCCGGGATGAAGCGGACCGCACGGTCGATCAAAGGGCTGAAGGAGATCGCCACGCCCGACGAGCAGGAGCGGCTGCCGACGCCCGCCCCCGATCGCGAGCCGGTGACCCGCGATGGCACCTGACGAGACGGCCGTCCACATCGAGGGCCCGTGGACCCACCGGGCGGTGCACGCGGGCGGCACGCGTTTCCACGTCGTCGAGGCCGGCGAGGGCCCGCTGGTGCTGCTGCTGCACGGGTTCCCGCAGTTCTGGTGGACGTGGCGGCACCAGCTCGTGTCGCTGGCGAACGCCGGCTACCGCGCGGTCGCGGTCGACCTGCGAGGCTATGGCGGCAGCGACAAGCCGCCGCGCGGCTACGACCTGCCGACGCTGGCGGCCGACGCGACGGGGCTGATCAGGGCGCTCGGCGAGACCGGCGCGATCGTGGTGGGCCACGACTGGGGCGGGCTGCTGGCCTGGACGATGGCCGTGCTCGACGCCAAGTGCGTACGCCGCCTCGTCGTCGTCTCGGCCCCCCATCCGCTGCGGCTGCGCAGCGCGCTGGTCACCGACCCGTTCGGGCAGCTCAAAGCCAGCGGGCGGCGCATCGGCTTCCAGCTTCCGCTGCTGCCCGAGCGCCAGCTCACCCGGCACGACGCGGCGCTGGTGGGGCGGCTGCTCGACGCGTGGTCGCGGCCGGGCTGGCCGGAGCCCGCGGAGTCGCGTACGTACCGGGAGGCGTTCCGCATTCCCGCCGTGGCGCACTGCGCGCTGGAATACCACCGCTGGTTCGGCCGCTCCCAGCTGCGCCCCGACGGGCGGCGCTACGCGCGCACCATGCGCACCGAGGTCGAGGCCCCCACGCTGCAGCTGCACGGCGCGCTCGACCCGAGCGTGCTGCCGCGCACGGCGCAGGGTTCGAGCCGCTACGTGGCGGCCCCCTACCGGTGGCGGCTGCTGGAGGGCGCCGGCCACTTCCCCCACGAGGAGATCCCCGACGTGTTCGACACCGAGGTGCTCGGCTGGCTCAACGACCCGGAGCCCGACCGATGAGAGACCGCGATCCCGAAGGCAGGCCGCGTAACGCCAGGCCGCGAGACGCGTACGGCCGGCCGCTCCCCTATGGCTCGCCCGGCATGCCGCGCGTCCCCGACGACTACGCCCCCACCACCGAGCAGGCGCTCGCCGACGGCCGCCGCTTCCTTGAGGAGGGCCTGCCGTTCAACGCGCACGAGGTGTTCGAGGGCCGCTGGAAGTGCGCGCCCGACGACGAGCGCGAGCTGTGGCAGGGTCTGGCGCAGATCTGCGTCGGGCTGACGCACCTGCAGCGGGGCAACGGGCGCGGCGCGGTGACGTTGTTCAGCAGGGGCGCGGCCAAGGCGCAGTCGTACGGCGGCGCTTATGACGCGGTCGGCAAGGCCGCCTCAGGTCTGACCCAGGACAGCGACCCCGCCGAGGCCATCGCGCTGATCCTGGCCGGTCTGCCCCGCTAGTCGCACTTGCGGGTGCTGGCGGGCGCGGTGTCGTTACGGCCGGCCGCCGCGTCGGGGGCGACCTCCTCGGCCGTCAGCACGTAGCCGGTCTGCTCCTCGTTGATCGCGGCGGCGAAGATCACGCCGTAGACCTTGCCCTCGGGAGTGAGCAGCGGGCCGCCCGAGTTGCCGGGCAGCACCTGGCCGCGGATGACGTAGACCTTCCGCCTGACCGTGGTGTCGCGGTAGATGTCGGGGCCCTCGGCCTCCAGCTGGCCGCCGATGCGGGCGGGCTCGGCGGTGAAGCCTTTCCCCTTGGGGAAGCCGGCGACGATGGCGCTGTCGCCGCGCGAGCCGTCGCCGTCGAAGGCCAGCTGCGGCAGGTCGAGCCCGGGCACGTGGAGGATGGCGATGTCGCGGCGCGGGTTGTAGCGGACGACGGTGGCGGCGTGGCGGTTGTCGGCGGCGTCGATGACCTCCAGGCCGCGCGTGACACCGGCCACGACGTGGGCGTTGGTCATGATGCGGCCGGGCGCGTAGACGAAGCCGGTGCCTTCGATGTGCTTGTTGCAGCTCTCGGCGTTGCCCTGCACCTTGACGATCGCGCGGCGGGCCCGCCGCAGCTCGGCGCCCTGCAGCACGCTCTGGTCGGGCGGCTGCACGTCGATGAGCTGCCCGGCGCCGATCGCGTCGAAGACCGGCGGGAACTCCGAGCGGTCGATGAACTTCTTGAACGGCTGCTGCCAGTTGCGCGCGGCCTGCGGGATGGCTTCGTCGACGGTGGTCAGCAGCGCGGAGTTCTTGACCTGGTCGACGAGCGGGGCGAAGGACGTGGAGACGATCAGCGAGCCGATCAGCCAGGCGATGACCAGCACCGACAGCGCGCTGGCGAACGTGCCGCCGACCGCGTCGGCCACCTTGGCGGGCTCCCACGTGACGTGGCTGCGGACGACAGCGCCCAAGGTCGATGAGGCGAACTGTCCGATCGTCGCCGCCAGGAACACGATCACGATGGCCAGCAGCGCCTGCGGCGTGTCACCGTCGACGAGGGACTTCGAGATCGGCGGGGCGATGAACACCCCCAGCACGGCGCCGCCCACGAACCCCACGAAACTCATCGCACCGATGATGAAGCCCTGCCGGTAACCCGAGACGCCGAAGGCGATCACGAGGCCGATCAGAATGAGGTCAAGCAGATCACCGCGCACGCTTCAAAGGTAACCAGCGATAGGGTCAAGTGTGCACGTCTTCGATCAGGACGGCGTCACCCTGCTGACTATCTTGAGCTTCATGCCGCCGGACGAGACAGCAGTGCGCGACCTCATCCAGGCAGCTCTGCGCGACAGCGATCCTGACGGGGCCCTGCGCTGGCACGTGATCTCGTTGCTGCGCGAGCGGGGCGACCTGGAGTCGTTCATCGAGGCACGCCGGCTGTGCGCCGCCGACAGCGTGACCGAGCGGCTGCTGGGCGTCGACATCATGGGCATGTTGCGGCCCTTCGTCGACCGTACGCTGCCGGTGCTGCGCTATCTCGCGGCCAGCGAGGACGACGCGATGGTGCTCTACTCGGTGCTCATCGCCTTCGGCCACCTGGCCGACCCGCGCTCGCTCCCGTCGGTGATCGATCTCGCAGCGCACGACGACCCCAGGGTGCGGTACGGCGCCGCGTACGCGTTGCAGCACGTGCTCGGCGACCCGCCCGACCGGGCGGGGCTGGAGACGCTGCGCGCGCTCGCGGCCGACGACGACGCCGACGTGGCCGGCTGGGCAGCGCTCGGCGTGGCGCTCAGATCGGGCGCCTGACGCGCGCTGAACCTGACCCGCTCAGGCCGGACGCCTGACGCGCGCTGAACCTGACCCGCTCAGGCCGGGCGCCTAACGCGCGCTGAGCCTGACCACCTCGGGCGGCAGCTCCTCCACGCGCGTCGCGTCCCACGAAAGCTCCAGCCCGCCCTCGCGCAGCACGGTGTCGAGCACCATCGCGGTGAACCCCCACACCAGCATCCCCCGCACCCGGAACGCGGGCCCCGCCGTGTCGCCACGGGGATGGCGGAGCATGACGCGGTTGGCCGGATCGACCAGCTCGGCGATCGGCACCCGCTCGACGGAGTCGACCTCGTCGGGTGAGGCCGCGTGGACCGCCGACGGCTCGCGCCACCAGGCGATGACCGGCGTGACGCGGTTGTCGCTGTAGGTCAGGTAGAGCTCGGGCATCGTGCAGATGACGTGCACCCCGCGCGGGTCGGCGCCGGTCTCCTCCTCGGCTTCGCGCAGCGCGGCCTCGATCGGCCCCGCGTCCTCGGGATCGACGCCGCCGCCCGGGAAGGCGGGCTGGCCCGCATGCCTGCGCCCGCGGGTGCTGCGCTGGATGAGCAGCACGTCAGGACCGTTGGGCCCCTCGCCGAACAGCATGAGCACCGCGGCGGCCCGCCCACGCCCGTCGACCGGCCGGAGGGGAAGGGGGACGCTGATCAGCTGCGCTTGTGTCGCCAGTTTCTCCAGCCATTCGGGCACTCGGGTCACGCATCCTCCAACACGCGGTGGCGTCGTTCACTTCCCTTCTCAGGAGAAGGGGCCTGGCCTAACGAGCTTGTCCGCCTGGGCGGGGTCGGTGGGGCCGGTGCCGTAGGAGGGGCAGAGCGCGGCGAGCGGGCACACCCCGCAGGCCGGCCGGCGGGCGTGGCAGATGCGGCGGCCGTGCCAGATCACCCGGTGGGAGAAGATCGTCCACTCGCGCCTGGGCAGCAACCGGCCCACGACGTGCTCGATCTTGACCGGGTCGGTCTCCTCGGTCCAGCCGAAGCGGCGTACGAGGCGCTGGAAGTGGGTGTCGACGGTCAGGCCGGGCACGTCGAAGGCGTTGCCGAGCACGACGTTGGCCGTCTTGCGGCCCACGCCGGGCAGCGTGACCAGGTCTTTCAGCTTGCCGGGCACCTCGCCGCCGTAACGCTCGCCGACGGCCTGCGCCATGCCGATGATGCTGTTGGTCTTGGCGCGGAAGAAGCCCGTGGAGCGGATGATCTCCTCCATCTCCGACGGGTCCGCGGCGGCGTAGTCCTCCACCGTCGGATATTTCGCGAAGAGGGTGGGGGTCACCATGTTGACCCGCTTGTCCGTGCACTGCGCGGACAGGATGGTCGCGACCAGCAGCTCCAGGGGGTTGGTGAAGTCGAGCTCGCAGTGGGCGTCGGGGTAGGTCTCCGCGAGGATGCGGTTCATCTTGCGCGCCCGCCGGACCAGGGCAAGCTGGGTCTCCGGTTTGCGCCCCGCTTTCGTCGCCATGCCGCAACTGTAGAAGCTCCCGCGAACGGTTGAACCCATGACCGGTTTTCCGCGTACAACCAGCAGGCGCGAGAAGGGGGTCCTGGGATGAGGGAGCAGGGAGCGAGGCTGGCGGAGTTCGTCGGGCAGGGCGGGCCGCTGCGCGGGCAGGCGTTGCACCGGTTCGCGGTCGGCACGGTGGCGGCGGTGGCGAAGCTGCACGCCCGGGGCGCGACCGGGCTGCGGCTCGGCAAGGAGAGCGTGGCGCTCGGCCCCGGCGGTCAGGTGCTCATCGGCTGGCGTACGTCCGGGCCGCCCGCCCACGCCGACGACGTACGCGCGTGGGCCGACCTGGTCGTCTTCGCCGCCACCGGCTCGGAGGACGGCGACACGACCGTGCTCCCGCCCGCCCTGCGGATCGCGGTCGCGCAGTGCCGCAGACCCGACCCCGCGAGCCGTCCCACCTCGGGAGACGTGCTCAGGGTGCTGCTCAGCAGGTCCGTCGCGGCGGCGGTGGCGTCGGTGGACGACCTCTTGCACAAGGCGGGTTGAGCTTCAAAGGTGGTGCCGGTCACGATACGGGAACGGACGTCATGTACCTTTCCCTCCTGGTCCCTCCCGGACTCGACATGTCCGGGCAAGACCCGACCACTCCGGCGTTCCCCTAACCTGTGTACGCACGCCTGGAGTGGGGTGAGTCACAATGGCAGCAGAGGAGGCAGAGTGAACACCGAAGATGTGCTGGGCAAGGCCCCCCTGTTCGCCGCGCTCGACCGCGAGAGCGCCGCGGCGCTTCGCACGAGCATCACCGAAGTCCAGCTGTCCAAGGGACAGACGCTCTTCCACGAGAACGAGACCGGCGACCGGCTCTACGTCGTGCTGGAAGGCAAGATCAAGCTCTCCCGCACCTCGCCCGACGGGCGGGAAAACCTGCTCAGCGTGCTCGGGCCGAGCGAGATGTTCGGCGAGCTGTCGCTGTTCGACCCGCGGCCCCGCACGGCCACGGCCACGGCGCTGACCGAGGTCCGCCTGGCCGGGCTCGGCCACGACGACCTGCGGCCCTGGCTGACCGGCCGCCCCGAGGTGGCGCTCCACCTGCTGCGCGCGCTCGCGCAGCGGCTGCGCCGCACCAACGACGTGCTGGCCGACCTGGTGTTCACCGACGTGCCTGGGCGGGTGGCCAAGCAGCTGCTCGACCTCGCCGAGCGGTTCGGCACCAAGACCGACGACGGCCTGCGGGTGCACCACGACCTCACCCAGGAGGAGCTGGCGCAGCTCGTCGGCGCCTCCCGCGAGACGGTCAACAAGGCACTCGCCGACTTCGCCGGGCGCGGCTGGCTGCGCATCGAGGCCAAGGCCGTGGTCATCCTCGACATGGACCGCCTCTACAACCGGTCGAGGTAGTCGAGCTGGGCGGCCACCGACATCTCGGCGGCCGGCCAGAGCGAACGGTCGACGTCGGCGTACACGATCTTGACGATCTGGCGCGGCGTGCGCGCGCCCTGCTCGCGGGCCGCCCTGATCTGGTCGAGGCGCTGTCTGCGGTGGGCGATGTAGCCGTCGAGCGCGGCGATCGGGTCGGGCAGCACGGGGCCGTGGCCCGGCAGCAGCGCCCGCGCCTCCATGCTCTCGGCGGCGGCCCTCAGCTTGTCGAGGCTGCGCAGATAGTCGGCCAGCCCGCCGTCGCGGGCGATGATCGTGGTGCCCCTGCCGAGCACGGTGTCGCCGGTCAGCATCGCGCGGTCGGCGGGCAGCCAGAAGCACAGCGAGTCGAACGAGTGGCCAGGGGTGCCGTAGACGCGGATCTCCAGGTCTCCGACGGTCACCACGTCGCCGTCGGCGAGCCCCTCGTCGCCGAGCCGGTGGCGGGGGTCGAGGGCGCGGACGGGCGCGTTCACCATCCCGGCGAACCTCTTCGCGCCGCCGCTGTGGTCGAAGTGGCCGTGCGAGAGCAGGATCGCGGTGATCCGCCGCTCGCCCAAATGGTCGCGTACGCGGCTCAGATGTCCCTCGTCGTCCGGCCCAGGATCGACCACGACCACGTCCTCGCCCGCGCCGATCACCCACGTGTTGGTGCCGTCGAGCGTCATCGCCGACGGGTTGGGCGCGAGCAGGTTCTCGGCGTGCTCGGTGCGGGAGCCGTCAGGCGTGCCGAGCGGGATGTGCAGGCCGCTCACGACACCACCAGCCGCATCTCGCCGTCGATCTCGACCGCCTTCGGCATGACGGTCACGATGTCGCGCGGCGTGGCCAGCACCTCCGCCACGTCCGCGCAGCCGGCCAGCTCGCTCAGCGTCCGGTACGTCGGCGGCATCAGGAAGATCTCCCCCCGGTGCGCGAGGTCGAGCGCCTCGGCCGGCTGCCGCCAGACGACCTGGTCGGCCTCGCCGCCCACGTCGCGGGTGCGCTGCCCCTCGGGCAGCACCGCGACGAAGAACCGCGTGTCGAACCGCCTGGTCTCGACCTCCGGCGTGATCCAGTGCGCCCACGCCTTGAGCAGGTCGGTCCGCAGCACCAGTCCTCGCCTGGCCAGGAACTCGGCGAAGCCGAGTGCGTGGTCGATCAGCGCGAGCCGGTCGGCCTCCCAGTCGTCGCCCGTCGTGTCGGCCACCACGTCGTGAGGTCCTTGACCGGCCAGCAGCACGCCCGACTCCTCGAACGTCTCGCGTACCGCCGCGCACACCAGCCCGCGCGCCACCGCCTCGTCGGCGTGCAGGACCGCGGCCCACTCGGCGGGCGAAGGACCGGCCCAGGCGACGTCGTGGTCGGTGTCGCGGACGTCGACGGAGCCGCCGGGGAAGACGTACGCGCCGGCGGCGAAGGCCATGGTGGCCTTGCGCCGCAGCAGGTAGACCTCGGGCCCCGGGCGCAGGAGCACCACCGTGGCGGCGTCCCGCGCCTGGACCGGCTTGACCCGCCCGGCCAGGACGTCCCGGGCCCGGGCGGCGAGTTCGGCTGGAAGCAGCAATCCGGTCACATGACCTCCTCTAGAACTTCACTCGGTCATGGTGACATATGCCCATTCAGCCGACTTCGGCGATCAGCTCCACCTCCACCGGCGCGTCCAGCGGCAGCGCCGCCACGCCCACCGCGCTGCGCGCGTGCCTGCCGGCCTCGCCGAACACCTCCGCGAGCAGGTCGCTGGCGCCGTTGGCCACCTGCGGCTGCTGCACGAAGTCGGGCGCGCTCGCCACGAACACCACGACCTTCACGATCCGCCGCACCCGCGACAGCTCGCCCAGCTCGGCCTTGATCGCGGCCAGCGCGTTGAGCACGCAGACGCGGGCCTGCGCCTTGCCCTCGTCCACGCCGAGGTCGACGCCGAGCTTGCCGGTCTGGTGCAGCTTGCCCTCCAGCATCGGCACCTGGCCCGAGGTGTAGACCAGATCGCCGGTGCGCGTGGTGGGGACGTAGGAGCCGACCGGCGTGACGGGCGGCGGCAGCGTGTAACCGAGCTCCTCGATCTTCTGCTCAGGCGTCACTGCTTCTCCCGCTTGAAGTAGGCGACGAGCTGCTCGGGCGTCTGGCCCTGCACGATCTGGACGAGTTCCCAGCCGTCGGCGCCGAAGTTGTCGAGAATCATCTTGGTGTTGTGGATCAGCACGGGTGCTGTCAGGTACTCCCACTTCTTCATGACGGCAGCTTATTGTGAGCAATCTCAAACGGTGGTCGTCGGCTTTCGACAAGTGACCGTTCGGTAGCCTCGAATCGTGGACTCTCCGGACACGGATTGGGCCGACGTACGTCTCCATGTCGTCACCGGCAAGGGCGGCACCGGCAAGACGACCGTCGCCGCCGCCCTCGCGCTCGCGCTGGCCGCCGGCGGCCGCAAGGTGCTGCTCGTGGAGGTCGAGGGCAGGCAGGGCATCGCCCAGGTCTTCGACCTGCCGCCGCTGCCGTACGAGGAGCGCAAGATCGCCGTCGCCCCCTCGGGCGGCGACGTCTACGCGCTGGCCATCGACCCCGAAGAGGCCATGCTCGAGTACATGGAGATGTTCTACGGCATGCGCAGGGCCGGCCGGGCGCTGACCAAGATGGGCATAGTCGACTTCGCCACCACCGTGGCACCCGGCTTCCGCGACGTGCTCGTCACGGGCAAGACCAGCGAGGCCGTACGCAGGCGCGGCAAGAACGGCCGCCGCATCTACGACGCCGTCGTCATGGACGCGCCGCCCACCGGCCGCATCACGCGCTTCCTGAACGTCACCCAGGAGGTCGCCGGCCTGGCCAAGGTCGGCCCCATCAAGAACCACTCCGACCTCGTCAGCGGCGTCGTGAAGTCCCCCGAGACGGCCGTGCACTTCGTCACGCTGCTGGAGGAGATGCCGGTCCAGGAGACCCTCGACGGCATCTCCGAGCTGCGCGCCGCCGGGCTGCCCGCGGGCGGCGTCTTCGTCAACATGGTGCGCGAGTCCCAGCTGCCCCAGGCCGCCCTTGACACGGCTGTCAAGGGCCGCTTCGACCCCGACGAGCTGACGCTCGGCCTCAAGGCCGCGGGGGTCGCCGACGGCGCCCAGGCCGCCGAGCTGGCCAAGGCGCTCGCCGACGAGGTCGTCGAGCACGCCCACCGCACCGAGCTGGAGCGCGCAGAACGCGAGACGCTGGCCGGCGCCGGGCTGACCGGCTACGAACTGCCGCTGCTCGCCGACGGCGTCGATCTGGCCGGCCTGTACGAGCTGGCAGAGAGCATGCGCACCCAGGGAGCAGCGTGAAGAAGCCGCCGGCACTCGACGTCGACGCGATCCTCGACGACCGGGGCACCAGGATCATCGTCTGCTGCGGCGCCGGCGGCGTGGGCAAGACCACGACCGCGGCGGCGCTCGGCCTGCGGGCCGCCGAGCGCGGCCGGTGCGTGGTCGTGCTGACCGTCGACCCGGCCAGGCGGCTCGCGCAGTCGATGGGCTTGACCGAGCTGGACAACACCCCGCGCCTGGTCAGCTCGCCCGAGGGCGGCGGCCAGCTCTACGCGATGATGCTCGACATGAAGCGTACGTTCGACGAGATCATCGAGGCGCACGCCGATCCGGAGCGGGCCCGCCAGATCCTGTCGAACCCCTTCTACCAGTCGCTGTCCTCCAGCTTCTCCGGCACGCAGGAGTACATGGCGATGGAGAAGCTCGGGCAGCTGCGCCGCTCCGACGAGTGGGACCTGATCATCGTCGACACGCCGCCGTCCCGCTCGGCGCTCGACTTCCTCGACGCGCCTGAACGGCTCGGCCGCTTCCTCGACGGCCGGTTCATCCGGCTGCTGACCGCGCCTGCCAAGGCCGGAGGACGCAGCGCGTTCCGACTGCTCAACGCCGGGTTCGGGTTGATGGCCGGAGCGATGACCAAGCTCCTGGGCGCGCAGGTGATCAAGGACCTGCAGACGTTCGTGTCCGCGCTCGACGCCGTCTTCGGCGGGTTCAGGCAGCGGGCCGAGACGACGTACCGGCTGCTGCAGGCGCCCGGCACGGCCTTCCTCGTGGTGGCCGCGCCCGAGCGGGACGCGATGCGCGAGGCCTCCTACTTCGTGGAGCGCCTCGCCGAGGAGCGCATGCCCCTGGCCGGCCTGGTGGTCAACCGGGTGCATGTCTCGCCCGCGTCCGGGCTCTCCGCCGCCCGCAGCGCCGCCGCCGCGGAGGACTTGGAGTCGAGGGGCGAGCACGAGCTCACCGCGGCCGTGCTGCGGCTGCACGCCGGGCGAATGCAACTCGCCGCCCGCGAGAACCGCGAGCAGGAGCATTTCGTCTCGGCCCACCCCACGGTGCCCGTGGTGCAGGTCCGCGCCATGTCCGAGGACGTCCACGACCTGACGGGTCTGCGTCAGATCGGGACCCTGCTGGCCACCGCATAGAAGTACGGCCGGCGGCGGCGCCGGCCGTACGCGGTCGCCTGGCTGGGGTCAGCCGGCGATCAGCTCATTGGTGCGTTCGTACTCTTCCTTGGCGGACTCGAGCAGCTCTCGCCACGAGTCCACGTCGGGCCGCCGTCGAAGCAGCGCGCGACGTTCCCGTTCGGTCATACCGCCCCAGACCCCGAACTCGATGCGGTTGTCCAGCGCATCGGCGAGGCACTCGGTGCGGACCGGGCAACCCCGGCAGATCAGCTTCGCCCTGTTCTGCGCGGCGCCCTGCACGAACAGGGCATCCGGATCCGCACCCTTACAGGCGGCACGGGAGGTCCAATCCGTGATCCACATTTTTCGACCCCACTCCCCTTAGGTGGTCAGTCGTCATTTGGGGCCGACGGGCGCGGGCGCCGAGCCTCCGTATTCAGTTGCCGCAGGGAGAACGTACGCAACCAGACGTTCGGGCCGACAGACCCCAGAGGACCAATTTCTCGCGGCCATCTTGACCGGGAATGACTAGTCACCCCCGTCAGTCAAGGCGAAATGGTGTCGGTCTACCGATTCGGTCTGTCTTTCGACGTACCCTTGTAGGCGTGCAAGCCCAGGGCAAACGTCGTTCCAACCCCATCCTCAGTGTCCTGCGACTCCTCATCGCGGGCTCGGCCGCCGGGGTGCTCGCCGCCGCCGTGGCTTTGCCGGCGGTGGGTGGAGCGGGCATGTCGACCAAGACCGCCGTCGAGGGGCTCAACCTCAAGCCCGAGGACCTCGACGAGCCTCCCCTGCCTGAACGCACCGAACTCTTCGACGCGGACGGCAAGAAGATCGCGCAGTTCTACTTCGAGAACCGGCAGTCCGTCAGCCTCGACGAGGTCGCCCCGATCATGCGGACCGCTCTGATCGCGATCGAGGACTTCCGTTTCTACCAGCACGGGCCGATCGATGTGGAAGGAACGGCAAGAGCGCTGCTGAAGAATGTGACCAGCGGCGGCGTCACGCAGGGTGGTTCGTCCATCACCCAGCAGTACGTCAAGCAGGTGCTGGTCAACGCGGCCGAGACGCCGGAGGAGCAGGCGGCGGCCATCGCGCCCACGATCTCGCGCAAGCTGTCGGAGCTGCGCTACGCCATGGCGGTCGAGGAGAAGTACTCCAAGGACCAGATCCTGGAGAAATACCTCAACATCGCCTACTTCGGCGCGGGCGCCCACGGCGTCCAGGCCGCCGCCAAGCGCTTCTTCGACAAGCCGGCCTCCAAGCTCAACCTGGTCGAGGCCGCCACGCTCGCCGGCGCCGTCCAGAACCCCGCGCGCACCGACCCCAACGTCGGCCCCGAGTCGCGGCAGCGCCTGCTGGAGCGGCGCAACACCGTGCTCGACCGCATGGCCCAGCTCAAGAAGATCACCCCGCAGGAGGCGGCGGCGGCCAAGGCGAAGAAGCTGGGCTTCAAGGACATCAAGGCGCCCGGAGGCTGCGAGGCCAGCAGATATCCGTACTTCTGCCTCTACGTCCAGTACGAGATCCTCAACAACGAGGACTTCGGCAAGAACCAGGAGGAGCGCAGGAAGCTGCTCCAGCGCGGCGGCCTGCGGATCAAGACCACGCTCGACACCAAGATGCAGGCGGCCGCCGAGAAGGCGATCAAGAGGTACGTCAGCTCCAAGGACAAGCCCGTCGCCTCGCAGGCGATGGTCGTCCCCGGCACCGGCGAGATCAAGGCCATGGCCGCCTCGCGCAAGTTCGGCCGCAGCAAGAAGAAGAACGAGATGAGCTACAACATCGTGGCCGACGCCGCCCACGGCGGCGGCCGCGGGTTCCAGCAGGGCTCGACGGCCAAGGTCTACACCCTGGCCGCCGCCCTGGAGGAGGGACTCAAGTACGGCGACGGCTTCCCCTCGCCGGCCGGCTACAAGGCCAGCGGCTACAGCTCGTTCAAGAACTGCAAGGGCCAGAACGTCGGCGACCCGTCCCACACCGTGCGCAACTCCAGCGAGGGCGGCGGCGGCTTCAAGACGCTCGAGTCCGGCACCTGGGGCTCGGTCAACACGTTCTTCATCAAGCTGCAGGAGAAGGTCGGGCTCTGCGACGTCGTCAAGATGGCGAAGAAGCTCGGCGTCGCGCGGGCCGACGGGCAGAAGCTGTCGGAGGTCGAGACGTTCACGCTCGGCGTCAACGAGGTCGACCCCGTCACCATCGCCAACTCCTACGCCGTCTTCGCCGCCCGCGGCAAATACTGCAAGCCGCTCGCCATCACCGAGATCAAGGACAGGAACGGCAAGGCCAAGCAGTACAAGCCGAAGTGCTCCCAGGTCCTTGAGGAGGAGGTCGCCGACGCGGTCAGCGGCATCCTGTCCGGGGTGTTCACCAAGGGCACGATGACCGACGTCGGCGGCATCGGGCGCGACGCGGCGGGCAAGACCGGCACCACCGACAACTACATGTCGGCCTGGTTCTCCGGCTACACCCCCAACCTCGCCTCCGCCGTCAGCCTGGGCGACCCGCGCGGCACCTCCGCGCACAAGCTGATCGGCATCACCATCGGCGGCCGCTACTACCCCTACGTGTACGGCTCGTCGATCTCCGGGCGCATCTGGAAGGACTCCATGCTGGAGGCGCTCAAGGGGGTCGAGCCGACCAAGTTCAAGTCGGTCGACCGGTCGCGGTTCGGCGGGTGCACCGACAACTGCGCGCCCAAGCCGAAGAAAAAGAAGAAGGGCGACGGGGGGAACCCGTTCGACATCTTCGACCGCGACGGCGGCGACCGCTTCGGCGATCGGTTCGGTGACCAGCTCGGCGACGGGCCCGACCGCGGGCGCGGCGGTGGCGACGACCGGCGGGGCGGCCCCTTCGGGCGCGGCGGCGACATCGGCCCGCTCATCACGCCCGGCCGCTGACGTCCAGGGCCTCTGAGACGTCCTGAGGCCTCCGCCCAGGAGGGAGGAGGCCTCAGATGCCCTCGGATGCCACTCGGCGGCCCATCGCGACGCAGGGAGGCGCTGGGGCCCGCGCTGCGTGAAGCGGCCCCGACGCCGCGACCTGCTTCCGCGGCGGCGAGCGGGCTTACCCGGCTGCCTACTTGGCGGCGAGGCGGGCGCGTACCTGGGCGGCCACCCTGCCGCCCTCGGCGCGGCCGGCCACCTTCGGGTTGACCGCCTTCATGACCTGCCCCATGGCCTGCGGCCCCGAGGCGCCCGTCTCGGCGATGGCCTCGTCGACCAGCGCGCCGAGCTCCTCGTCGGACAGCTGCGCGGGAAGGTAATCCTCCAGCACCGCCTGCTCTGCCAGCTCGGCCTCGGCCTGCTCCTTGCGCCCGGCGTTGCCGAACGCCTCGGCGGCCTCGCGCCGCTTCTTCGCCTCCCGGGTCAGGACCTTGATGACCTCGTCGTCGGTCAGCTCTCTGGCCTCCTTGCCCGCGACCTCCTCGACGTTGATCGCGGCCAGGGCCATGCGGACCGTACGGAGGCGTACCTCGTCCTTGCTCTTCAGCGAGGCCGTCAGATCGGCCTTCAGCTTGTCCTTCAAAGCGCTCATGCGCTTTATCTTGCCGCCTGCGCGGACCACCCCGACGCCATCCGGACTTCCCGTGCCGGATCTCGGGCATCATGAAGAGGTGAGGAAAGCCGCCGCAGTGCCCCTGTCCCTGCTCGGTCTCGGCCTTGCCGGGCTGGGCTACGCGTCCGTCGTCGAGCGCAACTGGTTCCGGCTGCGCCGCTTCGACGTGCCGGTGCTGGAGCGGGGGCGGCGTCCCGTACGCGTGCTCCACCTGTCCGACCTGCACCTGACGCCGCGCCGCACCATGCTCATCAACTGGGTGCGCTCGCTCGGGGCCCTGGAGCCCGACCTCGTGGTCAACACCGGCGACTCCATCGCCCACCCCGAGGCCGTCCCCGCGCTCCTGCACGCGCTCGAGCCGCTGCTGTCGCGTCCCGGCCTGTTCGTGTACGGCTCCAACGACCTCTACGCCCCCCAGCCGAAGAACCCGGCCCGCTACCTCTGGCGCACCTCCAAGAACGACCGCCGCCAGCACACCCCCAACCTGCCCTGGGAGGAGCTCGGGGCCGGCATGGCGGCCGAGGGCTGGCTCGACATGAACAACACCACCGCCCGCATCAAGGTGGGCGACCTCGACGTGGCCGTGGCCGGCATCCACGACAGCCACATCAACCGCGACCGCTACGACGTCGTGGCCGGCCCCGCGCCCGCCGACGCCGACCTCCGCCTCGGCGTCATGCACTCGCCCGAGCCGCGCAACATGACCCGCTTCGCCGCCGACGGCTACCAGCTCCTGCTGGCCGGCCACACCCACGGCGGCCAGCTCTGCGTCCCGTTCTACGGCGCTCTGGTCACCAACTGCGGCATCGACCGCGCCCGCGTCAAGGGCCTCAGCCGCCACGACTCGGCCTGGCTCCACGTGTCGGCCGGCCTCGGCACCTCGCCGTACGCCCCGGCCCGCTTCGCCTGCTTCCCCGAGGCGACCCTGCTGACGCTGGTGCCCCGCAGATAAAGGCGGTCACAAGCACCTTGGAAGTCCGCTAGACTTTCAGAAGCACGCGCAAGACGGGCGTGCGACCGGGGTGTAGCGCAGCTTGGCAGCGCGCTTCGTTCGGGACGAAGAGGTCGTGGGTTCAAATCCCGCCACCCCGACCCAGTTAGAAGGCCGCTTTCGATCATCGGAAGCGGCCTTTCTCGTTCTCCGGGTGACGAACCGCGTGGCTACGATCCCTCGTGCTCGTTGACTCCGCGTCAGGCTGTGCGTGGGACACCAAACCGATACGGAACGGTCCAAGATCGGCTCATGATCCTCCATAGGATCTTTCGCGATAAGTCTCACCACTCAGGAGGCGTCCCCGTGCGTAGCCGATCTCTGCTGACCGCTGCCCTGTTAGCCGCGTCCGTCGTCGCCGTCGCGCAGCCCGCGTACGCCGCCGCGCCCGCCGTACAGATCACCAAGATCTACTATGACTCGCCCGGGTCGCCGGACAACGGCGGGAACGGCAGCCTCAACGGCGAGTACGTGCAGGTCAGGAACATGACGAAGAAGGCCGTCAACCTGCGGGGCTGGACCGTGCGCGATGCGACGCGGCGGCAGGATCACATCTACACGTTCGGGACGTTCACCCTGAAGCCCGGTAAGACGGTCACTCTGCGCACCGGGAAGGGCAGGGACACCGGCACCACCCGTTACTGGGGCAGGAGCGGGGGGACGCTGGCCTATATCTGGAACCAGGCCACGGACACCGCCTACCTGCGGAACGCGGCGGGGAAGCTGATTGACTCCTGCTCGTACAACTCCTCACGGCAGGACTACAAGATCTGCTGAGTCCGTAAGGGGCACAGGCCCAGGTCCGGCCCACGTTCCCGCTGGTCGGGAAAGGATCAAGGGGATGTGATGAGCAGTTCCTGTCAAGTTCGCCTCTGGTGTCCGACCAGATGATCGCGGGGCGGGATCAGGTGTCCAGACTCACCGCGAGGCCGCTGCCGTCGTTCTGATCGTGGTGACGGGTGTCCGTGCGCAGCGGGTTCCTGTGCAGGTGGCCATGATGACGCGGGCCCTGTCGAGGTCCTGGTACGCCACGAGCGGGCGCCTGGGCCACGTGATTCAGGGTGCGATGTGACAACGGCAGGGCGGCACGGTAGCGACTTCAGGCCACCCGCACCATCGAGGCGTGTGAAACCATGCGACTGTGCCAAACGATCCCATCCACGGGGGTTCCAACCAGTTCGCCGCTCATCTCGTGGCCACCGCCGCCGCTCCGCTTGACCCCGCGTCGGCGGACGGTCCACACGTGCTGCACTGGCCTGGGCGCAGGCTGCTGGTGCAGCGTGGGGACACCGAGCTGGCCGTCCGCGACCTGGACGGGGAGGGGATGGAGGTCCGCTTCCCCGCGCCCTGGCCCCGCCGGTACGGCTCGTTGGCGGTCTCTCCCACCGGTGATCTCGCCGTGTTCGCCGGCGTGCACGCGCTGCGAGCCGTGGATTCGACCGGCACGGTGCGGTGGGAGATCCGGCACGGTTGTTGGTCCGCCGCCGTGTGCACCAAGGCCCATGCCTCGTTCTCCGAGTACGCCGACGACTACCACCACGGCCACGCCGACAGCGGCTCGGCGGCCTTCTCGTCAGACGGCAAGCTCCTCTGGGCCCACATCCGCAACCACGCGGTACGCGGCGTCAACGAGGAATGGCTGATCCTCGACCCCGCCGACGGCACGGTGCTGACCCGCGCCGAGACGATGACCGTGGGATCGGGCTCCATCCACTTCCCCCATCCGAACCCGGCGTACATGGGGCTGACGGTCGGCGAAGGCGAGGAGAACTCGCCCGTGCTGTGGGGCCACTGGGACGGCGCGAACCTCACCGTCCAGCGGTTCGGCGAGGAGGTCCTCCTCGCCGTGAGCCCGTCCGGGGAGCACTTCCTGACCACGGACCTGGGGCAGTGGACCCTCTATCTGCGCCGGGCGAAGGACGGCATCGAACTACGGCATCTGGAGTCCGACGAAGCCGTGCCCCTTCCCCCAAGTTCGGCCGACGACCGCGTTCGGTGGGACTACGAGGCGGCGGCGTTCCCCTATGACGACACCGCCGTGGTCGGCACCGAGGACTACGCGGAGGACCCCCGCCACTGGCTTGTCGACCCACGCACGATGGCCCTGCGCGGCCAGGTCGCCTACCCCTTCCCTGTTTCGGGCGCTCCCCGGTCAGCGGGGCAGGCCGCCTGGTACACGGTCTCCAAGGACCAGACCGTTCTCCACCTGTGGAACCTGCCGCACCCGGAATGAGTCAATGGGCTCCACGCCAAGGCCCTGGCACTCGGCGACCGCGCCGTCGCCACCCCTCAAGGCCGGGAAGATGTTGACCAAGCAGCGCTGCCGCCCTCGTCACACGACCGCGACCGTGCAGGCCATCCTCGTCCTGCACTCCACCGAGACCGCCCTTCAGCCACGCCGAGAAGGCTCGCTACCGGCGTGTGCGGAAGACCGTGAGGAGGATCATCAGGACGTAGACCGCCACCACGAGCAGGGCCGAGCCCATCACCAGGAGGATCGGCGGGAAGAAGAAGGAGCCCACGGCGCAGATCGCGCCCAGCAGCATCAGGCCCAGGCCGCCCGCGCGCTGTGAGCGCTGCCAGGCCAGGGCCAGGGCGCCGTCGGGGCCGTCCGGCATGCGGGACGGGCTGATCTTCGGCAGGACGTTGCCCATGCCGATCAGCATGATCCCGATCGCCACCCCCACCGCGCGCTCCAGCGGGAACTCGTGGCCGGCCGCCCTGGACAGCAGGCCGGCCTGGAGGGTCACCAGCAGCAGGGGCAGGACGACGAAGAGCACGTTCATCGATCGCGTCTGGGAGCCCGGCGAGGCGACGAGCCGGGGGTCGACGTAGTGGCGCATGCGGCCGCCGATGACCGTCGAGATGGTCATGATCGCACCGACCACGACCAGCACGCCGGGCAGGGCGAAGGCCATGACGACGCGCGGCACGGTGACGCCGGAGCGGGTCTCGGTGGCCTCGCGGGTCACGATGGTCTCCGGGAGGGAGTCCCACAGCGTCCAGGCGATGGCGATCATGACGAGGAAGCCGACGGCGGAGACCACGATGCCCGCCCACGGCAGTCGTGCCGCAGTGGGGTCCGCGGGCTCTTGGTTCTGGACGCGGGTCCGGTCCATGCGGCCTCCTCCGCTCGACGTGACATTTCAGAACGTAGATCCACTGCACCCGGCCGCGGTATCCGTCGTGCGGCACGGAGAGGTCATGTTGACCGGCCGGGCGGGCATGACCGAAGTCATGGGCGGCCATTTGTCGCCGTTATTACTTTTTCATTCTTTCGCGACGCATCAAAATAGCCTTTTTTCTCGACTTTTTCTCCGGGGCGCTGACACGCTCCGTGTTCATGCCCGTTTAAACCATCGACCATAACGTCCACCGAGGCGTATGGCCAGACGCCAGTAGAAAATGCCAGAGAACTTTCACGGAGCGTGACTTTCCATATTCTCACCGCGTCGCGCTCCAGCCCAGCCGACAAGCGCCCGGCAGGTCCGTACGACCGCCATTCCTCACGCTGGGTGATTGGACAAGCCTTCCGGCTTGCTTATCGTTTTGACCTGTACCCAGGAACATCGGTGCGGGAGGCGCTGGGATGAAACTGCAGTACTTCGAATACTGTTTCGCCGACCGGCTCTTCTATGAGGAGCCGGCCAAGTGGGAGACCGCGCAGGCAGGTTACCGGCAGGCGGAGAGCCCGGCCCCCGACGGCTGGATCACCGCCCGCAAAGGCCCCTGGTACAACTACATGTGCGAATCGTCGAAGTTTCCCGCGCAGGGCTGGAAAATTCATATTTCGGCAAATCGCGAAACTGCGCAGCAGGTGCTCGACATCACCGCCGATTACTGTATCGAGCAGAAGATCTCGTTCAAGTTTCTGACCAGCGAGGCGGCGTTCATCGGCCGCAACCTGAAGTACGCCGACCGCGGCGGCAGCGGGAAGTTCATCACCATCTACCCGGCCGACGACGTCCAGCTGGAGAAGATTCTGGACGACCTGGACCCGAAGCTGCAGGGGCTCGGCGGGCCGTACATCCTGAGTGACCTGCGCTGGAAGGACGGGCCGCTCTACCTGCGCTACGGAGGGTTCGTCGAGCGGTTCACCCGTAACGACCTCGGCGAGCCCGCCATGGCCATCGAGACGCCCGACGGCGAGCTGGTGGTCGACAAGCGCGACCCGGTCTTCTACGTGCCCGACTGGGTGGAGCCCCCGCCATTCCTGCACGCGTTCCTCGAGGACCGCAAGAATGGCGAGCCGCCGTCCGACTTCCCGTACGAGATCGAGTCCGCCCTGCATTTCTCGAACGGCGGCGGGATCTACGTCGCGGTCGAGAAGGCCACCGGCAGGCAGGTGGTGCTCAAAGAGGCCCGCCCCGGCGCCGGCCTCGACCAGGTGGGCCGCGACGCGGTGAGCCGGCTCAAGCGGGAGTACGAGTTCCTCAAGCAGCTCGCCGACGTGGAGGCGGTCGTCGACTGCTACGACTACTTCGAGCTCTGGGAGCACCACTTCCTGGTGCAGGAGCTGGTCGACGGCGTCACGCTCAACAAGCGCATGGTGGCGCGGACCCCGCTGATCAAGGCGGGCGTCACCGACGAGGACATGCGCGAGTTCACCGAGTGGGCCGTGGACATGGCGGACCAGCTCGAAGAGGTGGTGGCGACGCTGCACGAGCGCGGCATCGCCTTCGGCGACCTGCACCCGAACAACATCATGATCACCGAGGACGGCCGGGTGCGGCTGGTCGACTTCGAGCTGGCCACCTACGTGGATCAGGAGCAGCGGATCGGCATGGGCGCGCCGGGCTTCGTGCCGCCGGACACACGCGAGGCACTCGCGGCGGACCGGTACGCGCTCGGCTGCCTCAAGATCGCGCCCTTCGTCCCGCTCACCGTCCTGTTCACCCTCGACACCACACGGGCCGCCGCGCTGGTCGAGTTCGTCGAGAGCCGGTTCCCCATGCCGGCCGGCTGGGGCGAGCGCGTGCTCGAACTGCTCGACCTCGGCCCGTCGGACTGGGCGGGGACCGAGGAGCAGATGGCGCGCAGCAGCGCCCTCATCGGCGGGCACGACGGCGCGGAGCGCGACTGGCCGGCCATCGAGGCGTCGATCGCCCGTGCCCTGTGGGCCAGCGCCACCCCCGACCGCGAGGACCGGCTCTTCCCCGGCGACGTCGAGCAGTTCAAGCTCGACGGCTACGGCTTCGCCTACGGCGCCGCAGGCGTCCTGTACGCGATGGCGAAGTCCGGCCACGGCCGGAACGAGGAGCACGAGCAGTGGCTGCTCGACCGGCTGCGCAACCACAAGGGCCTGCACCGCCTGGGCTTCTACGACGGCCTGCACGGCATCGCGTACACGTTCGAGGAGATCGGCCACAGGGACGCCGCGCTGGAGGTCCTCGACCTGATCGACAAGGCCGGCCGGGTGACGCTCGCCGACGAGCTGCTCAGCGGGCTCAGCGGGGTGGCGCTCAACCAGCTCTACTTCGCCGCCAAGCTGGACGATCAGGGCCTGCGGGACGCGGCGCTGAAGAACGCTCAGGAGATCGCGGACCGGCTGACGAACCAGCCGCCCATGGCCCAGGGCGAGGACGGCAGGCACCGCAGGGCGGGACTGATGCACGGAGCCTCGGGCCAGGCCCTGCTGTTCGTCCGGCTCTTCGAGGACACCGGCGACTCGGCCTTCCTCGACCTCGCCGAGCGCGCCATCGGCTACGAGCTGGACTGCTGCACGCTCTTCGAGGACAACGACGTGCTGTACGTCAACGAGGGCTGGCGGACCATGCCCTACATCGGCGTGGGCTCGACCGGCATCGGACTGGCGCTGAGCGAGTTGCTGCGGCACCGGCGTACCGACGAGCTGTCGACGGCCATGGACCGGCTGCGCCGCGCCGCGCACGCGGAGTTCCACATCTGCCCGATGATGTTCTACGGCACGGCCGGTCAGATGGGCTTCCTCCGCCACATCCGCCGCCTCTACCAGGACACCGACCGCATCGACGAGCTGATCGCGACCAAGCGCGACCGCCTGCGCCTGCACATGGTGGGGCTCAAGGGCGAGATCGCCTTCCCCGGCGACCAGCTCATGCGGCTGTCCATGGACTTCGCCACCGGAAGCGCCGGCGTCCTGCACGCCCTGGCCACCCTGCGCGACCCGGGCCTGCCCCTGCTTCCCTTCCTCCACCCCTTCTCCAGCCGCGAGACCGGCTGAGAGACGAAGACCGGCCCCAACCGGCGGAAGGCCGTGCGGCCTTCTGATCGGTCCCGCATATCACCAGAAAGGAAACCCCACCATGTCGTTCATCCTCGACCTGCAGAGCCGCACCGTCGCGGCCGACCGGGCCAACGGCGACTACGAGCCGCTGGGTCCCAGCTCCCTCAGCCCGTCGCTGTGCGTCAGTGGCTGGACCCTCGTCGGCTGCTGAACCTCACCCCGAAAGGAGAAAGCCGACATGTCGTACATCCTGAACCTCCAGGGCATCCGCGCCGAGCAGAACGCCGAGCGCGGCATGGCCCAGCCGAGCTCGGCGAGCCTGTCCCTCTGCTTCAGCAACGCCAGCTGGGCCTTCTGCTGAGCCCGGGCCGATCACCTAAGGAGACATCGCCATGGGTTACGTGCTCAACCTCCAGGAGATGACGCGGAACGGCGCCCCCGCCGACGACGAGGCCGCGCTCTCGATCAGCACCAACAGCTGGTTCGCCTGCCAGAGCAGCGCCAGCCAGATCTTCTGCATCACCACCTGATCCCGGCAGACCACTCACAGAAGCGGAGAAAACCATCATGAGCTTCGTTCTCGACCTCCAGGTGAAGAGCGTCAGCGAGGGCAGGGCCGCGGACGGCCCCGAGCCGCAGAGCCTCAGCTTCTTCAGCCCCGTCACCTGCTTCAGCACCACCAGCGTTGTCCTCTGCTAGTCCCCCTCCCCGAAGAACGATCGAAAGGAAACGACCATGGGCTACGTCCTCAACCTCCAGGGCCGCAGCGGTGCCGCCGCCGCGGGCGAAGGGCCGGACTCGATCATCAGCACCGCCAGCGCCACCGTCGCGTGCGCCGGCAGCACGCTGAGCTACTCGATCTGCGCCACCCTGAGCACCTTCAGCGCGGCCATCTGCATGTGACGTCCGCATGACCCGGCCGGGGTGCCCGCACCGCACCCCGGCCGTCCCCTTTCCCGACCACGGAGGCACCACGCATGACCTGGACAGACGCGGACCGCCTTCTCGCGCGTACGGTGCGGTCCGGCTGGGCCTGGAACGCCGCGCTCCTCACCCTGAACCTCTGCCGCTCCGCCGCGGCCATCGCCCTGCCCGCCCTGGTCGCCGCGGCCATCGACGAACGGCTCACCGGCTCAGGTGACACCGCGCTCCTGCGGCTGACGGCCCTGGTGGGCCTGCTGCTCCTGACGGAGGTGGCGAACCAGCTCATCGCCACCTGGTGCGTGAACTCGCTCGTCCTCGACCTTCGCCGCCGGTTCCTCCAGCACGTGCTGCTGCTCGGGGTCAGGGACCGCGGCAGGTTCGCCGGCGGTGACCTGACCAGCCGGTTGCTGACGAACGTCACGGAGGCGGCGTCCGTCGTGCCGCTGTTCACCGTGTGGGCGTCCTCGCTGCTGGTGTCGGGGGGTGCGCTGGTCGCGCTGTGCCTGATCGACCTGCGGCTGGCGGTCGCCTTCCTCGTCGGCGCTCCCCTGGCGACGCTCATGATCCGCGCGTTCGTCGGCCGGATCTCGCCGCTGCTGACCACGTACCTGGCCATCCAGGGCCGGATCTCGGGACGGCTGGTCGAGGTGCTGACCGGCATCCGCACCGTGCGCGCGGCCGGCACGGAAAGCCAGGAGATCGACCGCGTCCTGGCCGAGCTGCCCGGCCTGCACGAGACCGGGCGCGACTCCTGGAACCTCCAGGGCCGGCTCAACCTGCGCGCCGCCCTGCTCATGCCGCTGATCCAGGTCGCGGTGCTCGGCACCGCGGGGTACGCGCTGGTGGGCGGCGACATCACGCCGGGCCGGCTCACGGCCGCGGCCGGGTACGCGGGGATGGCGCTCGGCCTGCTGAGCCAGGCCAACATGTTCATGGCGCTGGCCCAGGCGCGGGCGGGCGCCCGCCGGGTGCAGGAGGTGCTGTCCGTCCCGGTGACAAGGCACGGCGACCGTACGCTGCCCGCCGGGCCAGGCGAGCTGGTCTTCGAGAACGTCACGGTCGTGGGCCCGGACGGGCCGGTGCTCGACGGGATCGACCTGCGGGTGCCGGGCGGCGGCACGATCGCGGTGGTGGGCGCGTCCGGCTCCGGCAAGTCCACGCTCGCGTCCGTCGCGGGCCGGCTCATCGACCCGGACGAGGGCCGCGTGCTCCTGGACGGCGTGCCGCTGCGCGAGCTGTCCGCCGGCGCGCTCGCCTCCGCCGTCGGCTGGGCCTTCGAGCGGCCTTCCTACCTGGCCGGTACGTTCGCCGAGGCCATCCGCTTCGGCGCCGCCCCCGACAGGACCCGCGAGGCCGCCATGGCCGCGCAGGCGGACCTGTTCATCGGCCGCCTGCCCGACGGCTACCTGACGCCGTGCGCGAGCACCCCGCTGTCGGGCGGCGAGCAGCAGCGGCTCGGCCTGGCCCGCGGCCTGGCGCACCAGGGCCGGCTGCTCATCATGGACGACGCCCTGTCCAGCGTGGACAGCGTCACCGAGCTGCGTATCTGCCAGGCCGTCGCCGCGCGTACGGACCTCACCAGGCTCCTCGTCACCCACAAGCTCTCGGTGGCCGCGCGCGCCGACCTGGTGGCCTGGCTCGACCAGGGGAGGATCCGCGCACTCGCGCCCCACGAGGAGCTGTGGCGCGTCGCCGACTACCGCCGGCTGTTCCAGCCCGGCCCTGAAGACCACCGTCGCGAGGAACGGGAGCTGAGCCGTGCCTGACGAGAACGTCGTGAGCTGGCGGCTGATCCGCCGCTCGCTGCTGCGCCGCCGCCGGTCACTGATCGTCCTGGCCGGCTGGTCGGTGCTGGAGGCCGTGCCGGCCATGACCACCGGCGTGCTGATGGCCAAGGCCATCGACGAGGGGTTCCTGCGCGGCTCGGTGGCCACGGGGCTGTGGTGGCTGAGCGGCATGCTCCTCGCGTACGCGATCGGCGCCGTGGCCTCGCGCTTCACCTCCCCAGTCGTCGGGGCGATCGTCGAGCCGCTCCGCGACGACCTGCTGCGGGCCGTGGTCACCGGCGTCGTGCGCGGGGACGGCGTGGACGACGCGGCGGTCTCGCGGGCCACGAGCCAGGTCGAGTCCGTACGCAAGGCCGTCTCGTCGCTGCTCAACGGGTTGCGGCGGTTCGTGTTCACCGTCGTCGCGGCCGTCGCGGGGCTGAGCGCGCTCGCCCCCGAGATCGTCTGGCTGACCCTGCCACCGGTGCTCGTGGCGGCGCTGCTGTTCGCCGGGCTGCTGCGGCAGCTCGTCAACCGCCAGCGCGCGGCGATCGCCGCGAACGAGCGCGTCGCAGGTGAGGTGGGCGGCGCGCTGGCCGGGCACCGCGACATCGCGGCGTTCGGCCGCCAGGACGCCGTCGTCGGCGCCGTCACCACCGCGATGGCCGGCGAGCGGAGCGCGCAGCAGCGCCTGGCGCGCGCCACCGCGACCCGCAGCGTGATCACCACGCTCGGCGGGCAGCTGCCGCTGCTGTGCCTGCTGTTCGCCGCGCCGTGGCTGGTGAGCAACGGGACGACCGTGGGCGTGCTGGTCGGCGCGGCGACCTACCTGAGCACGCACCTGGAGCCCGCCATGCGGATGCTCACCGAGGTCATCGGCGGCGCGGGCCTGCAGCTGGCGGTCACGGTCCGCAGGCTCGCCGAGGCCGGCGCAGCCCGCAGGGAGCTCTCGGGCGACCCGGCGGCGGTGCTGCACGGCACGGACATCACGGTCGAGAACCTGACCTTCTCCTACGGCACGCAGGTCGAGCCGGTCCTGCGGGACCTGTCCTTCACCGTCGAAGAGCACGGCCACCTGGCCATCGTCGGCCCCAGCGGGATCGGCAAGTCGACGCTGGCCATGCTGCTGGCCGGCCTCGCCGTGCCGGACGGCGGCCGGATCAGGGTCGGCGGGACGGCGCCCGACCGGCTGCCCTCCGACCGGCGCAGGGAGCACATCGTGCTGGTGCCGCAGGAGTCGTACGTCTTCTCCGGGACTGTCGGGGAGAACCTGCGCTACCTGGCCCCCGACGCGAGCGAGGAGGAGCTCGACCACGCCGTACGCGAGGTCGGCGCGCACGACCTGGTGACGGGGCTCGGCGGGCCGGCGGCGCCGGTGGACCCGGCCCGCCTGTCGGCAGGGGAGAAGCAGCTGATCGGCCTGGCCAGGGCCTACGTGAGCCGGGCCCGCGTCGTCATACTCGACGAGGCGAGCTGCCACCTCGACCCGGTCGCCGAGGCCCGCGCCGAGCTGGCCTTCCGCGCCCGGCCCGGCACGCTCATCGTGATCGCGCACCGGGCGTCATCGGCGCTGCGCGCCGACCGGATCCTGCTGCTCGACGGCACCCGCGCCTGCTTCGGCGACCACCGCGAGTTACTGGGCTCCTCACACCTCTACGCCGAGCTGGTCGGCGGCTGACCGGCCTGCTGGGGCGGGTTCTGCTGCGGCGCGTTCTGCTGGGGCGGGTTCTGCTGCGGCGCGTTCTGCTGGGGCGGGTTCTGCTGCGGTGCGTTCTGCTGGGGTGGGTTCTGTGACACCCAGACCGCGAGCTGGGTGCGGTCGCGCAGCCCCAGCTTGCGCAGGCAGTTGGAGATGTGGTTCTTGGTGGTGCCCTCGGTGATGTAGAGGCGGCGCGCGATCTCCCTGTTGGAGGCGCCCGAGCCGACCAGCATGGCGATCTCGTACTCGCGGTCGGACAGGCCGCAGGGCGGCTCGGCCGGCGGCTCCGGCTCGGGCTCGGGCTGGGGGTCCGGCTGGTGCGCGCCGTCGCGGAAGGCCGCCACCAGGCGTTCCGTCGCGGTGCCGCCGAGCACGGTCTCGCCTCCCGCCACCCGCCTGATGGCCGTCACCAGCTCGTCGGGCGGGATGTCCTTCAGCAGGTAACCCTTGGCGCCCGCGCGCAGCCCGCCGAAGATGTAGTCGTCGTCGTCGAACGTCGTCAGGATCACCGAGGCGATCCGCGGAAAGTCCGTACGCAACCGCTCGACCAGCTCGACACCGTCCATCACGGGCATGCGGGCGTCCACGAGCGCCACATGGGGATGCTCGGCCGGCGGGGTGTTCGCCAGCAGGGCGAGGGTGTCGGCGCCGTTGCCGGTGGAGCCGGCGATCTCGATGCCCGGCTCGATCTCCAGCAGCTTGCGCAGGCCCTCACGCATCAAGATCTGGTCGTCGACCAGCATGACCCGGATCACGTCGTCGTTCTCCCCATATCCGTGGCTCGCGCCGGCACCGTGGCCTCAAGGGTGAAGCCCTCCCCCTGACCGCTGCGCACGTCCAAAGATCCGTCGATCGACTCCAGGCGTTCGCGCAGGCCGCGCAGCCCGAACCCGTTCGCGATCGCCTCCCCCTCGGCGCCCGCGCCGTCGTCGGAGACCGTCACCCGCACCCGCTCGGGGGTGGCGTCCACGGTGACCGTGATGTGGCGGGCCTTGGAGTGGCGCAGGGCGTTGGTCAGACCTTCCTGGACGATCCGGTAGCAGACGAGCTCGCCGTTCTCGTCCACGTCGGGCCAGGCGCCCGTGGCGGTGAAGGTCACGTCGGTGTCGGCGGAGCCGTACGACTGCGCGAGCGCGCGCAGGGCGGCGATGCCCGTACGGCCCTCCATGCGCAGCGGTTTGAGCGCGCGCACCCAGCGGCGGGTGTCGGTCAGGGCCTCCAGGGTCAGCTCCTTGGCCTGCCGCACCTCCTCCCAGGCGGCCTCGGGGCGCGCGGTGCGGTAGCGCTGGGCGTTGGCCAGGCCCACGTTGATGACCGTGAGGTAGTGGCCGACGGAGTCGTGCATGTCCCTGGCCATCCTGGCGCGCTCCTGGGCGATGGCCAGGTCGCGGGTCTGGGCGGCGTAGCGGCGCAGCTCGGAATGGGCCTCTTCGAGGTCGGCCAGGAGCTGCCTGGTGACCTCGGCGCGCCGCTGCGACTCGATCATCGCGATCACCACGACCATGATGACCAGGCACAGGAGCAGCACGCTCGCCCCGTTGAGCACGGCCGCCAGCGTCGCCTGCCCGGGATTGACGGCGCCGACCCCGAAGTGGAACAGGCCCGCCGTCGTCGCGTACGCGATGCTGCCCCGCAGCCCGAACACCACCAGCGCGTTGCCCACCGCCACGCTGACGATCAGCAGCGCCGCGATGCCGCCGGCCAGCATGAGCAGCAGGCTCGTGGCGAGGAACGCCACGGTCGCCGCCTTGCGCAGCGGCGGCGGCTGCGTCCGCCACGGCAGGAACGGCCAGAGCACGCAGCTCGGCGCCAGCGCACCGGCGCTGATCAGCACGAACACCTGCGTCAAAGGCCAGTCGGCCGGCCCGAGCCGGCCTAACTCCGCTAATCCGGCCAGGAACACCAGAGCGCTGATGAGCGCGGATCCCCAGAAGAAGACACCGAACACGAGAGGAGGACGGTCGTCGGTGAACCCCACCCAACGACTCATGTCTCGAATGGACCCCGCGCCCGGCACACCGCGAGCATAACCGTCCACTTGCCGCAGCACAGCGTGGTGATGGTCATGCTTTGCCACCGCCCGGCCATGACTCGAGTCATGGTCATCTGACTCCCGGCCATGACCCGTATGTGCCCCGGGCAGGATATTGAGCCCTGACCGCCCAGATCTACGATGTACGCCTTGGGCAGCGGGGAGCTCGCCGAAGACCAGCGGTGAAACAGGTGGTCGAGGGTGCCGGTAAATCACACATTCGAAGCATTGGCCCACGTACGACGACGCGAAGTGTTACGCATTCTTCGGAAACATGATCGCCTTTCGGCCGGCGAGATCGCCGAACGCCTGGCGATACCCAGGCCGACATTGTCCGGCCATCTCAACATCTTGAAAGGCGCCGACCTCATCATCGGGGAAAGGGAGGGCACCACCATCTGGTACCGGCTCAACCTGACCGTGATGGAGGAGGCGCTCGGGCTGGCCCTGTCACTCCTGAGCCGGCAGCCCATCGAGGACGGCCAGCTGTCCTCCGTCTTCGCGGCGTCGCCCTCGGCGGCCGTCTACGCGGCGTCTCCGTCGCGCATCTACGCGGCGTCACCGTCGAAGTCCTAGTAAGGCCGGTCTCCAAGGCAGACGTGATCACTCGATGGGACATGACCGATCGCGATCGATTGGTTACTGTTTCGTCAGACGTCGATCACGAGCAGTCCCGGGAGGATCGTGCGCGCAGCGAACACGCGGCAGCCGCGCCGGATCGGTCCTTACCGGGTGGTGGCCCGGCTGGGCGGCGGCGGCATGGGAGAGGTGTTCCTCGGGAGGTCGCCGGGCGGGCGGGAGGTCGCGGTCAAGGTCGTACGTCCCGAGCTGGCCGATGATCCCGACTTCCGGCGGCGCTTCGCCACCGAGATCACCGCGGCGCGCCGCGTCGGCGGCTTCCACACCGCCGAGGTCGTCGCCGCCGACCCCGACGGCGACCCGCCCTGGCTGGCCACCGCCTACGTGCGCGGCCCTTCCCTGCACGACGCGGTACGCGACCACGGCCCGCTCCCTCTGCCCGAGGTGGCCGCGCTCGGCGCGGGGCTGGCGGAGGGGCTCGGCGCGGTGCACGCCTGCCAGATCGTGCACCGCGACCTCAAGCCGGGCAACGTCATCCTGGCCGCCGACGGGCCGCGCCTGATCGACTTCGGCATCGCCCGCGCCCTCGACGCCACCTCCTACACCAGGACCGCCGCCGTCCTCGGCACCGCCGCGTTCATGGCGCCCGAGCAGGTGACCGGCCATCCGGTGGGGCCGGCCGCCGACGTGTTCGCGCTGGGCTGCGTGCTGGCCTTCGCCGCTTCAGGACGCAGCCCGTACGGTGAGGGGCCGGCGCACGCGATCACCCACCGCATCGTGTACGACGAGCCTGATTTGTCCGGCCTGCCCGAGCCGCTCGCGGAGCTGATCGGCGCCTGCCTGGCGAAGGACCCCGCCGACCGCCCGAGGCTCGCCCACGTCATGACCGTCTGCGCGTCCCTCACCCAGGAGCCGGAGACCCGCGTCGAGCCGGAGACCGGCCCCGACGCGCAGGCCCACCCCGACGCGGAGGCCCACCCCGACTCGGAGGCCCACCCCGACTCGGAAGCCCACCCCGACGCGGGGACCGTGGTCACCGGATACCGGCCGCCGGTCCCGCCGACCCTCGTCGAGGAGCCGCCACCTCCTCCTCCGGGCCGCGCCCGCCACGGCGTCTCAGCCGCCGTCATCGGGGTCGCCGTCCTGCTCGGCGGCACGTTGATCGCGCTGACCTCCACGCCAGGCCCCGCCCTCGTGCTCGCCGGGCAGGAGGACGCCGTGGACGACGTGGCGTTCGGCCCCGGGGGCGACCTGCTCGCCACCGCGGCGGGCGACCGCGTCCGCCTGTGGGACACGCGGACGGGACGGCAGCTCCGCACCCTGGACAACCCCTGGCCCGACCCCAGGACGGTCGCCTTCGCCCCGGCCGGCGACCGCGTCGCCACCTCGTGCGACCGGGACGCCTGCCTCTTCGACCCGCGCACCGGCCGATCCGTCAAGGCCATGACAGGACACACCGACGCCCTCCGCGACCTGGCGTTCAGCCGCGACGGCCGGCTGCTGGCGAGCGCGAGCCGCGACGGCACCGCCCGCCTGTGGGCCGCCGGGACGGGCGAGCACCTCAGGACGCTGACCGGCCACCTGGGCGGCGTGAGCGCCGTGGCCTTCGCCCTCGACGGGCAGAGTCTGGCGACCGCGGCGGGCGAGACGATCCGCAGGTGGGACGTGACGACGGGCGAACGACTGGCCGAGCTGATTCCTGAGCGCAACACCACCCTGCACGCGCTCGCCTTCGCCCCCGACGGCAGCACGTTCGCCTCGGGCGACGCGTCGGGCAACGTCTTCGTCTGGGACGCCAGGACGAACCGGCTCCGCCACGCCCTGCGCGGCCACCGGACCACGGTCGACGACGTCGCCTACAGCCCCGACGGCTCGGTGCTCGTCACCGCGGCCGACGCCGTCCGCCTGTGGAACCCCCGCTCGGGCAGACTCCTCAAGGAGGTCCCCGGCGAGTCCACGCGCGCGGTCGCGTTCTCCCCTGACGGCACGACGTTCGCGGCCGGCGGCCAGGACGGCGTCACCCGTCTGTGGCGGCCCGACGACGTGCTCGCGAGCTAGCCGGCCAGGGCCGTCCCGTAGTTCTCGATCCCCAGGTACGGGTTCAGGTGGGGATGCCGGCTGCCCACGGACACGTCACGCCAGAACCGCTGCAGCGGGTTCCTCGCGGCGAAGCCGCCGGTGCCGTGCAGGTCCATCACCCGCTCGACCGCCGCCCTGCAGTCCCTGCCGGCGTCCGCCAGCTCCATGCGCAGGCGCGGGATCCCGGCCTCGGGCAGGTCGTCGTCGTCCGCCGCGCGGGCCACGGCGAGCATGGTGCGCCGCGCGCGCCGGGCGAGGTGGGCCGCCTCCGCCAGCCAGTGCCTTGCCCCGGGCGAGTCGCCCATCCGGGCGTACCCGGTCATGAACGGCTTGCGGTCGGAGGCGAACATGGCCTCGGTCAGGTCGAGCGCCCCCCACGTGCCGCCGACCACGGGCGCGAGCACCGTCGTCCCGTACAGCAGCAGGTCACGGCCCCCGAACGGCTCCGCCGCCCGCACGTGGGCGTCCGGCACCACGACGCCCGAGGCGACGAGCGTCTGGCTGCCCGTCCCGCGCATGCCCGCCATGTTCCAGGTCCGCTCCACGACGAGGTCGGCCGTCGGCACGACGGCGTAGGAGAACCGGCCGTCCACCATGAGGCCGAGCCCGGCCCAGGTGGCGTCCTCGCAGCCGGAGACGTACGACCAGCGGCCGTCGATCCGCACGCCGTCGGCCGTGCGCTCGCCACGGGCGCGCGGCACCCCGGAGCCGCAGAAGAGCGCGTCCGGGTCGGCGAAGCACGCGCGCAGCGCCTCGTCGGGCAGGCACCGCGTGGTGAGGTTCTTGGAGGTGACGCAGGTTCCCGCGATCCAGGCGCTCGACGGGCAGGCGCGGCCCAGCTCGCTCAGGCGCAGGGCGATGGCCTCCGTGCCCGCCCAGGCGCCGCCGTACGCGCGGGGCGTGCGCAGCGCGAACGCGCCGTCCGCGCGCAGCGCGTCGAGGCTCTCCCTGGTGGGCCGGTCGCCCTGCTCGGTCTTCTCGGCATGGAGCCGCAGGATCTCGGTGGTTTCATCGGACACGTAGTCGATGACACCCTTTGGACCGGCCTGAGCACCATACGCGGGACGTACCAGCACATACGTGTTCCGCTCATACCATCGAAACCATGGACCTGCTCAGCGAGGTGATCCGCACCGTACGCGTCGGCAGCGCGGCCGGCCGCGTGATCAGGTCGTCGGGCTCCCCCGGTATGCGGTTCCCCGCCTTCTCCGGCAGCGGCATCCACATCGTGCTGCGCGGCGCCTGCTGGCTCATCACCGAGGACGCCGAGCCGGTCCCGCTCAAGCCGGGTGACGTCGTCCTCACCTCCTCCGGCGCCGAACACGGCCTCAGCAGGTCGCCACGCGCGCTGCGCGACCTGCCGCCCGCCGAGACGGGCCCGATCCCGCCCGCGCCCGGGCCGTTCGACTTCGAGTTCCTGTGCAGCTCCTACCGGCTCGCGCACGGCGCCGCGCCGCGCTACCTGCGCGCGCTGCCCGACCTCATCGCGATCACGCCCGACTACGACGCGCACCCCGAGCTGCGGGTGCTCGTCGACCTCCTCGGCACGGACGTGTCGGGCGCGCAGATGGGCACCGGCGCGACGCTGCCCGCGCTGCTCGACCTGATCCTGGTCCACGTGCTGCGCCAATGGCACGAGCGGCACGGCACCGGCTGGCCGGGCACCGAGGACCCGGGCATCGCCGCCGCGCTGCGCGCGATGCACGACCACCCCGAGCATCCGTGGACGGTCGATCGCCTCAGCGCGGCGGCGGGCCTGTCGCGGACGGCCTTCGCCCGGCGCTTCGCCGCCGTCATGGGACAGCCGCCGATGAAGTACCTGATCGGCCTGCGGCTCGACCGGGGCGCGCGGCTGCTGCGCGAGACGGACGCGCCGCTGGCGGCGATCGCCAGGCAGGTCGGCTACGCCACCGAGTTCGCCTTCTCCGGGGCCTTCCGCCGCGAGTACGGCATCTCGCCGAGCCACTTCCGCCGCACCCCTCACTTGGTGGCGGACGGCGTCGGGGAGGCCGACGCGGACGCTGTGGACGCTGTGGACGCTGTGGACGCCGTGGCGGTAGGAGGTGCGGTGCCGGCGGAGGGCGGCTGGTCGTTCCCCACCGACAGGTACGCCAGCACGCCGATCGCCACGAACACCACCGACAGCACGGCGGCGGCGCCGTAGCCGATCCGGCGTCCGAGTCGCCGGCGCTGCTCCCGCAGAAGGGTTTCCTCACGTCGCATGGCGGCCCGCCTGCGCTTCGCCTTTCGCTCTGACATGGGCTGCTCCCGAGGTACGGTCTCGGCCGTCACCATAAAAGGCGGCGCGTAATGCGGATCTAAGCGTCCGCGGGGGAAGATCTCTCCGGCCTTACCAGCCCGTTCAGGGTCTCGGGCCGGGCGCTAGAGGCCGAGCAACTGGGCGGGCTCGGCGATGATCTGCTGGATGACCAGCCCGGCCGCGCCGAGCACGGCGGCGTCGGAGCCGGTGGCCGAGACCACGAGGTCGGGCGGTGCCCCGCGCATCTGCGCGAGCCGCGTGCCGAGGCCGTCGGAGACCGGCACCGCCAGCCAGGGGAACAGCGGCGCGAAGATGCCGCCGAGCACGATCGTGCCGGGGTCGAGCAGGTGCACGGCCGAGGTGAGCGCGACGCCGAGCGCGTGCCCTGCCCGCCGGCACGCCTCCAGGGCCGCCTGGTCGCCGGACTCCAGGCGGCTCACCAGCTCGCGGATCGAGCCGAGGTCGCCGAGGAGGGCGTCCTGGCCGGCGTACACCTCCAGGCAGCCCCGCCCGCCGCAGCGGCAGCCGGGCCCGTCGGGCACGACCACGACGTGGCCCAGCTCGCCGGCCAGCCCGTACGTGCCCTTGAACACGCCGCCCTGCACCACGAGACCGGCGCCGATGCCGATCTCGCCGGAGACGTAGAGGAAGTCGCTCTCCCGGGGCCCGAACCACAGCTCGCCGAGCGCCGCCAGGTTGGCCTCGTTGTCGATCTCGAACGGCATGTCCACGAGGTCCGACACGCGGACGTCGCGCCAGCCGAGGTGCGGGGCGCTGCGCAGCGTACCGCCCTCGACCAGGCCGGGGACGGCGAGCGCGGCGCCGATGACGCGCAGCCCTGCGGCGGCGGCCTCGGCGGTGGTCTCCTTGGCCAGGGCGCGCAGGCTCTCCAGGATGGCGGCGGGGTCGGAGTTGCGGTTGTCGGCGGGGATGATGCGCCGCAGCCGGACCGTACGGGTGAGGTCGACCACGCAGGCGGCGAGGTAGTCGATGTTGATCTCCAGCCCGAGCGCGGCCACCCGGTGCCCGCTGAGGCTGACCGCCACGCCGGGACGCCCCCGCTCGCCCGCCCGCACGGCGCCGCTCTCGGTCACCGCGCCCGCCTCAAGGAGGTCGGCGACCAGGCTGGATACGGTGGTCTTCGTGAGCCCGGTCCGCTCAGCGAGCGATGCCCGGGTGTGAGGTCCTGATCGGTGAATGGTCGCCAGCACTACGGCCAGGTTACGGGCGCGCATGGAATCATGCCTGACCCCTCTTGACGACATGGCATCCACCTCCTCAGGATAAGTACAGATTATGGACTAAAAGTTACAGGGGCCCGAAAATGACCGCATCCTTCACGCCGACTCCCGACGACCGCTTCACCTTCGGCCTGTGGACCGTGGGCTGGCAGGCCCGCGACCCGTTCGGCGACGCCTCCCGGCCCGCGCTCGACCCGGTGGAGAGCGTCCACCGCCTCCACGAGCTCGGCGCGTACGGCGTCACGTTCCACGACGACGACCTGCTCGCCGTCGAGTCCGACCGCGACAAGGCCGTCGCCGCCTTCAGGAAGGCCATCGACGAGACCGGCATGAAGGTCCCGATGGCGACCACGAACCTCTTCACCCACCCGGTCTTCAAGGACGGCGCCTTCACCAGCAACGACCGCGACGTCCGCCGCTACGCGCTGCGCAAGGTCATGCGCAACCTCGACCTCGCCGCCTCGCTGGGCGCGAAGACGTACGTGTGCTGGGGCGGGCGCGAGGGCGCGGAGTCCGACGCCGCCAAGGACGTCAAGGCCGCCATGGATCGCTACAAGGAGGGCCTGGACCTCCTCTGCCAGTACGTCATCGACAAGGGCTACGACATCCGCTTCGCCCTGGAGCCGAAGCCGAACGAGCCGCGCGGCGACATCCTTCTGCCCACGATCGGCCACGCGCTGGCGCTGATCAACGAGCTGGAGCACCCCGAGATGGTGGGCCTCAACCCGGAGGTCGGCCACGAGCAGATGGCCGGGCTCAACTTCGTGCACGGCATCAGCCAGGCGCTGTGGCACGGCAAGCTCTTCCACATCGACCTCAACGGCCAGCACGGCCCCAAGTACGACCAGGACCTGATCTTCGGCCACGGTGACCTGAAGAGCGCGTTCTTCCTGGTCGACCTGCTGGAGAACGGCGGCTACGACGGCCCCCGCCACTTCGACTACAAGCCGCTGCGCACCGAGGACCCGCAGGACGTGTGGGACTCGGCGGCGGCGAACATGCGCACGTACCTGATCCTCAAGGAGAAGTCGCGCGCCTTCCGCGCCGACCCCGAGGTCCAGGAGGCGATCAAGGCGTCGCGCGTCGACGAGCTGGCCAAGCCCACGCTCGCCGAGGGCGAGACCTGGCAGGACCTCGCCAAGGACGACTTCGACGTGGAGGAGGCGGCCGCCCGCGGCTTCCACTTCACCCGGCTCAACCAGCTCGCGCTCGAGCACCTCCTGGGGGTACGCGGATGAGTGGACCCATCAGCGTCCAGCTCTACACGGTCAGGGAGGCGCTGGCCGCCGACCGCGACGGCACGCTGCGCCGGGTCGCCGAGGCCGGCTACCGGGCCGTCGAGCCGTACGACCCGCTCAACGACCCGAAGGGCTTCCGGGCGGTGGCCGACGACCTGGGGCTGAGCGTGTCGGGCACGCACGCGGGCGCGGTGCTCAGGCACGAGCCCGCCGAGGTGTTCGACGCGGTCGCCACCATCGGCACCGACAAGGTGATCGTGCCGGCCGGCATCGCGCCCGAGGAGTTCACCACCCGCGACGGCATCGCCAGGGCCGCCGACCTGCTCAACGATCTGGCCGTGCAGGCCGCGCGGCACGGCATGCGGATCGGCTACCACAACCACTGGTGGGAGCTGGAGCCCAAGGTGGACGGCCGGCACGCCATCGAGGTGCTGGCCGACCTGCTGGCGCCCGAGGTGTTCCTGGAGATCGACACCTACTGGGCGGCCGTGGGCGGCGCCGACGTGCCCGCGCTGCTCGGCCGCCTGTCGGACCGCGTGATCGCGCTGCACGTCAAGGACGGCCCGGTCGTCAAGGGCGAGCCGCACACCGCGGTGGGCGCGGGCGCCATGCCGGTGCCCGAGATCCTCGCCGCCGCCCCCGACGCCCGGCGCGTGGTCGAGCTCGACGAGTGCGCGACCGACGTCTTCGCCGCCCTGGCGGAGAGCCACACGTACCTCACCTCATTGGAGGGGCATTGAGCAACGGCCCGGTCGGCGTCGCGCTCGTCGGCGCCGGTGTGATCAGCGGCCAGTACCTACGCAACCTCACCTCCTTCCCCGACGTGCGCGTGCTCGCCGTCGCGGACATCGACACCGGCAGGGCCGCCGAGGTGGCCCGCGAGCACGGCGTCGAGGTGTCCGGCACCCTCGCAGACGCCCTGGCGGTCCCCGAAGTGGAGATCGTCGTCAACCTCACCGTCCCGTCCGCGCACGCGGCCGTCGCGCTGGAGAGCCTGCGCGCCGGCAAGCACGTGTACGGCGAGAAGCCGATGGCGATGACCACCGACGAGGCCGCCAAGGTCATGGCCGAGGCGGCCGACCGGGGGCTGCGGGTCGGCGGCGCCCCCGACACGTTCCTGGGAGCGGGCCTGCAGTCGGCCCTGCACGCGATCTCCTCGGGACTGATCGGCAAGCCCGTCGCGGTCACCGCGGCCACGCAGAGCCTCGGGCCGGAGTCCTGGCACCCCAGCCCGGAGTTCTTCTACCAGCCGGGCGGCGGACCGCTGTTCGACCTCGGGCCCTACTACCTGACCGCGCTGGTCTCGCTGCTCGGTCCCGTCGTCCGGGTGGCGGCGGGCACGCGCAGGGCCCGTGACCAGCGCGAGGTGGGCTCGGGGCCCAAGGCGGGCAAGCTGTTCCCGGTGGACGTGCCCACTCACGTCAACGCCCTGCTGGACTTCCCCGGCACGGCGACGGCGTCGGCCACGTTCAGCTTCGACTCGGCGATCAACCGGCGGATGATCGAGGTGATCGGCTCCGAGGGCGCGCTCTCGCTGCCCGATCCCAACACGTTCGAGGGCCCGCTGCTGGTCCGCGGGCTCCGCGACGCCGACTGGCGGGAGCTGCCGATCACCGGCACGACCGCGGGGCGCGGCATCGGCGTGCTCGACATGGCGAGGTCGCTGCGCGCCGGCACGCCGCACCGCGCGTCGGGCGAGCTGACCTACCACGTGCTCGAACTCATGGCGGCCATCACGGAGTCGGGCGAGCGGGCGGAGTTCCGCGACATCGGCTCCGCTCCGGACGCCCCCGAGCCGCTGCCGGACGGCTGGGACCCGCACGCCGCGACCTTGTAAGAGGAATCCCCTTGAGGAGACCGGGCACGATTACGATGTGTAATCGTTCGGTCACAGCAACCTCAAGGGGATCCCATGCGTGTCCTGATCCAGCTCCGGCCCGCCCCCGACATCGTCGCCTCGGTGATGGACTCCGGTGTCCGCAGCGTGGCGGCCGACGTCGCCGGCGACCTGCCAGGAGTCCTCATCGACCCGGCGTACGAGCCGGTCGCCGTCCCCCGCCCGCTCTCGCTCTCGCCCCACCAGCGCATGCAGTTCTCGCTCGCGCCCGAGGACGCCTCTGTGCTGGTCAGGGGCGAGATCTCCGACGGCGAGCTGGCCACCCGCTCGGCGCTGCTGTCCTCCTCCGTACGCGAGGTCACCGGTGTCTTCGCCGACCCCTACATCCAGCCCAGCCCGACCTGCGGCGGCGACGGCCCGGTCGGCGACTGGGCGGAGGTCAGGCGGCTGCTGCACGTCGAGGACCTGTGGTCGGCGGGCCACGACGGTGCCGGCGTGACGGTCGCGGTCGTGGACGGCGGCGTCAACACCGGCCACGTCGCGGCCCGCATCGGCCACGACGTGACGCTCGACGCGCAGCGCAGCTGGAGCCCGCCCGGCGTGCCCGCGCGGCCGGGCCGCCACCCGGTGGGCCACGGCTCGATGTGCGCGTTCGACGTGCTGCTCGCCGCGCCCAAGGCGACCCTGATCGACATCCCCGTCCTGCTCAGCAGGCGCGAGGGCGGCACGCTCGCCGACGGGCTGCTGTCGGACGCCGTGGCCGCCTACGCCCACCTCGACCGCGTGCTGCGGGCCATGCCGGCCGAGTCCAGGTCGCTGGTGGTCAGCAACAGCTGGGGGCTGTTCTCGCCCGACATGGACTTCCCGCCGGGACACCCCGGCAACTACTCCGACAACCCGGCGCACCCGTTCAACCTGATCGTGGGCAGCCTGGAGGCGGCGGGGGCCGACATCCTGTTCTCGGCGGGCAACTGCGGGCGCGAGTGCCCCGACGGGCGCTGCGGCTACGCCGACCGGCCCATCACCGGCGCCAACTCGCATCCGTCGGTGCTGTCGGTCGGCGGCGTGGACACGCGGGGCGAGCGGGTCGGCTACTCCTCCCAGGGCCCTGGCCGGTTGTCGGAGCGCAAGCCCGACCTGTGCGCCTACACGCACTTCGCCGGGTCGGAGGCGGTCGGCCCGGCCGACACCGGCACCTCGGCGGCCTGCCCCGTCGCGGCCGGCGTGGTGGCCGCCGTCAGGACCGGGCGCCCGGCGGCCGAGCTGACGCCCGCCCAGCTCCGTACGCTGCTGCACCGCACCGCCGACGACCGCAGCACGGTCGGCTTCGACCACGACTACGGCTTCGGCGTCATCGACCCGCCCGCCGTGCTCGCCGCACTCGCCCGCCACAACCGCACCCGGGCGGCCTGACATGGCCATCATCCAGATCCGCCTGCCGCCCGACGCCACCCTCGACGACGCGCTGCGCCTGCTCGGCCTGTCCGACGACGACGCCGACGCCGGCTTCGGTCTCGTGGCGGTCGCCCCCGGCCGCCACGTGCTGCGGGTCACCGAGGAGGCGGCCAGGCGGGTCAGTCACGAGCTGGCCGAGGTCTTCTCCGACCCCCGCATCGAGCCGCACGACCCCGGCTGATCGCGTAACGCGTTGGCTTCACCCGTGCCGACCCGCGACAATGCTGCGATGGCTGACAGTAAGGAGACCGACTGGGTCTCCAGGTTCGCGGACGAGGTGATCTCCGAGGCGGAGCGGCGCGCCCCGGGCCGGCCCATCGTCTGCGCCTCGGGGCTGAGCCCGTCCGGCCCGATCCACCTGGGCAACCTGCGCGAGATCATGACGCCCCACCTGGTCGCCGACGAGATCAGGCGGCGCGGCCACGCGTGCGTCCACCTGCTGTCGTGGGACGACTACGACCGCTTCCGCAGGGTGCCCGCGGGCATCGACCCGTCGTGGGCCGAGCACATCGGCAAACCGCTGACCTCGGTGCCCGCGCCGCCCGGCAGCCCCCACGCCTCCTGGGCCGAGCACTTCAAGGCTCCGCTGGCCGAGGCGCTGGCCGAGCTGGGCGTCGAGGTGCACGCCATCAGCCAGACCGAGCAGTACACGTCGGGGGCCTACCGCGAGCAGATCCTGCTGGCCGTGCGCGAGCGGGCCAGGATCGACGGCGTGCTCTCCCGCTACCGCACCAAGGAGGGCGAGCCGCCGCGCGGCGGCGACTACTTCCCGTACAAGCCCTACTGCGACCTGTGCGGGCGCGACCTCACCACGGTCACCAACTACGACGACGAGACCACCGAGCTGGCCTACACCTGCGAGTGCGGCTTCGGCGAGACCGTGCGACTGGCCGAGCACGACCGGGGCAAGCTGGTGTGGAAGGTCGACTGGCCGATGCGGTGGGCGTACGAGGGGGTCGTCTTCGAGCCCTCAGGAGTGGACCACCACTCGCCGGGGTCGGCGTGGGTCGTGGGCGGGCAGCTCGTCCGCGAGGTGTTCAGCGGGCAGCAGCCCATCGGCCCCATGTACGCCTTCGTCGGCATCTCCGGCATGGCCAAGATGAGCAGCTCGAAGGGTGACGTGCCGACGCCGTCCGACGCGCTGCGCATCATGGAGGCGCCGGTGCTGCGCTGGCTGTACGCCCGCCGCAAGCCCGCCCAGTCCTTCAAGATCGCCTTCGACCACGAGATCCAGCGGCTCTACGACGAGTGGGACGCGCTGGGCCGCAAGGTCGCGGGCGGGCAGGCGCAGCCCGCTGAGCTGGCGGCGTACACCAGGGCCGTGTCCACCGCGGCGGGCCCGCTGCCCGCCACGCCCCACCCGGTCGCCTACCGCACGCTGGCCTCGGTGCTCGACATCACCACCGGCCACGCCGAGCAGACCCTGCGCATCCTGCGCGACCTCGACGGCGCCGAGACGCTCGATGAGGCGCGGCCCAGGCTCGACCGGGCGCAGCACTGGGTGGACGAGCACCTGCCCGCCGACTCGCGCACGCGCGTGCGCGAATCGCCCGACCAGGAGCTGCTCGACTCGCTCGGCGCCGACGACCGCGAGGCGCTGCGGCTGCTGGCCGACGGCCTCGACGACTGGACGCTCGACGGCCTGACCGACCTGGTCTACGGCGTGCCGAAGCTCCAGGCGGGCCTGCCGGCCGACGCGAAGGCGACGCCCGAGCTCAAGGCGGCCCAGCGGGCCTTCTTCGCGCTGCTCTACAAGCTGCTGGTGGGCCGCGACACCGGTCCCAGGCTGCCCACGCTGCTGATGGCCGTGGGCGCCGACCGGGTGCGCAAGCTGGTGGGCGCTTGAAGGGCGTCGTCGTGATCACCGGGGTCTCGGCCGCGGGCAAGTCCACCGTGGCCCAGGCCCTGGCCGAGCGGCTGCCGCGCGCCGCGCACGTACGCGGTGACGTGTTCCGCCGGATGGTGGTCGGCGGGCGCGCCGAGATGACGCCGGAGGCCGGCGACGAAGCGGTGCGCCAGCTCCGGCTGCGTTATCGTCTGGCGGCCACCACAGCCGATATGTATTTTGACGCCGGATTCACGGCAATTGTTCAGGATGTGATTATCGGCGGGGATTTGCAGCGATTCACGGAAATGATTCGTTCGCGGCCGCTCTATGTGATCGTATTGGCGCCCGATCCGGCCGCCGTCGCGCGCCGCGAGGCCGCCCGCGCCAAATCCGGATACGGCGGCGGCTGGACGATCTCCCAGCTGGATGCGGCCCTCCGGGACGAGACCCCGCGCATCGGCCTCTGGCTGGACACCTCCCATCAGACGGCCGAGGAGACCGTCGATGAGATCATTTTCCGGGCCGAAGAAGGACAAATAGCCGGCCCGCCGGAATAACCGCGATCTATGCAAGGCATTGGCAAGTGACTTGCATGTGTTCGGGTCAACCTTGGGTCCATGAACAAGCCGCCTTTCGCCGCGAGCGTCAGTGTCATCGTCCCCGCGATGAACGAGGCCGAGAACCTTCCTCACGTCTTCGCCACGCTGCCCGACTGGATCGACGAGGTGATCCTGGTCGACGGCAACTCGACCGACGACACCGTCGCCGTCGCGCGCAGGCTGCGCCCCGGTCTCCGGGTCGTCGTCCAGACCCGGCGCGGCAAGGGCAACGCGCTCATCGAGGGCTTCCAGGCCGCCCGCGGCGACATCATCGTCATGATCGACGCCGACGGCTCCACCGACGGCAGGGAGATCCGCTCCTTCGTCGCCACCCTCATCAACGGCGCCGACTTCGCCAAGGGCTCCAGGTACGCCCCTGGTGGCGGCTCGGACGACCTCAGCCCGATCCGGTCGCTCGGCAACAGGTTCCTCACCGGCATCACCAACCTGCTCTACGGCACCCGCTACACCGACCTCTGCTACGGCTACAACGCCTTCTGGCGGCGCCACCTGGAGGTGCTCGACCTGGACTGCGACGGATTCGAGATCGAGACCCTGATGAACGTCCGCGCCGCCCAGGCCGGCCTGGTCATCCGCGAGGTCCCGAGCCGCGAGCGCTCCCGCATCCACGGCGCCAGCAACCTGCACGCCGTCCGCGACGGCTGGCGGGTGCTGCGGACCATCTGGCGCGAGCGCTCGCGCGGCTCCGCCGTCACCGCGCACACCCAGGTGGCGCTGGCCAAATGAGGAGTGACATCCTCGGACAATGCGCTACATAGTCATCGGAGCAGGAGCGGTCGGGGGCACCATCGGCGCCCGCCTGTTCCAAGGCGGGCACGAGGTCGTCCTCATCGCGCGCGGAGCCCACTACGAGGCTCTCAAGCGTGACGGCCTGCGCCTGCTCACCCCCGACAGCACCGAGACCCTGCCCGTGCCCGCCGCCGATGGTCCCGTGCCGACCCGCGACGGCGACGTGCTCATCGTGGCGACGAAGTCGCAGGACACCGTCGCGGCGCTGGCCCCGTGGTCGTCCGACCTGCCCGTGGTCTGCGCCCAGAACGGCGTCGCCAACGAACGCATGGCGCTGCGGCGCTTCGAGCGGGTCTACGGCATGTGCGTGTGGCTGCCGGCCCAGATCCCCGCGCCGGGGACCATCGCGGCGCACGCGTACCCGTACTCGGGGATGCTGCACGTCGGGCGCTATCCCCAGGGAGTGGACGAGCTCGGCGAGCAGATCGTCACCGGCCTCGGCAAGCACGGCCTGGTGGCACACGCGTCCGACGACGTCATGCGCTGGAAATACCTCAAGCTGCTCGGCAACCTGGGCAACGCCGTCGAGGCGCTGGTCGGCCACGCGCCCGGCATGGCGGAGCTGGCCGAGCTGGCGCGAGACGAGGCACGTACGGTGCTCGACCGGGCCGGCATCGCCTACCACACGCCCACGGAGGAGGCCGCGGTCCGCGGCCACAAGGTGGACGCCCGGCCCATCGAGGGCGTCGAGCGCGGCGGCGGGTCGTCCTGGCAGAGCCTGGCCAGGGGCAGCGGCTCGATCGAGGCCGACTACCTCAACGGCGAGATCGTGCTGATCGGCCGCGAGCACGGCGTGCCCGCACCGGTCAACGAGACGCTGCGGCGGGAGGCCAACCGGGTCGCGCGCGAGCGGCTGGCCCCCGGCTCGATGACGCCGGAGCAGGTGCGCGCCCTCATCGACGCGCGTTCCGCATCCTGATCCCGCTGAACTCCAGGGTGCTGGCCGTCACCTCGTTCCAGAACGGCCAGAGGTTGTCGAGCACCCTGAGCTGGATGCCCGCCTCCTCGTGCAGCTCGAACAGGTCGCCCACCTGCTCGGGCGGGCCGAGCGGCGTCACGGGGACCGTCGAGACCATGGCGTGCGGCGGGTCGCCGATGGGCTCGAAGGTGCCGGCGGGCAGCCGGTAGGCGTAGAGGCGGACGTCCATGATCGCCTTGAGCCAGGCGTACTCGACGGCGTGCACGCGCGGCCCGCAGCCGGCGCCGAGGATGCGCAGCGCGTCGTGCTCGGTGGTGCGCGGTCCCGTCCACGCCATCGCCCGGGGGCAGGCGCGCGGGAACCAGTAGTCGGGGCAGCGGTCGTGGCCGACCGCCCACACGTAGGGCTCGCTCTGCCGGCTGGTCGGCGCGACATGCGGCTCGAACCTGTCGATCGCCGGGTCTTCCGAGAAGTGCAGGACCTCCCCTGGCGCTGGTCTCATGAACGTCATCTTCGCGCATATCCCGCCGATCTCCGGGCAGTGGAGAGCCTCTCTTTCCGACAAGGGGTGAGTTGGATGATCGTGTTGGGACTGCTCCTGATCCTGCTCGCCGGTGCCGCCTTCGCCCTGGTGCTCTTCGAGCAGAGCTCCAGGTACATCCTGTTCGGCTACACCTTCGAGCTCGGCCACGTCGAGATGTTCCTCACGGGGGCCGCCGCCGCGGCGCTCCTGCTGGTGGGTCTGTGGCTGATGGGCTCGGGTTCGCGCAGGACGGCCCGGCAGCGGCGCCGGCTGCGCAGCGCCAGGGCCGAGGCCTCCGACCGGGTGGCCCGGCTGGAGGACGAGAAGCGCGACCTGGAACGGCGGCTCGAGCGCGAGCACACGACGACCAAGGGCGACCACCTGGTCGCCGGTCGTGCCGAGGAACGCCGCTAGTCAGGCGCCTGGTCTGGCATCTGCGTGGTGGCGCGAGGGCAGCAGCCTGCCCTCGCGCCACAGCGCGACCCCGGTGATCACGGCCCCCAGCCCCTCCCACACCCCGACGCCGATGAACTCGGACGGCGCGGCCCCCGTCACCACGAGGGTGGTGAACACCGTGAACGTGACCAGCCGGAACGGCACCGTCCACCGGAAGAACGGCACGTAGTCCGCGCAGGCGGCGAAGACGTAGTAGGCGCCCATGTTGACCGCCGCCATCGACGAGGCGGCCAGATAGACCAGCGTGTAGTCGCCGGCCGCCCGCGCCTCCGGCACCTCGAAACCGAGCATCGTGAGCATCGTGCCGGGCGAGAGCAGCCCGAGCAGACCCAGCGCGAAGGCCAGAACGCCGAAGACGCCGATGGTCCAGCCGGAGAAAGATCGCGGAAGACGCACGGAAATCCTCTCAAAGGGGGGTGTAATCTGCGAGGCGGTCTCATCATGCACCCGGAGGTCGCATGCCCCCCACGCGTGGCCGCCCCATCACCGTCAAGCTGCTCGTCCTCCTGCTCGTCCCCCTGCTGTCCCTGGTGGGCCTGTGGGCGTTCGCGGCCGGCCTGACCGGCGGCGACGGCCTGCGCCTGCTGGCCGCCAAGGACATGTCGGACAACCTCACCGGCCCGTCCGTGCAGGTCAACATCGCGCTGCAGAACGAGCGGCTGCTGTCCGTCGGGCTCATGATGAACGGGCGCGGCTCCGACGAGCTGGTCGAGCAGCGCCGCGCCACCGACCAGGCGATCACGCATTTCCAGACGTCGGCCGCCCGCGTCCGCGACCTGCCGCCCGAGATGCTCAACCAGCTCAGCGCGCTCAACGTCAGGCTCGCCCAGATCATCGACATCCGCCGTCAGGTGGACGCCTCCGTCGTCGAGCCCATCGACGTCATCGACGGCTACAGCGAGATCGCCGACGCCTCCTTCCGCCTGTACGACAGCATGATCCTGGTCCCCGACATGACGCTGTACCAGCAGGCCAAGGCGCTGATCACGATGGGCGAGGCCACCGAGGTGCTCTCCCGCGAGCGGGCGGTGATCGCGGCCGTGCTGGCCAGGGGCCGGGTGGACGGGCGCGAGCGGGAGGCGTTCACCGGCATGGTGGCCACCAGGCGGCTGCTCTACGCGCAGGCGATGTCGTACCTGGACGGGGGGTTGCGGGCGTCGTACGAGCGGCTGGCGGCCTCGCCGGTCTACAAGGAGTGGCTGGAGGCCGAGGACGCCGTCAAGGACCAGTCGCCGAAGGACGGCCTGTCCGCGGCGGCGGCCACCTGGCCCATCGACGGCGAGAACCTGTGGGCCGCGGTCCAGCACAACCAGACCACGTCCACCAAGACGCTGGCTGATCGGGTGACGCCCGACGCGGTCGCCATGTTCATCAAGATCGGCGTGGCGGCCGGCGCCGGCCTCCTCGCGGTCGTCGCCTCGATCCTGCTCTCGCTGCGCTTCCGCAAGCGGCTGGTCCGCGAGCTGGCCGCGTTGCGCGACGCCGCCACCGAGCTGGCCGAGGTACGCCTGGCCGGGCTGGTCAAGCGGCTGCGGACGAACACCGAGCCGCCCACGGCCGAGGAGGTCGCGCCCCTCCAGGTGGAGGCGGACACCACGGAGGTCCGCGACATCGTGCAGGCGTTCAACGACGTGCAGGCCACCGCCGTGGAGGCCGCCGTGGACCAGGCCAGGCTGCGCCACGGCGTCAGCCAGGTCTTCGTGAACCTGGCCCGCCGCAACCAGTCGCTGCTGCACCGCCAGCTCCTGCAGCTCGACAGCATGGAGCGGGCCGAGGAGGCGCCGGAGACGCTGTCCGACCTGTTCAAACTCGACCACCTCACCACCCGCATGCGGCGCCACGCCGAGAGCCTGATCATCCTGTCCGACCAGACGCCAGGCCGCGGCTGGCGCAACCCGGTGTCCGTGCACGACGTGCTGCGCGCCGCCGTCGCCGAGGTCGAGGAGTACGAGCGGGTCGAGGTGCTGCAGCCGCCGCCCGTCGCGCTCATCGGCTCCGTGGTCACCGACGTGGCCCACCTGATGGCCGAGCTGATCGAGAACGCCACCCTCTTCTCACCGCCCAGCACCCGCGTGGACGTGCGCAGCGCGCTCAGCCCGCACGGCATGGTGGTGGAGGTGGAGGACCGGGGGCTCGGGCTGCCCAGGGTCGAGCTCGACGAGCTCAACGACCGGCTGACCAACACCCCCGAGTTCGACCTCGCGCAGAGCGACCGGCTCGGCCTGTTCGTGGTGTCCCGGCTGGCGGCCAGGCACGGCATCAAGGTCCGGCTGGTGTCCTCGCCGTACGGCGGCCTGACCGCCACGGTGGCGCTGCCGTCGTCGCTCCTCGCGGACCAGCCGGCCATGGCCGGCCGCTGACCTTCCGAGGGAGCGGCCCTTTCCGAGGGATCGGGCTTTCCGAGGGATCGGGCTTTCCGAGGGATCGGGCTTTCCGAGGGATCGGGCCTTTCCGAGGGATCGGGCCTTGCCGAGGGATCGGCCCGGCGTTCCAAGCGGCGTCAGAGGCGGTGGAACGGCTCGCTGAAATGGGCCGTCGCGAGGATCGCCCGCTCGGCACTGAGCCCGGCGAGCACGTCGGCGCGGGTGCGCGCGGCCGTCTCCTGATCATCGTCGTAGAGGTAGCGGATCGCGGGATCGGCGAGCTGCACCGGATGCAGGACCAGGTCGCCGGTCATGGCCAGCTCTCCCGCGCGGGCGATCTGGTGCCCGGGGGTGTGGCCAGGCGTGGCGTGCACGTGGACGCCAGGTGCGACCTCCACGTCGCCCTCGACGACGTGGAGCTGGTCCTTGAGCGGGGTGACGACCTCGTCGAGCATGCGGCCCGCGGCGGCGTCCAGCTCGGCCCGCTGGAGCACGTGGCGCGCGTTCTCGAACACCGGCCTGCCCTCGGCGACCGTGCCGGAGGCGTGGTCGCTGTGCAGGTGGGTGAGGATGACCGTGCCGATCTCGGCGGGCGTGACGCCCGCGGCGGCCAGCTCGCCGCTCAGCGTGCCGGGGACCGGCGCCCAGCCGGAGGCCGGGGAGTCCGCGGCGCCGATGCCGGTGTCGACCAGGGTCAGCCGGTCGGCGGCGTCGCGGAGCAGGTAGCAGTGGAAGTGCAGGACCCAGGGCTCGTCGGGAAGCCCGGAGCCGGGGAACAGCTCGGCCGGCGGGCGGCGGATCGACGGCCCCATGGGCCCGACGGCGTCGCAGAGGGGTGTGACCTCGACGCCGGAGCCGGTGATGATCGGTTGGTGCGGCATCCGCCCAGACTAGGCGGCGACGGGCTGCCGGGGAACGTACTCGTTCTCGATGTCGGCGGCGTAGACGGCGCGGCGGCAGTTGGCGCAGCGGTAGATGATCGGGCCCTCGTCGAGCTCGTGGTGGCACCGCGGGCAGCGGCTGACGGTCTTCATGGTGCTCCCCCAAGGAGTCTTCTTCGTATGTGCCTATGGAACCCTCATCGAGTTGCAGGGATCCTGCATGCCACTTGACACGATGACGCTGCGCCGATGGGGGCTCTGTGCCGTTCGATACACCGGCTGCGGTAATTTTCCTCACGGGCCGGTGCTACGAAGAACATTGTCACTCGCCGGAGACTTCCGCGTGGGCGAAGACACGAGAACGACCCCGGAATAGCCCAACAGGGCTAGGCGTTGTATGAGCCAGATCGTGTGGTATGTTCCCACCAAGCGTTGAGCTTCTGCTCCGCTTCGATCTCTCTCGACTCGGGCTTCGCCCGTTCTCTTCCGGTTTCCACTGGACGGCGGCGGCCCGCTCTTTCACCACCCGCCGATCGTGACGCACGATCTGGCGCATCTCCCTCAAAGGGGCCCACCATGTCTGTGCACACCATTCCCGAGCAGCGTTCGTCCGCTCAGGTCCGCCTTGTGAGCGGCCTGCTGGACGTACACGACAAATCCGCTTTCATCAGGGCGGCTCACCTGCCGGGACCCGGCGACGTCCGCGTCCCGCCCGAGAAACTCCGCCAGTACGACCTGCGCCCCGGCGACCACGTCACCGCGCGCTTCGCCGGCAACAAGCTGGTCGGCGTCGAGTCGGTCAACGGCCTGTCCGGCTGGCACGACAGGCCCGCCTTCGGCGCCCTCACCCCCATCCACCCCACCGAACGGCTGAGCATCGAGACCGAGTCGCTCAGCACCCGCGTCATCGACCTGTTCGCCCCCATCGGCAAGGGACAGCGCGGCCTCATCGTGGCTCCGCCCAAGGCCGGCAAGACGATGGTCATGCAGGCCCTGGCCGCCGGGATCGCCCGCAACCATCCCGAGGTGCACCTGATGGTGCTGCTGGTGGGCGAGCGGCCCGAGGAGGTCACCGACATGCGCGCCCGCATCGACGGCGAGGTCTACGCCTCCACCTTCGACCACCCCGACCGCGACCACACGGCGCTCGCCGAGCTGGTCATCGAGCGGGCCAAGCGGCTCGTCGAGGCGGGGCAGGACGTGGTGGTGCTGCTCGACTCACTGACCAGGCTCGGGCGGGCGTACAACAACGTGGCGCCCAACGGCGGCCGCGTGCTGACGGGCGGCATCGACGCCCGCGCGCTCTACCCGCCGAAGCGCTTCTTCGGCGCCGCGCGCAACGTCGAGGGCGGCGGCTCGCTCACCATCATCGCCACCGCGCTCGTGGACACCGGCTCCCGCATGGACAACAGCCTGTACGAGGAGTTCAAGGGCACCGGCAACATGGAGCTGCACCTGACCCGCGAGCTGGCCGAGCGGCGGCTGTTCCCCGCCGTGGACCTCGACGCCTCGGGCACCCGCCGCGAGGAGATCCTCCTGCACGACCAGGAGCGGCAGATCGTCTGGCGGCTGCGCCGCTCGCTGTCGGCGATGGAGCGGACCCGCAAGATGGAGGTGCTGGTGGAGCGGCTGCGCTCGACGCCCTCCAACGCCGCCTTCCTCCTGGAAGCCGCCGCCGCCTGAGCGTGCACCAGAATGGCCGCATGCTCGCCGACATCGTCGAACACCTCATCTGCCCCGTCTGCCGAGCCGATCTCCGGCTGGACGGCGCCGCCCTGCGCTGCGCGGCCGGGCACTCCTTCGACGTGGCGCGGCAGGGATACGTCAGCCTGCTGGTCGGATCGCGGCCGCCGGGCACCGCCGACAGCGCCGCGATGGTGGCGGCCAGGGCCGAATTCCTCGACAAAGGACATTACGCACCGCTCGCCGACGCGCTCGCCGAGGCCGTCCGCAGCCGAATCGTTCCAGCAGAACATGAGTCCTCCACCGAAACGAATGACGGCGCGGAGTTGAGGGCGTACCGTGGGGCGGGAGTGGAGGCCGGTGACGGCACGGGACCAGGAGGTTCCGGGCAGGAGCCGGGCATCGTCGACGACCGTGGCGTGGTGGGCAGGATCTCGCCGGTGGTGGTCGACGCAGGCACGGGCACCGGGCACTATCTGGCGGCCGTGCTCAATGCGATGAACGATGGCATCGGGATGGCGTTCGATGTGTCGAAGCACGCTGTACGCCGGGCGGCGCGGGTGCATCCCAGGGCAGGGGCGTTCGTGGCCGACGTGTGGCGCCCGCTTCCGATCAGGAGCGGGGTGGCCGATGTGGTGATCGACGTGTTCGCGCCCAGGAACGGGCCCGAATTCCGGCGCATCCTGCGTCCTGGCGGCGCGGCGGTGGTCGTCACTCCGGCGCCGCATCACCTGAGTCCGCTGGTCGAGCAGCTGGGGCTGCTCTCGGTGGACGAGGAGAAGGAGCGCAGGGTGGCACGCAGCCTCGAGGGTTTCGTGGAGATCGACCGGCGCTCGATCGAGTTCGAGATGGAGCTGGGGCATGGTGACATCGCCCAGGTCGTCGGCATGGGCCCGAACGCGTGGCATAGCGAGCCGGACACGCTTGATACGCGAATTGCCGCATTTGTGGCCGAGAATGTCGCCGCGGGAAAGCAGGGTGTAGTAACCCGTGCGGCGTTTCAGCTGTCTATCTTCGAACCGGCGCCCCGATCAAGATCTGTTTCTTGACGGGCCTGTGCGACTGGTGTTACTGATGGGGCATTTAGTCCGAAATTCCCCCACATTCTCGGAGAATTTCCCCGGCACAGGCGCAATACTGGACGACATCCCACGCCCCGGGGCGCGGGACATCAATGGGAGGGGGCGCACCGGATGAAGGCGGAGGAACGCTGGCAGGCCAGGTTCCGGGCGTCGCGCATGACGCTGCCGTTCTGGGCGCGCCAGGCCCCGAACCGCTCCATCTACCGCTCCAACGCCACCGGCAAGTGGGAGGTCTACGCCTGGGACCGCGTCGCCGGCACCACCCGCCAGGTCACCGACCAGCCCAAGGGCACCGCGTACGCGGCCATCGACCCGACCGGCCAGTGGATCTACTGGTTCGCCGACACCGACGGTGACGAGCTCGGCGGATGGTGGCGCCAGCCGTTCACCGGCGGCCAGGGCGAGCCGGTCGCGACCGACCTGGAGCCGGGCCAGCCCAGCGGCATCGCGCTGTCCACCACCGGCGCCGCCGCCATCAGCCTGGCCAGCGGCGACAGGTTCCGCGTGCACCTCGTACGCCCGGGCGCGCCCGCCGAGACCCTCTACGAGCACACCGAGGCCGCCTGGGTGGCCGCCATGTCGCTCGACGGCTCCCTCATCGCCATCAACCACGGCGAGTACGGCGACTTCCGTCACCCCGCGCTGCGCGTCATCCGCCAGGACGGCCGCGTGGTCGGCGAGCTGCACGACGGTCCAGGCAAGGGCGTGGTCGGCCTGAGCTTCGCCCCCGTCGCCGGCGACCGCCGCCTGCTGGCCCTGCACGAGCGCCGCCGCCGCAACGAGCCCCTCGTCTGGGACCCGGCGACCGGCGAGCAGCGCGAGATCTGGCTGCGCGACTCGGGCGAGCTGTCGGCCGAGTGGTACGACGACGGCCGCGGCCTGCTCATCCTGCGCGACGACCGCGCCCGCACCTACCTGCACCGCTACGACCTCAGAGGCGGCGGGCTGACTCTCATCGAGACGCCGCACGGCGTGATCGAGGAGGCCGCGCCGAGGCCCGGCGGCCACGTCGAATACTCCTGGTCCAGCGCCTCTCGCCCGCCGGTCATCCGCTCGACCAGCGGCCAGGTCGTGCTCAACGCCGGCGGGCCGCCCGCGCCGCCGAGCGTGCCCGTCGAGGACATCGACGTCGAGGGCGAGGGCGGGCGCATCCACGCCCTGGTGTCCAGGCCCGAGACCGGCACGGCCCCCTACCCCGCGGTGTTCCTGCTGCACAGCGGGCCGACCTCGCACGACCGCGACGAGTTCTCGCCCGAGGTCGCGGCCTGGGTGGACGCCGGGTTCGCGGTGGTGCGGGTCAACTACCGCGGCTCCACCGGCTACGGCTCCGACTGGCGCGACGCGCTGCACGGCGACGTCGGCCACATCGAGCTGGCCGACGTGGCGGCCGTGCGCGAGTGGGTCGTCGATCACGGCATCGTGGACGGCACGCGTACGGTGCTGGCCGGCACGTCCTGGGGCGGCTACCTCGCGCTGCTCGGCCTCGGCACCCAGCCCGGCCTGTGGGCGTGCGGCATCGCCGCGGTGCCGATCGCCTGCCACCAGACGTCGTACGAGGACGAGGCCGAGAGCCTGCGCGCCTACCACCGCGCGCTGCTGGGCGGCTCGCCCGACGAACAGCCCGAGCGGTACGCGGCCAGCTCCCCGATCACGTACGTCGACCAGATCAAGGCCCCGCTGCTGATCCTGGCCGGCGAGAACGACACGCGCTGCCCGCTGCGGCAGATCGAGAAGTACGTGGCGAGGCTGGCCGAGCACGGCCGCGAGCACGAGGTCTACACCTACGACGCCATCCGCGGCTCGCTGGTCGTCTCCGAGCGCATCGCGCAGACGGCCCTGCAGCTCGACTTCGCGCGCAGGCACGTCGGGTGCCCCTGACGAGAGGGCTTGACCTCTGGTCAGGGAACGTGTCAGCATCACGGCACCCTGTTCCCCGGCTGGAAGAACGTACGTGAGCAGCAAGAACCCGGGCCCGCCATGATCGGGCAGGCGCTAGCGGGCGCGCAGCACCACGATCGCGAGGTCGTCGGCGCTCGGCTCGGAGGCGAACTCGGCCGCGCCCCTGCGGATGCGCTCGGCCACCGCCCTGGCCGACAGGCCCGCGCACTCGGCCAGCATCTTGGCCAGGCCGCCGTCGTCGTCGAGCAGCCGCCCGCCGGAGCGGCGCTCGGTCACCCCGTCGGTCACGGCCAGCAACACGTCACCGGGGTCGAGCCGGATGGTGTCGGCCTCGAACATGACCTCGTGGAAGACCCCGAGCAGCGACTGCGGGGTGGTGACCGCCTCGACCTTGCCACTCGGCTTGAGCCGCAGCGCCTCGGGATGGCCGGCCGAGACCAGGCGCACCTCCATGCCGCCGTCGGCCACCGGCGTGATGTCGCCGTGGAGCAGTGTGAGGAACCGCGCCCGCTCGCCCTCCTCCAGGATCGCCTGGTTGAGCCGGCCGAGCACGGCGGCCACGCCGTAACCCTCTCTCGCCAGCAGCCGCAGCGTGTGGCGGGCCAGGCCGGTGACGGCGGCGGCCTCCGGGCCCGTGCCGCACACGTCGCCGATCGCGAAGCGCCAGGAGTCGTCGCCGGCCTTGAACAGGTCGTAGAAGTCGCCGCCGACCTCGTTGGCCTCGCCGGCGGGCTCGTAGATGACGCCGTAGTCGAGGCCGGGCACCTCGGGCTCGTTGGGCGGCAGCAGGCTGCGCTGCAGCGCCCGGTTGGCGGCGGCCTGCTGGGCGTAGAGGCGGGCGTTGTCCATGGCCAGCGCCGCGCGCCTGCCGATGTCGTCGGCGAACTGGATGACCTCGTCGGGGAAGCGGTCGGGGCGGCCGAGGCACATCATGCCGAGGCTGCGGCCGCGGGCCATCAGCGGCACCGCCAGCACCTGCCACTCGGCGAGGTGGATGGCGGAGGTGACCCTGGTGTCGGCGGCGGCGACGTCCATCTCCGTGAGCTGCTCGCGCAGGCCGTCGATGCGCGCCTCGTCGGCGTGCCACAGATAGACCAGGCGCGGCGGCGCGTTGTTGTCGGAGGTGTAGACGGCGCACCAGTTGGCCAGCCGGGGCACCACGACCTGGGCGATGATGGCCGGCACCATGTCGGGGTCGAGCGTGCCGGCGAGCAGGTCGCTGGCGTCGGCGAGGAAGCCCAGCCAGTGGGGCCCTCTGCTGCTCTCCTCCATCCATTCGGCTGCCATGCTGTCCGTGGAGCCGGGTAGCGTGAGCCTTGCCCAGTGGACACGGGAATCGCCCGCAAAGGTGACTCCCCACTCCTCGACGTGCACGGAAGGAGCCTTCGGATCAGCTTGGGAGAGGTTTCGCTGCCGCAGCTCGACCTGGACTGCGTCCCCGAAATGCTTCCAAATCACCTCAAACGGCTCGTCAGCGGCCTGCGCGGTAAGATCTCCGGCGACCTGCTCGGCGGTGTGGAGCATGCCGCCAGTGGCCCACGCGGTCATCACCTCGCGCGTGAACCTCATCGCAGCCGTCACTGCGGCCTCGCCGGGCGCGAACGTCGCAGCGAGCACCGCATGGGGAGAAGCAGTCATCCTCACGTGCCTACCACACTTCCCGCTGACTTGGGGTAAATCCAAGGACAGGACTACGAGCTACTCATCGTGACAGACTTGAATCACTCGCCGGAGCCAGCCGCGAGTGAAGGAGGCCCCATGACCACGGCCAAGGCCGAGCCAAGCCCGGAGGAGAGGACGTACACCGAGTCGGATCTCGTGCCCATCCTGGAGACTCTCTTCTCCTGGCGTGACGGCGACTTCCGGCGTCGGGTTCCTCATGCCCCTCCCGGCATCCTGAGCGAGGTGCGGCTGCTGCTCAACGAAGTGGCCGACCGTCGCGAACACCTGGCCAACGAGCTGACCCGCGTACGTAAAGAAGTGGTCAAGGAAGGCCGCTTCGGCGAGCGGCTGTCGCCCGGGCCAGGGGTCGGCGCATGGGCGGAGAGCGTCGAGTCGGTCAACCAGCTCATCGACGCCCTGGTGAGCCCGGTGAGCGGCGCGGCCGACGTCATCGACGCGGTCGCCAAGGGTGACCTGTCGCGCCGCATCGACCTCGACAGGTCGGCGCGCGGCGAGGTGCGCCGGCTGGGCAAGGCGATCAACGGCATGGTCGACCAGCTCGCGCTGTTCAACTCCGAGGTCACCCGCGTGGCGCGCGAGGCCGGCACCGAGGGCCGCCTGGGCGGCAGCGCCAACCTGCGCGGCATGTCGGGCAGCTGGCGCGACCTGACGGAAGCGGTCAACACGATGTCCTCGCGCGTGGCGGCGCAGGTGCGCGACATCGCCGTGGTGACCACCGCCGTGGCCAAGGGCGACCTGAGCCGCAAGGTGACGGTCGACGCCGTGGGCGAGATGTTCGAGCTGAAGAACACCGTCAACACGATGGTCGACCAGCTCTCGGGCTTCGCGGAAGAGGTCACCCGCGTCGCCCGCGAGGTCGGCACCGAGGGCCAGCTGGGCGGCCAGGCGCAGGTGACCGGCGTGTCCGGCGTCTGGAAGGACCTCACCGACAACGTCAACTTCATGGCCAACAACCTCACCTCGCAGGTGCGCAGCATCGCGACGGTGGCGACGGCCGTCGCCCAGGGCAACCTGTCGAAGAAGATCACCGTCGACGCCCAGGGCGAGATCCTGCAGCTGAAGGACACCCTCAACACGATGGTGGACCAGCTGTCGTCCTTCGCCGACGAGGTCACCCGAGTCGCCCGTGAAGTGGGCACCGAGGGCAAACTGGGCGGCCGGGCCGAGGTCAAGGGCGTGTCGGGCGTCTGGAAGGACCTCACCGACAACGTCAACTCCATGGCGGCCAACCTGACGTACCAGGTGCGCAACATCGCGCAGGTCACCACCGCGGTCGCCAACGGCGACCTCACCCGCAAGATCGACGTCGACGCGCAGGGCGAGATCCTCGAGCTCAAGTCCACCATGAACACGATGGTCGAGCAGCTGTCGTCGTTCGCGTCCGAGGTGACCCGAGTCGCCCGCGAGGTCGGCACGGAAGGCCAGCTGGGCGGGCAGGCACAGGTAAGAGGTGTGTCGGGGGTCTGGAAGGACCTCACCGACAACGTCAACTCGATGGCCAACAACCTCACCTCCCAAGTACGCCAGATCGCCGCGGTGTCCTCGGCGGTGGCCCAGGGCAACCTGTCGAAGAAGATCACCGTCGACGCCCAGGGCGAGATGCTCCAGCTCAAGGACACCCTCAACACGATGGTGGACCAGCTGTCGTCCTTCGCCGACGAGGTGACCCGTGTCGCCCGTGAAGTGGGCACCGAAGGCCAGCTCGGCGGCCAGGCGCGGGTGAAGGGCGTGTCGGGCGTCTGGAAGGACCTCACCGACAACGTCAACTCGATGGCCAACAACCTGACGTACCAGGTGCGCAACATCGCCGAGGTGACCACCGCGGTCGCCAACGGCGACCTGACCCGCCGCATCGACGTCAACGCGCAGGGCGAGATCCTCGCCCTCAAGACCACCGTCAACCGCATGGTCGACCAGCTCTCGTCGTTCGCCTCCGAGGTCACCCGAGTCGCCCGCGAGGTCGGTACGGAAGGCCAGCTGGGCGGCCAGGCCCGCGTCGAGGGCGTCGAGGGCACCTGGAAGCGGCTCACCGAGAGCGTCAACGAGCTGGCGGGCAGCCTCACCACCCAGATCCGCGCCATCGCCACCGTGACCAGCGCCGTGGCCCGCGGCGACCTGACCCGCTCGATCGCCATCGAGGCGCAGGGCGAGCTGGCCGAGCTCAAGGACAACATCAACTCCATGGTGGGCAGCCTGCGCGAGACCACGCAGGCCAACCAGGAGCAGGACTGGCTCAAGTCGAACCTGGCCCGCATCTCCCGGCTCATGCAGGGCCACCGCGACCTGCTCGAAGTGGCCAAGCTGACGATGAGCGAGCTGACCCCGCTGGTCTCGGCCCGCTACGGCGCCTTCTACAGCATCGACCCCGAGGGCGACCACGAGCTGATCCTCATCGGCGGCTACGGCGTACGCCCCGACCGGGGGCCGCGCCGGCGCTTCGCCATCGGCGAGGGCATCGTCGGGCAAGCCGCGGCCGAGGGCCGGCACATCGTGCTCGACGACGTGCCGCCGGAGTTCATCACCATCGACAGCGGGCTCAGTCGCTCCACGCCCGCGCAGATCGTGGTGCTGCCGATCCTGTTCGAGAACCGCGTGCTCGGTGTGCTGGAGCTGGCCTCGTTCACGCCGTTCGGCGAGGTGCACCTCGACTTCCTGACGCAGCTCGTCGAGACCATCGGCGTCACGATGAACACGATCATCGCCAACTCCCGCACCGAAGACCTGCTCACCGAGTCGCAGCGGCTCACCCGCGAGCTGCAGGAACGCTCCGACGAGCTGCAGCGCCAGCAGGAGGAGCTGCGCAGGTCCAACGCCGAGCTGGAGGACAAGGCGGCGCTGCTGGCCAAGCAGAACCGCGCCATCGAGATCCAGAACTTCCAGATCGAGCAGGCCCGCCGCACGCTGGAGGAGCGCGCCGAGCAGCTCGCGGTCTCCTCGCGCTACAAGTCCGAGTTCCTCGCGAACATGTCGCACGAGCTGCGCACGCCGCTCAACAGCCTGCTGGTGCTGGCCAAGCTGCTCACCGAGAACGCCGAGGGCAACCTGACCTCCCAGCAGGTCGAGTTCGCCCGCACGATCCACAGCGCGGGCTCGGCGCTGCTGCAGCTCATCAACGACATGCTCGACCTGTCGAAGGTCGAGGCAGGCCGGATGGACATCCACCCGATCCAGGTCTCGCTGCCGAAGATGGTCGACCTGCTGGAGGCCGCGTTCGCGCCGCTGGCCCAGGACAAGGGGCTGGCCTTCCACGTGGAGGTCGAGCCCGACGTGCCGCAGGAACTGCGCGCCGACGAGCAGCGGCTGCAGCAGGTGCTGCGCAACCTGCTGTCCAACGCGGTCAAGTTCACCCCGCGCGGCGATGTCAAGCTGCGCGTCTCCACGCCGCCGCCGGGCGTGCAGTTCGACGACGACACGCTGCACGACGCCGACGACCTGCTCGCGTTCCAGGTGATCGACACCGGCATCGGCATCGCGCCCGACAAGCGCGACGTCATCTTCGAGGCGTTCCGGCAGGCCGACGGCACCACCAGCCGCAAATACGGCGGCACCGGCCTCGGCCTCGCCATCTGCCGTGACATCGCGCGGCTGCTCGGCGGCGAGATCCACGTCGACAGCGAGCTCGGCAAGGGCAGCACGTTCACGCTCTACCTGCCCGCCTCCTACACCGGCCCGCTGGCCGCCACCGACGGCGGCTCCGCCTCGCGGCGCCAGCTCATGACGCCGCCGTCGGAGGAGGTGCCCACCGCCGCCGCCACGCCCGAGCCGCCGCTGCCGCTCGACCTGCCGATGCCCGAGCTGGTCGAGCCGCCCGTCGAGACGCCCAGCCAGTGGCAGGGCGACGACCCGCTCAACGGTGCGAAGATCCTCATCGTCGACGACGACATCCGCAACGTCTTCGCGCTGACCAGCGTGCTGGAACGACACGGCTCCACGGTGGTCTACGCTGAAAACGGACGGGAAGGCATCGAACAGCTCGAACGGAACGAGGACGTCGCGCTCGTGCTGATGGACATCATGATGCCGGAGATGGACGGCTGGGCCACGACCTCCGCCATCCGGCGCATGCCGCAGTTCGCCGACCTGCCGATCATCGCGCTGACCGCCAAGGTCATGCGCGGCGACCGGGAGAAGTCCATCGCGTCCGGCGCGTCCGACTACGTGCCCAAGCCCGTCGACGTCGACCGTCTGCTCGAACGCCTGCGCGGCTGGCTCAGCCGAGGGCGTGGCAGCACCTCAGACGCGTCCGCAGCACCATCCGAAGGGTCGTGATCGATGCCGGAGCGTGCCAAGATCCTCCTCGTCGATGACCGCGAGGAGAACCTGATCGCCCTCGAAGCCATCCTCAGCTCGCTCGATCTGGTGCCGGTGCGCGCCAGATCGGGCGAGGAGGCGCTGAAAGCGCTGCTCAACACCGAGTTCGCGCTGATCCTGCTGGACGTACGGATGCCCGGCATGGACGGTTTCGAGACGGCCGCCCACATCAAGCGGCGTGAGCGTACCCGGAACATCCCGATCATCTTCCTCACCGTCGTCGACAGCGCCCCCGACTACGCCTTCCGCGGCTACGCGGCGGGCGCCGTCGACTACCTCACCAAGCCGTTCGACCCGTGGGTGCTGCGGGCGAAGGTGTCGGTGTTCACCGAGCTGTACAACATGAACAAGCGGCTCGCCGAGCAGGCCACGCTGCTGCGCGACCGCCTCAGCGGCGAGCTGCCTCCGGGCGCCGGCGATCAGGCGTCGGTGCTGCCCGAGTTGTCGCGGCGGCTGACGGCCGTCGAGGACGAGCTGGCGAGGGTGCGCGAGCTGGCCCGCAAGTCGCAGGACCCCGCGCTGGCCGTGCCGCTGTCCGATCTCGCCGAGCGGGTGACCCGCCTGCGCGCCGGCTTCGACGCCCTGTCCTGATCTCTCGCCCTGTCCTGATCTCTCACCGCCGCGGCGGTGAGGATCACTGGCGGGCGCGTTCCAAAGCGTCCCAGAAGCCGCGCCGCAGCGCGTGGCGTACCTCGTCGTGCAGCAGGAAGTCGATCGGCAGCGACGAGCCCTGGAGCAGGCGGGCCTCAAGGTCGGACGGCATGCGGGGCTTGCGGGCGAGCACCGCCTCAAGCCAGAGGGCGGGCGCGTCGCGGGCGACGGACTCGCCGAAGTCGTGGCCCTCCCTGTGGGCGGCCTTGACGGCGTCGGCCAGCGTGGTCGCGCCCGCCGTGGCGGCGGGCGGGGCGACCGGCGCGGGCTGGGGGCCGGTGTAGGGGCCGAGCTGCGCGGGCTGGTAGGAGCCGCTCGACTGCCCGGCCTGCTGCTGGTAGCTCGTGCTCGACTGGCCGGCCTGGCTGGGCTGCTGGTACGACGTGCTCGACTGACTCGGCTGCTGGTAGCTGGTGCTCGCCTGGCTCTGCGGCTGATAGCTCGTGCTCGGCTGGGCGGGGAACTGGCCGGTGCCGTTGCCGCCCGACTGCGGCTGCGCCTGGATGGGCCCGGTGGCGGGCGCGGGCGGCTGCTCGGACTGGTAGCTCGCGTACGTCGGCAGCACCGGAGGCGACTGCTGCTGCCCGCGCCCTGACGAGGACCCGCCGGAGGAGGCGGCCTGGCCGCTCGACGAGGACCCGGCCGCGTGGCTGCCGGTGGACTGCGGCGCCTGGGGCGTCTGCGCGGTCGGCATGGGCGGCAGCGAGGACGCCGGCAGCGACGGCGGCGAGGGCTGGGCGGGCGGCAGCGAGTGGGTGGCCTGGCCGTTGCTGAGCGGCTGGTGGTGACCGTTGGACGCCTCGGTGACGCCGGTGACCAGCGTGACGTAGGGGCGCAGGTGGACCGCCCCCAGCTCGACCAGGTCGTCGCACTCCTGGCGCAGCGACCGCGAGACGGCCCAGCCGCCCTCGGCCGCGATGTGGATGACGCTGACTCTGATGCCGAGGTCCTGCGCGTCGCACACCACCTGCGCCAGGTCCTCGTCGCCGCTGACCACGACCGCGTCGCAGATGGCGGTGTTGCGGGCGAGCGTCATGAGGTCGCGGTGCACCTGGGCGTCGACGCCCTCGCGGCGGCCCGGCCTGATGCGCGAGAGCCGCAGCTTGAGGCCGGGGATGTCGGCCAGCACGTCGTGCTCGGGGGTGCGGCGGCCCTCGACCGTCGCTTCGTACCAGTAGCAGCGCAGCAGCGGCAGGCCGGTGCGCTCGCGTGACAGGCTGGTCATCAGCTGGAGCAGCCCCGGGTAGTCCCAGGCGACCGCTTCGCGATGACGCGTGCCGTGCACGGCCATCGCGCCATCAGCCAGCAGATAGCCAGCGTCCACGAACAGCGCGCAGCGATCCACTGACCCCGCCCCTTTCCTGGTGGTCCGACCTTGCTGGCTCTGCACCGTCAGAGACCGGACTCGGCGGCCCTCTCTCAGGGTAATGAAAGCAGGTGATCGCGCGAGGCTTAATCCCGACGATTCGACTAGCGCTCGCCGTCGTGCCAGACCAATCAGGCGAACCGTACCAGTTTGTCCCGTTCGTGGTCACGGCCGTGCCCTTACACTCAGCGCGGCCACCCCGAACAGGACCACGTCCTTGTCCGTGACGATCGTCAGCCCGGGATCGACGCCGAGCTCGGCGCTGACCGTGTCGACGTCCACCCCGAAGGTCAGCTCCGCCACGCCGCCGGAGGAGCCGTCGAAGACGTTCGCGCGGTCGCGGCCGCCGCCCACAGGGGTCAGCGGGCCTGAGCCGAGCGAGACCTTGTCGCCCTGGAGGTCGGCGTCGCCCTCCCAGGCGACCAGCTCCGCCCGCGCGGGCGCGGCGGCGGGCGTGAGACCGCCCAGCGGGAGGCGTACGCGGCGGGCCGCGCCGCCGACCACGGTGGCCGTGTCGAGCACCATGGCCTGGCTGTACGGCTCGTCCGGGTCGGTCACGATGAACACCAGGCTCCAACCGGCGTGGCGGGCGGCGCCTTCCCGCATGGGGGCGTCGGCGGCCCACCACGTGCCGCTCCTGCGAGCGCCCGCCACGAGGTCGCTGACGTCGGCGAACGCCTGGTAGACCGGGCCAGGGGGCAGCTCGCGGACCGCCACGTCGGCGGGCCTGACCGTCACGTAGTGCCGCCGGCCCGGCGGGCGCAGCTTGATCGGCCCCGCCTCCTCACCGGCCGCCGACCAGTAGAGCCCCGCCCACACGATCTCGCCGCCCTTCGGCAGCGTCAGCGCCGCGCCGCTCGACGACTCGGTCTCCGGCCGGTCGTCCAGGTCGAGCGCGCTCATCGGCCACAGGTCGTTGTCACGCTGGGTGCCGGCCCTCCTGCGGGCCTCGGCGCAGCTCATGGCGTTACGCGGGCAGCTCAGCAGCGTGTTGCCGATCGCCCTGACACTCACCCGCCCGTCGGTGGCGAACCTGGCCGGCGCTCCCGTCGCCCGTACGCCATGCTCGGCTCTGGCCCGCACCCGAAGTCCTCCGGCCGCGACGAGCACAGAAGGCCCTTTGCTCTGAGGCGCCTCCCCTGCCACCGCCACGCGCAGGAACACCGCCGTGCCCTGGCCGGCCGCCAGCGCCTTCCTGACGCACCTGGCCCCGCCTGCGGCCGGCCGGCAACTCCACCCGTCCACCATCCGCGCCGGCCCCGCGACGGCGAAGCCCGGGCCGCCCTTCGCGGCGGGGATGAGGGTCACGCCGGCCGGCAGGCGGACGTCGGCCGTCAGGGTGGCGCTCGGGGAGCCGCCGTGGTTGCGGAGGCGGAGGGCGATCAGGCCGGGCTCGGCGCGGACGAGGGCGCCCAGCGGCTCGATCGAGGCACGCAGCCGGGCGGGGCCCGGTTTCGGCTCGGGGGCGGCCGGCGGCGGCACCCGGGCGGGGGCCTCGCTGGGTGTCGGGGCGCGTACCGGGACCGGGGTCTCAGGTGGCGCCTCGACCTGCACCGGATCAGGGGTGGCGGGCGACTGCGCGACCGGCGTGAACGCGGGCGGCTCGGCCCGCAGCGGGCGCTCGTCGGACACCAGCAGCAGCCCGGCCGCCGTGGCCACCAGCACCGCCGTGCCGCCCGCCAGCATGGCCTGCTGCTGCCTGGGCGCCCGCCGCAGCCGCCGCACCACGCCCAGCAGGCCCCCGGCGCCGCCGCCCGCCATCACCTTGGCCAGCGCCGCAGCGTAGCCGCCGAACATCGGCCCGGCGATCAGCGGGCCCACCATGACGCGCAGGCCCCTGTTGACGTCGGTCAGCTCGAGCAGCACCCCATGGCACTCCTCGCACGCCTTGACGTGGTCGTCCACCGTCCTGGAGTCGCGCCGCGCCAGCCCGCCGCGTACGTAGGCGCCCATCTTGCCCAGCACAGGACGGCACTCGCGCTGCGGCGGGGCGCCCAGATGCATCTGCAGGTACGCCTGCCGCAGCCCCTCCCTCGCCCGGTACGCCAGCGCCGCCACGCCGTTGGCCGACAACCCCAGCAGCGGCGCCACCTCCACCGGCCTGGCCCGCTCGACCTCGGTGTGCCACAGCACGGCCCGCCACCGCTCGGGCAGCGACAGGTACGCCCTGGCGATCAGCGACTTCTCCAGCCCCACCAGGGCGGGGTCGACGAAAGGCACACCCGGGTCGTACTGCTCGATCTCGCCCGTACTCACCTGGCGGCTCTCGACGCGCGACCGGTCGTGGACCGTGCGGCGCACGACGGTGAGCAGGTAGGTGCGGAAACCCGAGTCGGGCCCGCCGCCCCTGCCGACCAGGTCGAGGATCTTCGTGAACGCCTCCGCCACGACGTCCTCGGCCTCGGCGCTCCTGACGAGCTGCCGGGCCAGGGCGCGTGCCGCCGTCACGTGACGCTCGTAGAGCTGCCCGTAAGCAGCGGCGTTGCCCTCTCTGACCGCCTGAAGCAGCTCTGCGTCGCTCTGCGGCGATTCAGTACCCATAGTGACCTCACGATTACGCGGGGTTGCCCGCGCAATCATTCCGCACTCCCCCCAATGACTAAACCGGGTATGCGCCTTTACTCCAGCACCCGTCCCGGGACCCCAGCTCGCGCCCGCACGGGCGAAGGGCGGGCGGGGCTGGGCCGTGGCGGGGGTGGGGTGGAGCCTAAGCTTGGGCGCATGACGGATCGCGACACCCTCCTGGCCGAGATCACGAAGAAGGCCATCGTGCACGGCAAGGTCATCCTGTCCTCGGGCAAGGAGGCCGACTTCTATCTCGACCTGCGGCGCATCACGCTCGACGGGGTGGCGGCGCCGCTCGTCGGGCGGGTGATGCTCGACCTGACCGCCGACCTCGACTATGACGCCGTCGGCGGGCTCACCATGGGGGCCGACCCGGTGGCGGTCGCGATGCTGCACGCGGCGGCGGCTCGGGGGCGGACGCTTGATGCGTTCGTGGTGCGAAAGGCACAGAAGGCCCATGGCATGCAGCGGCGGATCGAGGGACCTGAGGTCAAGGGGCGGCGGGTGCTGGTCGTCGAGGACACCTCCACCACGGGGTCGTCCCCGCTGACCGCTGTGGAGGCGTTGCGTGAGGCGGGCGCCGAGGTGGTGGCCGTCGCGACGATCGTCGACCGTGGCGCCACCGAGCGCATCACGGCGGAAGGGCTCGAATACCGCACGGGTTACACACTGGCCGACCTCGGCCTCTAGCTCGGCTTACACGTCCTGGGCGCCGGTCGGTGCCGGGGTTCCGGCCCGGCTCACGTCCCCGCCGGGCGGCCCGTCAGTCGGGGGATGTGACCGTGAAGGCTTCGCGTTTGCCCTGCGTGCCCTGCTCGCGGGGCTTGCCGTTCGCCGTTACGCGGACGGTGCCGGCGTCGGTCAGGACCACGTCCAGTTCCGGCTCGAAGTAGCTGACCTCCTCGCCGCGGCTCATGTCGCGGTAGTGGAGGACGTCGCCGCCCGGTACGCGGACCGTGACCAGGGGGCAGGTCTCGGCGAGGCATTCGATGCGTACGGTGGGCACCCGCGCGGTGCTCGCCGGGGTGGCGTCAGAGGTCGCGTCAGGCGTGGCCGGAGCGGTGCCGGTGGCGGGGGCACGCTCGCGCGAGCGTTCGGGGGCGGCCTCGCCGATCGAGCCGACCGAGCCGAGCAGTGCCCGCCCGCCGACGAACAGGAGTGCCACCACCGCTGTCGCGCCCAGGACGAGGAGCGCTGATCGGGCGAGGCCCATCGGTTCAGACCTGTGGCGTCCCACAGGGGGCAGCGTACCTGGAGATGATCCGCCCCGCCCGGGCTCATGAGCGGCCGGGCGGCGGGCGGTCAGAATTGGCCGTCGAAGCCCGTCGGCACGCGGTGGTGCTTGCCGCTGGGCTCGGGGAGCTGCTTGCCGGCCCTGCGGTGCTTGATGGCCTCGACGAAGATCGGGATCAGCGAGATGAGCACGATGAGGAAGACGCCCGGCAGGATGTACTTGTCGATCTGCTTGGGGTCGACCTGGCCACCGAGGAAGTAGCCGAGGAAGAGCAGGCCCTCGACCCAGACGAGGCCGCCGATGACGTTCCAGAGGAAGAAACGCTTGGGGCTCATGCCGAGCACGCCGGCGACGGGATTCATGAACGTGCGGACGATCGGCACGAACCTCGCCAGAATGACCGCCTTGGCGGGACCGAACTTCTCGAAGAACTCCTCCGCCCTGACCACATGATCGCGCTTGAACAGCCGCGAATCAGGTTTGTCGAACATCCTGCGGCCGAATCGCGCACCGAGGAAATGCCCGAGCTGAGCGCCGGCGATGGCGCAGAGGGGTGTGCCGATCACGAGGAGAGGGAAAGAGAGCGGCTCGATGCCCATCCCTTTCGCGACCTCGGCCGCACTGAAAATCCCCGCCGCCACCAGCAGCGAGTCGCCGGGCAGGAAGAACCCGAGCAGGAGCCCCGTTTCGGCGAAGATGATGGCGAGCACTCCGATAGTGGCAAAAGCCCCCAACAGGGTCAGCCACCATGTCGGGTCAAGGAGATTCAAGAGCGAGTCCACGGGGGGAGAGCCTACCTGTAGCCGGGATGCGTGAGATGACCATCAAGCGCGCGTTGTCTCTACCACAGCGGGTAGTGAGCCGGGATACTGGGCCCTGGCGCGAAGCCGCAACTTCTCAGGGAGATGAATCATGCCTATTGCGACTCCAGAGGTCTACGCTGAGATGCTCGACCGGGCCAAGGCCGGCGGATTCGCCTACCCGGCGATCAACGTGACCTCCTCCCAGACGCTGAACGCCGCACTGCGCGGCTTCGCCGAGGCCGAGAGCGACGGCATCGTGCAGGTCTCCACAGGCGGTGCGGAGTTCCTCTCGGGCGCCACGGTCAAGGACATGGTCACGGGCGCGACGGCGCTCGCCGAGTACGCGCGGGTGGTGGCCGCGAAATACCCCGTCACGGTGGCGCTGCACACCGACCACTGCCCGAAGGACAAGCTCGACGGCTACATGCGGCCGCTGATCGACATCTCGCTGGAGCGGGTCTCCAAGGGCCTCGACCCGCTCTTCCAGTCGCACATGTGGGACGGCTCCGCCGTTCCGCTGGAGGAGAACCTGGAGATCGCCAAGGAGCTCCTGGAGAAGTGCGCCAGGGCGCGGATCATCATGGAGATGGAGATCGGCGTCGTCGGCGGCGAGGAGGACGGCGTCGTCGGCGAGATCAACGAGAAGCTCTACACGACGGCCGAGGACGCGCTGGCCACCGCCGAGGCCGTGGGCGTCGGCGACAAGGGCCGCTACATGCTGGCCGCCACGTTCGGCAACGTGCACGGCGTCTACAAGCCGGGCCACGTCAAGCTGCGGCCGAGCGTGCTCAAGGAGATCCAGGACGCGGTGGGCGCGAAGTACGGCAAGGACAAGCCGTTCGACCTGGTCTTCCACGGCGGCTCCGGCTCGCTGCTCGAGGAGATCCAGGAGGCCATCTCGTACGGCGTGGTGAAGATGAACGTCGACACCGACACCCAGTACGCCTTCACCCGCCCGATCGCCGACCACATGTTCCGCAACTACGACGGCGTGCTCAAGGTCGACGGTGACGTCGGCAACAAGAAGACCTACGACCCCCGCTCGTACGGCAAGGCCGCCGAGGCCGGCATGGCCGCCCGCGTGGTCGAGGCGTGCCAGAGCCTGAAGAGCGCTGGGACGAAGATCTCCTAGTCATTTGGGCGGCGCGGCGGGTATGACTTGTCCTATGGATAACCTTCTCGCCGGGCCGCCCCCGACTCAGCTGCCGGACCTCCCCGAGGCCAGGCAGGCACTGGAATCCGGTGCCAAGGCCGCCGACGTGGCCGCGCGTTTCCCCGCCTATCCGGCGGCCTGGGCTGCTCTCGCGGAGGAATACTTCGCCCAGGGCCACGCCGTGACCTCCTACGCTTTCGCCCGTACGGGCTACCACCGCGGGCTCGACGCGCTGCGCCGCAGCGGCTGGAAGGGACATGGGCCCATCCCCTGGGAGCATGAGCCCAACCGCGGTTTCCTGCGCTGCCTCTACGCGTTGTCCCGCGCCGCGCAGGCGATCGGTGAGAAGGACGAGGCCGAGCGGTGCCTGCAGTTCCTCAAGGACAGCACGGCGACCGGCTACGACGCGCTGACCAAGGGCTGACTCTTGGGACGAATAGGCACGTTCGGGTAGTCTCTCTACGCAAGAGCCCCTGTCGCGCTTGCGTCAGGGGTTTTCGTTTTGTGCTCGGGAGACTGAACCATGCCGGCTGCCGTTCTCGTGGGTGCCCAGTGGGGCGATGAGGGCAAGGGCAAGGCCACCGACCTGCTCGGTGGCGACGTCGACTACGTCGTCCGCTATCAGGGGGGCAACAACGCGGGTCACACCGTGGTCATCGGTGATCAGAAGTACGCGCTGCACCTGCTCCCCACGGGGATCCTGTCGCCGGAGGTGGTGCCGGTGATCGGCAACGGCGTGGTGATCGACCCGGGAGTGCTGCTCAGCGAGATCGACGGGCTGGCCGAGCGGGGCATCTCCGCCGAGCGGCTGCTGATCTCGGCGAGCGCGCACCTGATCATGCCGCACCACAAGGCCCTCGACAAGGTGACCGAACGCTACCTGGGCAAGGCCAGGATCGGCACCACCGGACGCGGCATCGGGCCCGCGTACGGAGACAAGATCGCCCGAATGGGCGTGCGCGTCCAGGACCTGCTCGACCCGGGCATCCTGGCGAAGAAGATCGAGGTCGCGCTGACCGAGAAGAACCAGGTGCTGACCAAGGTCTACAATCGCCGCGGCATCGACCCTGCGGCGGTGCTCGACGAGTACCTCGCCTACGCCGAGCGGCTCAAGCCGCACATCGCCGACACCTCGCTGGTGCTGTCGAAGGCGCTGGACGAGGACAAGTTCGTGCTGCTTGAGGGTGGCCAGGGCACGCTGCTGGACATCGACCACGGCACGTACCCGTTCGTCACCTCCTCCTCGCCGACCTCGGGCGGTGCGTGCGCGGGGGCGGGCATCCCGCCGAACCGGCTCACGAAGATCATCGGCATCCTCAAGGCGTACACCACCCGCGTCGGCTCCGGTCCCTTCCCGACCGAGCTGACCGACGAGGTCGGCGAGTGGCTGCGCAAGACCGGCGGCGAGTACGGCGTCACCACCGGCCGCAACCGCCGCTGCGGCTGGTTCGACGCGGTGATCGCCCGCTACGCCACCCGGATCAACGGCATCACCGACTACTTCCTCACCAAGCTCGACGTGCTGTCGGGCCTGGAGCGGATCCCGGTGTGCGTGGCGTACGAGGTGGACGGCGTGCGGCACGACGAGATCCCGATGACGCAGACCGACTTCCACCACGCGAAGCCGATCTACGAGGAGTTCCCCGGCTGGCAGGAGGACATCTCCAGCGCCAAGTCGTTCGAGGACCTGCCGCCGAACGCGCAGGCGTACGTGCGCACGCTGGAGGAGATGAGCGGCGCCCCGATCTCGGCGATCGGCGTGGGCCCCGGCCGCGACCAGACGATCGTGGTGCGCCCGCTGGTGTGACCCCGCGCTACGCGGTGAGGACGGCCGCCGTCACGGGGGTGTGCAGGCTCCACCCGAGCGTGGAGTAGAGCGCCTGCCCCTGGGCGGTGGCCACCAGGACGCCCGTGGTGGCGCCCATCGAGGCCGCCGTGGTCGCGACCGTCTTCATGACGACGGTGCCGAGGCCGCGGCGGCGGTGTCCTGCGGCGGTCTCCACCTGGTCCACGACGGCCGTGCGGCCGGCGATGGCGAACTGGCCGCGCGCCGCGACCTCGCCTGCGGCGGTGAGCAGCCGGGCGACGGTGACGCCGGCCCGCGTGGTGACGGCCAGCGTGTAGCCGGGTGGCGCGGGCACGGGGTCGCGGGTGAGGCGGACGGTCATCATGAACTCCCGGTCCTGGACGGCCCAGGGGGCCGGGAGCAGCGGTTCGACGGCCTCGGCGGGTGCGCAGAGCTTGAGCCAGGTGCCGGGCGTGCGGATGGTGGCCGTCAGCCGGCGGAGGATCTCGGGGGTCGGCGCGGCCACGATGTGGCGGGCCACGTGACCGGGCAGTCCGACGTCCACGCGCAGGCCCCAGGGCTCGCGTACGGGCCTGGGAGCTTTGCGGGAGATGACCCACCCATCAACCCATGCCCGGACTGTCGGGAAATGGGCTGCTTTGAGAACCTCCGTCATGAAGAACAGCCTATTGTCTGACCCGATCCGCCCGACCGGGCGTATCAGGATGAAAAGGACACGGCGTGGCACTGCCTGAGAGGGCCCCCGGCCAGGTAGGGTCCCGGTTGTGCGCGTTGAGATACATGGTCACCGGGGGGCTCGCGGCCTCTGGCCCGAGAACACCCTGCCCGGGATGAGCCGCACGATGGAGCTGGGCGTCCACGCGCTGGAGCTCGACGTCGCGCTCACCGCCGACCGCCGGCTCGTGCTCACGCACGACCTCACGGTCTCGGCCGTCACCAGCGCCGACCGGCGTCCGGCCCACCCCGGCGATCCCCTCTACCCCTACGTCGGCAAGCCCATCAACTCCCTGACGCTGGCGCAGCTGCGCACGCTCGACGTGGGCGTACGCCTGCCGCGCCACCCCAACGACCCGTTCGCCCTCACGCAGGTCCCCATGCCCGAGACCCGCATGCCGACGCTCGGCGCGGTGCTGGGGCTGATCAACGCCTACGAGGCCGACGGCGTCCGGGTGCACGTCGAGCTGAAGTCCGACCCGACGCGGCCGCACCTGACGTCCGACCCGCAGCTGTTCACCGAGATGGTGCTCGAAGAGCTCGACAGGCATCGCAGGCTCGACAACGCGGCCGTGCTCAGCTTCGACTGGCGCATCATCAGGCACGCCGCCGAGCTGGCGCCGGGCACTCGGCGCTTCGCGCTCATCGAGCTCGACACCCTCCACTGGAACGAGGGCGTGGGCGACGACGTGCCGGCGGCGGCGCGCGACGCGGGCGCCACCACGCTCTCGCCCGAGCACATCATGGTCGACGAGACACTGATGGCCCAGGCGCGGGCCGCCGGGCTCGACGTCGCGGTGTGGACCGTCAACGACCCGGCCCTGGCGGCCAGGATGCTCGACCTGGGCGCGGCCGGCATCGTGACCGACTACCCCGACCGGATGCGGGACCTGTGGCGGGAGCGGGGCCTTGAGCTGCCCGATCCGGTCGGCCCGCTCAAGCCGGTGGGCGTCTAGCTAGAGCCAGCCGTTGCGGCGGAAGCCCCGGTGCAGCAGCACGCAGGCCGTCGCCATGACGGCCAGCACCGCCGGATAGCCCCACACCGTGCTCGTCTCGGGCATGAAGTCGAAGTTCATGCCGTAGATGCCGGCGATCATCGTGGGCACGGCCAGGATGGCCACCCAGGACGAGATCTTGCGCATGTCCTCGTTGGCGAGGGCGTTAGAGCGTGCCAGCGCGGCCTGCAGGATCGAGCTGCACAGCTCGTTCGACGACTCCACCTGCTCGCACACCCGCGACAGGTGGTCGCCGACGTCGCGAAAGTATTCGCGCATCTCCGACGGGACGACGCGGCGCTGCGGCAGCGCCGACAGCGGCGCCTGCAGCGGCGTCACCGCCCGCTTCATCTCCAGCATCTCGCGCTTGAGCTGGTAGATCCGGTTGATGTCGCGGGAGCTGACGTCGGCGAAGACGGTGGCCTCGACCTCCTCGAGCTCCAGCTGCATCAGGTCGGCCACCTGCAGGTACTGGTCGACCACGTGGTCGGCGATGGCGTGCAGGACGCCGGCCGGGCCGCGGTTCATCAGCTCGGGCCGGTCCTCCAGGCGCTCGCGGACGCCGCTGAGCGGGCAGTGCCGGCCGTGGCGCACGGTGACCACGAAGTCAGCGCCGAGGAACACCATGATCTCGCCGGTGGCGATGATCTCGCTGTTGCCGGTCAGCTCGTCGTGGTCGAGGTAGGCGATGGTCTTGAGCACCATGAACAACGAGTCGCCGTAGCGCTCGACCTTGGGACGCTGGTGGGCCTTGACGGCGTCCTCGGCGGCGAGGGGGTGCAGGCCGAAGACGCCGGCCAGCCACTCGACCTCGGGGGCGGCGGGCTCGTGCAGGCCGACCCAGACGAAGGCGTTGGCGCCGCCCTCAGAGGCGGTGTTGTGCCCGCGTACGAGGTCGAGCGCCTCGTTGATGCCGGTGGCCGGCACCTTCTCGCCCTGGACGTAGGCGCCGAACTCGACGACGGAGTCGCCGGGCGGCACGCGTACGTGGGAGGCGGGCTTCACGTGCTGGTGGGGAGCACGCGACGGTACGGAGGAGTGGCGGTTGATGCGACGGAAAAGGGTGGACGAGCGCATGGCAGTCCCTTTCCGCCCGACCAGGCACGCTCCACGCGCGACGAAGTCACCTCAATCAAACACAGATGCGTGGAGGCACGATCAGGCTGCCGAATTGGAGTGGTCGGGGGTATGCACGGCGTACGTGTGCGAGCACGTACTGCTGGGATCACCAGGATTCATCCCGGACCACCTCCAATCACGCGAGACGCCGCAAAGCCGCCTTAACCTACCACAGGCGGGAAGAACCTCTTCGACGATACTCGTCCCCAGGCCCCCGCCTAGGGAGAACTCCACAAAGTTTCTTGCCTATTCCGGCATTCCGTGTCATCGCGCTGTCACCGCCGCTCTCATCACCGCTGTCATCGCGACCGGCGACCCGCGTCAGGCGTTGGGCCTGCGACAATGGAGCCCGTGCGCGTTCTAGTCATTGGATCCGGAGGGCGTGAGCACGCCCTGTGCCGTTCACTCAAGCTCGATCCGCAGGTCAGCGAGCTTCACTGTGCGCCAGGCAACCCTGGCATCGAGGAGGTCGCCACCGTCCATCCCGTCGATCCGCTCGACCCCGAGCAGGTGGCCGAGCTGGCCAGGCGGCTGCGGGTCGATCTCGTGGTGATCGGGCCGGAGGCGCCGCTCGTGGCCGGGGTGAGCGACGCCGTACGCGAGGCGGGCTTCGCCTGCTTCGGCCCCTCGCGCGACGCGGCCATGATCGAGGGCTCCAAGGCGTTCGCCAAGGAGATCATGACCGCCGCCGACGTCCCGACCGCGCGCTCGCGCACCTGCACGACCGAGGCGGAGGCGGCGGCGGCGCTCGACGAGTTCGGCGCCCCCTACGTCGTCAAGGACGACGGGCTCGCGGCGGGCAAGGGCGTCGTCGTCACCGACGACCGCGCCGCGGCGCTCGCCCACGCGCTGGCCTGCGAGCGGGTCGTCATCGAGGAATACCTCGACGGGCCCGAGGTGTCGCTGTTCGCGCTGTGCGACGGCAGCACGGCGGTGCCGTTGCAGCTCGCCCAGGACTTCAAGCGCGCCTACGACGGCGACGAGGGCCCCAACACCGGCGGCATGGGCGCCTACACGCCGCTGCCGTGGGCCCCCGACGGGCTGACCGAGCAGGTCATGCGCGAGGTCGTGCACCCGACGATCGCCGAGCTGACCCGGCGCGGGCTGCCCTACCAGGGCGTGCTCTACGTCGGTCTCGCGCTCACCGCGAAGGGTCCGAAGGTGGTCGAGTTCAACGCCCGGTTCGGCGACCCCGAGACGCAGGTGCTGCTCGACCGGCTGGAGACGCCGCTCGGCGGGCTGCTCATGGCGGCGGCCACCGGTGAGCTGGGGCTCGACCCGGTCTTCAAGGACGGCTCGGCCGTGTGCGTGGTGATCGCCTCCGAGGGCTACCCCGAGTCGCCGGTCAAGGGCGATCCGATCACCGGGCTCCAGTCCACCGACCGCGCCTACGTGCTGCACGCCGGCACCGCGCGGAAGGACGGCGCCGTCGTGTCGGCCGGTGGGCGGGTGCTCGGCGTCGTCGGTCACGGGCCCGACCAGGACAGCGCGCGGCGGGCGGCGTACGAGCTGGCCGGGCGCATCGAGCTGCGCGGCTCCCACTACCGCACGGACATCGCGCCCGTCCGCTGACCGCAGGACGACGACACGAGGCGGCCGCTCCGGCGGGTGGGCGGGGGCACTCCGCCCCCGCCGGAAGGCGCACGCCACCCCTCACCCGGTGGCCGGCCGCCCGGTGGCACACTTGACCCCGTGAAACACGTGCACTCTGGCAAGGTCCGCGATCTCTACGAGACCACCGACGGCCTGCTGGTGATGGTCGCCTCCGACCGGATCTCGGCCTTCGACCACGTCCTTGAGCCCGACATCCCCGACAAGGGGGCCATACTCACGCAGATGTCGCTGTGGTGGTTCGACCAGCTCAAGGACGTCGTGCCCAACCACGTCGTCAAGCGCGGCGACGACGCGCGCAGCGTGGTGTGCAGGCCGCTGCGCATGGTGCAGGTCGAGTGCGTGGCCAGGGGCTATCTGACGGGCGGCGGCCTGGCCGAATACCGCGCGAGCGGCACGGTGTCCGGGGTGGCGCTGCCCGCCGGGCTGCAGGACGGCTCGCGGCTGCCCGAGCCGATCTTCACGCCGTCCACCAAGGCGCCGCAGGGCCGGCACGACGAGCCGATCTCGTACGAGCAGGTCGTGGCGGAGGTCGGCGCGGAGACCGCGGAGGAGCTGCGCCGCATCACGATGGCCGTCTACGCGCGCGGCGCGGAGATCGCGGCCGAGCGGGGCATCATCGTCGCCGACACGAAGATCGAGCTGGGCTGGGACTCCGACGGCGTGCTGACGCTGGGCGACGAGGTGCTGACGCCCGACTCCTCGCGCTTCTGGCCGGCCGACGAGTGGCAGCCGGGCCGTAGCCAGCCGTCTTTTGATAAGCAATTCGTACGGGATTGGCTGCTATCGCCCGAATCCGGATGGGACAAATCCACCGGAAACCCCCCACCGCGTCTTCCCGACCACATCGTCGAGCGCACCCGGCAGCGATACCTAGAAGCGTATGAGCGCATCACGGGGGCTTCCTTTAGCGGATGATTCGGCTGGGTCATGTGGTGTGAGCGACTACTGTTGGCCCGATCGAGCCTCACCGCCAGAATTCAAGGAGCCGCACGAATGGTCCGTTACCGCGTGCGCGGTGGCAACGCACTGCGTGGAACCGCGTTCATCCAGGGCGCGAAGAACGCCGTGCTCCCCATGATCGGTGCGGCTCTGCTGGCCGCCAAGGGCCGCACCGTCCTGCGCAACGTGCCGATCATCGAGGACGTCCGCCGCGCGGTCGAGCTGGCCGAGGCGATCGGCGCGTACGTCGAGCTGCACGAGTCGGAGCGCACGCTGGTCATCGACGCCTCCAAGGTCAGCAGCCCCGTCCTGCCCGCCGAGATCGCCCGGCGCTTTCGCGGGTCGGTGCTGTTCACCCCCGCCCTGCTGCACCGCCTCGGCGAGGCCGTGGTCGAGGGCGTGGGCGGCTGCAACCTCGGCAGCCGCAACCTCGACTTCCACTACCTCGGCTACAAGCGCCTGGGCGCGATCGTCGACGAGGGCGAGACCGTCATCCACGTCAAGGCGGCCGGGCTGACCGGCGCCACCCTCTATCTCGACACGCCCTCCCACACCGGCACCGAGAACCTCATCATGGCCGCGTGCCTGGCCAAGGGCACCACGGTCATCGAGAACGCCGCCCTTGAGCCCGAAGTGCTCGACGTCATCGACATGCTGAGCAAGATGGGCGCCCGCATCAGCGGCGGCGGCACCGGGTTCATCACCGTCGAGGGCGTCGAGGAGCTGCACGCCGTCGAGCACACCGTGATGCCCGACCGGCTCGACGCCGGCGTCTTCGCCATGGCGGCGGCGCTCACCCAGGGCGAGGTCAGCCTCGTCGGCACCGGCCTCGACCTCGGCGTCGTGCGCTACAAGCTGGAGCAGATGGGCGTCGAGTTCCACCGGCAGGGCGCCGTGCTCCACGTGAGCTGCGACGGCCCCCTGCGGCCGATCAACATCATCACCGACACCTACCCGGGCTTCGCCACCGACCTGCAGTCGCCGATGATGACCGTCGCGGCCCTCGCCGACGGCACCAGCTACATCCACGAGCGGATCTTCGACGGCCGGTTCGCGCTGGCCGGCGAGCTGAACAAGATGGGTGCCAACGTCGAGGTGGAGGGCAGCAGGGCCGTCGTCCGTGGCCGCACGCCGCTCACCGGCACGCAGGTGACCGCTCACGATCTGCGCTCGGGCATCGCGCTCGTGCTCGCCGGCCTGGCCGCCGAAGGCGAGACGGTGATCGACTCGGGTTACCTCATCGACCGTGGCCACGCGCATCTCGCGGCGCGAATGCGGGCTCTCGGAGCGGACATTACACGAGAGATTTCTGAACGCTAAAAATCGCCAGAAAAGTGGCGACGAGCTGCATAAACACGTAGTCGGGCGGTCAACCAGAACGGCTTTCCGGAAAAGTCGGGCGTGACATTACGGCCCCCGCGAGCGATCGTTCCAAAAGAGAGCACTGCAACGGACGGCAGGATGGGACGAACATTGGTCGAGAGGGCCGAAGAAACTCCCCGAGTGTCACGCCCGGGCGCTATGACACCGGACCTCACCATCGGCGTGGTCGGACCCCACGACCTGGTCGAGCGAGTCATGCTGATGGGTCACGCCGCGGCGCCGCTGCCGTGTCGCCTGGTCGCCGCGGCCTACCGCGACGAGCAGGAGGCGCCCGACAAGGTGACGCGGCTCGGTCCCGGTGTCGACGCGTGCCTGTTCGCCAGCCCGGTCCCCTATGACCTGGCCAGGCGTTCAGGCGTGCTGACGATGCCCGCGACGTACGTGCAACTCGGCGGAGCGGCACTGGTGGCGGCGCTGGCCAAGGCCGCGCTGGACACCCGCGTCGACCCGAAAAGGGTCAGCATCGACGTGGTCAGCAGGGCCGATGTCGAGGAGGCGTACACCGACCTCGGCATCCCCGCGGCGGACGTGCACAGCCGCGACGAGCCGGGAGCCACCGGCACGATCGCGGCCTATCACGAACGCCTGGCCCGGCAGGGCGCTACCACGGGAGCGCTCACATGCCTGCCCGCGGTGGCCGAACGGCTGCACACGGCAGGCGTACCGGTCATCAGGATCAGGCCGACGTCGGCGGCGGTCCGTACGGCGCTGCACACCGCGGCGCTGCTCGGGGCGCACCACCGGCTGGAGGAGTCACAGCTGACCGTCGTGCTGGTGGAGGTGCCGACGCTGCGCGAGCCCGTGCGGCGCGCGGCCCCCCGCTACTGGCGCGACGAACTGCGGCTGTCGCTGCACCGGCTGCTGGTCCAGGAGGCGAACAGGATCAACGCCACCGTCTGGCCCATCGACGATCACAGCTACCTGGTGACCGCCACCAGGGGCTCGATCGCGGCGGCGACGGACGGGTTCAGGGTGTTGCCCTTCGCCGCCAGGATCAGGGAGGAGCTGGGGCTGGCGGTCGAGGTCGGTGTGGGCATGGGTCGCACGACGCACGACGCCGAGTCGCATGCACGCGCCGCGTTGGCGCGGACGCAGGCGGGCAAGCAGGCACAGGGCTTCGCGGTGGACCGCGAGGGGCGGGCGCTGATCCCGGCTCCGCGGATGCCACCGACCGGGGCCACCGCACTGAAACCGAAAGGAGTGGAAGTACTGGCCCGGCTGGCGGCCAAGCTCGAAGGCGGCGACACGGTGGTCGACGCCGAAGGAGCGGGCAAGATGCTCGGGGTCACGCCGCGTACGGCACGGCGGTTGCTGCGCACGTTGGTTGACGAGGGACTCGCGTGGCCGCTTCCGCCCAACCGCACGCCGCAGCCGGGGCGTCCGCGCCAGCTCTACCGGCTGATCGTGGAGAAGCTCGGGCCCCGCTGAGCTGGGGTGGCAGGGCCGGCCCGCCGCAGGTTTCGCGGCGGGCCGGGCTCGCTCGTTGACCGAAGCGTGTCCGCTTCGGGAACATTGCGGGCGCACTCTTGTGAACTCATTGGTTGACCCGTGTAGATGCGGGTATGTTCTCCGTCGCCCCCGATCGACGGGATTCGGACGGGGGCACCAAATCCTTTCGGCACCGGCCGTCCGTGGTGACGATCCCCCTGCACAGCGTGAGGTTCGACGGGGCTCGTGCTTCTTTTCGGACTTGGTTAGGGAATGGGCTGGTGTGTCCGCCCGCACGAACGGTGCCAGGCGGGGCTGTGCGGCGCTGTGAGCGCCTTTCTCCCGCAGGTCGGCCTCCTTCCCCATGCCTTGCGGCACCGGCCCTGTCAGTGCGTCCGCGCGCCGAGTCCAAGGACTGATATTCGCGGGTGTTCTGTCGGTCCTGCGCTGTACAGTCATGAGCCATGAGTGCCAACGCTCCTGACACCCGCTCCCCTCTCCTCATCTGGGGCGCTCTGGCGATCGTCTACGTCGTGTGGGGCTCGACGTACCTCGGCATCAGGATCGCCATCGAGACGATGCCGCCGCTGCTCCACGGCGCCTCCCGGTTCGTCACCGCCTCGCTCCTGCTGGCCGCGTTCCTGCTGATCAAGAAGGGCAGGTCCGCGTTCAGGATGACGCCGCGCCAGTTCGGCGGCGCCGCGCTGGTCGGGCTGCTGCTGCTGACCGGCGGCAACGGCATGGTGGCCGTCGCCGAGCAGCACATCTCCAGCGGCCTGGCCGCGCTGCTGGTGGCCTCGGTGCCGCTGTGGCTGGTCGTGTTCCGGATCCTGGCCCGCGACCGGCCCGCGCTGCTGACGGTCGGGGGCGTGCTCGTCGGGTTCGGGGGCGTGGCCGCGCTGTCGCTCAACGGCGGCGGCGAGTCGGCCGGCACCACCGGCATCGTGGTGATCCTGCTGGCCTCGCTGTCGTGGTCGATCGGCTCGTTCCTGTCCGCCCGCATCCCCATGCCGCCCAACGTGTGGACGGCCAGCGCGGTCGAGATGCTGGCCGGCGGCGCCGGGCTGGCGATCGTCAGCACCTCGATCGGCGAGCACGTCGACCTCGCCGCGATCTCCGGGCGGTCGTGGGCGGCGCTGGCCTACCTGGTGCTGGTGGGCTCGCTCGTCGGGTTCACCGCGTACACGTGGCTGCTCGGCAACGCGCCCATCTCGCTCGTCTCGACGTACGCCTACGTCAACCCGGTCGTCGCGGTCATCCTGGGCGTGCTGGTGGTCAACGAGCACGTGACGGTGCAGATCGTGCTCGGCGGCGTGGTGATCCTCATCGGCGTCGCCCTGGTGGTCTCGACAGAGCGACGCGCGAAGAGGAGACCGGCACCGGCCCCGGCCGGCGAGGTCACGACGCCGCAGAACGCCTGATCAGCCGCGGAAGCGCGCGGCGGCGGCGAGGAAGGCGTCGTTCGCCTCGGGCGAGCCGATCGACACCCGCACGCCCTCGGGCTGGAACGGCCGCACCGCCACCCCGTCCTTCGCGCACTCGGCGGCGAAGTCGAGCGTGCGCTCGCCGAGCCGCAGCCAGACGAAGTTGGCCTCGGAATGCGGCACCGTCCAGCCCTGCCCGATGAGCGTCTCGCGGACGCGGGTACGCTCCTTGACCACCCGCTCGACCCGGTCGAGCAGCTCGTCCTCGGCGGCCAGCGAGGCGATCGCGGCCACCTGGGCGAGGCTGTTGACGGCGAACGGGATGATCGTCTTGCGCACGGCCGTGGCCACGGGCTCCTGCGCGATCATGTAGCCGACGCGCAGCCCGGCCAGCCCGTACGCCTTGGAGAACGTGCGCAGCACGGCCACGTTCGGCCGGTCGCGGTAGAGGGTCAGGCCGTCGGGCACGTCCTCGTCGCGGACGTACTCGCGGTAGGCCTCGTCGAGCACGACCAGCACGTCCTCGGGCACCCGGTCGAGGAACGACTCAAGCGCGGCCCTGCGGACGGCGGTGCCCGTCGGGTTGTTCGGGTTGCACACGAACACCATGCGGGTGCGGTCGGTGATCGCCTCGGCCATGGCGTCGAGGTCGTGGTCCTCGCCCGCCAGCGGCACGCGTACGGACGTCGCCCCGGCGAGGTCGGCGAGCAGCGGGTACGCCTCGAACGACCGCCACGCGTAGACCACCTCGGCGCCCGGCTCGCTCACCGTCTCGAACAGCTGCTGCGCCACGGTCACGGACCCGGGCCCCAGCGCGACGTGGGCCTCCGGCACGCCGAAGCGCTCCGCGACGGCCTCGGTCAGCTTGACCGCGCCCGCGTCGGGGTAGCGATGGATGTTCCTGGCCCCCTCGGCGATGGCCTCGACCACGGAGGGCAGCGGGTCGTACGGGGACTCGTTGGACGACAGCTTGTACGACCGCCCGTCGGGCGCGGCGACCGCCTTGCCCGGCGTGTAGGGGGCCATGGTGTCGAGAATCTGGCGGAAACGAGGCATGGCATCACCTTAAGAGCAGCGGCCGGATGGGACAGCACCGGCCGTAACCTATTCCTTGAGGCTGCGCAGCATGGGCGGGTGGAGCAGCTCGGCGGGCCCGCGCCGGTAGAGCTTGGCGGGCCGCCCGCCGTCGCGGGTCGTGGTGGCGCCGGTCTCGACCAGGAAGCCCTCGGCCTTGGTGACCTTGCGGTGGAAGTTGCGCGGGTCGAGGCTGCGGCCCCAGACGATCTCGTAGACCCGCCGCAGGTCGGCGACCGTGAACTCGGGCGGGCAGAACGCCGCGCCGAGCGAGGTGTACTCCAGCTTGCCGCGCGCCCGCTCGACGCCGTCGAGCATGATGCGCCGGTGGTCGAAGGCCATCACGGCGAGCGAGCCGACCGGCTGCCAGCTCATGTGGGCCTTCTCCGAGGCGGGCAGGTCGGGGGCGAGGCCGAGGTAGGCGACGCTGAGCACGCGCTGGCGCGGGTCGCGGTCGGGGTAGCCGTAGGTCTGGAGCTGCTCCAGGTGGACGGGCGCGCCCGGCAGACCGGCCCGCTCGGCGAGGATGCGGGCGGCGGCGGCCGGCAGGTCCTCGTCGAGCTGGATGAAGCCGCCGGGCAGCGACCAGCGGCGCAGGAACGGCGGGTTGTCGCGGCGCCAGACGAGCGCGCTGAGAGCCTGGTTGCGCACGGTGAGCACGACCAGGTCGACGCTGACCGGGATGCTCGGGACCATGCCCGGCACGTTACACGCGTCCTGTGGAGGCGGCGAACCGTGCGGCCCTGCTGACGATGCTAGGTGACGACGCGGACGTGCAGCGGCTCGGTCGTGCTCTGCCCCGAGGGGAGCTTCACCCCGATGCGCACCCATTCGCCGGCGGGCACCTTGGTCCAGTCGAACGGCACCCATGCCGCCTGCATGCCCTCGGGCAGCTCCTCCTCGATCGGGTCGGTGTCGAGCCAGCCGACGCTCGCGATGTCCATCTCCTCGGTGCCGCCCGACCACTGGACGGTGACGGTGCCGAGGTCGAGGTGGTAGCCGCGGACCTCCACGCCGTCCTGGGCGTCGCGGGGCCGCCTGATGGCGTCCACGGCGATCGGGCGCTGCCAGTCCTTGACGATCTCCTCCTCGACCGACGGGCTGCCGCACGTCATGAAGTCGCTCCACATGTAGGAGACGATCTTCTGGACGTACCGGCCGGCCATCGTGACCGCCTGGTCGAGGCGCTCCTTGTCGGTCTTGCCGCGGGTGCCCGTGGGGGCGCAGGGCTTGTCGCCCGACGGCTCGAAGACCTCCACGTTGGCCCAGAGCTGCACGTGGTAGCCGGAGTCCATCATCTCCTCGCGGGCCTCGGCCATCGCACGGTAGTAGTCGCGGGTGGAGCCGTGGTAGGCCGTCTCGTACGTCGACTCGCCCACCACCGGCCGCAGCCGCTCGTCCACCTCGTCGTCGCGCTCGTCGGGCCAGAACAGGCCGACCTTGCCGGTGCCCCTGCTGTCCTGCGGCGCGATGATGCCGACCCCCGTGCGCACCAGCGCCTTGAAGCCCTCGGCCACCTGCTGCGGCGTCTGCCCGAACGCGACCCGCTTGCGCGCGTCGAGGTAGGGGCTGATGAGGATCGGCTTGCCCGCCAGCTCCTGCTGCACGATGCGGTGCTGGTCGGAGTAGACCTCCAGCGTCGGGTTATCGGCCAGCGTGGCCGACATCTGCACCTCGAACGGCTGGTAGACGCCGCCGAGCGACTCCCTGTCGGCGAAGCGGGCGCCGTAGTCCTGCACGATGCGCCTGGTCAGCGTGGTGAGCGTGCCGAGGTGCCGCTTCTCCGCCCTGGTCGGTGTCTTGTGGTCGCGCGGGGCCAGCGGCAGCGCGGGGAAGATCCGCATGCCGAACTGGTCGCCCAGGTCGAGCAGCTCCTTCAGGCTGTCGCTGGGCGAGCCGGCCACCAGGATCATGTCGTACGACTGCGCCTTGCTGCTGAAGTCGCAGGTCGCGTCGTCCGAGCCGTCGGCCTGGGTGATGAGCCGGTAGTAGACCCGCTTGCCGACCTCGATGGCGTGCTCCATCTCGGGGCAGCGGTAGAGGCCCGAGCCGAACGCCTCGTCGGTGCGGTAGACGTACATGCGGCCGATGCGGTTGCCGGGGTTGGCCTGCTTCAGGTCGCGCTCGGCGGCGTCGTGGCAGCTCAGGCCGTCCTCGACGCAGGGCTTGTAGAGCGAGTCGATCGTGCCGTCCTTGGCGCGCACCTGGCCTGAGGCGGTGACCGTGCGGAACTGCAGGCCGTAGCCGATCCTGATGATCGTGTCGCCGCCGACGCGGTGGATCTCCTGGAGCTGCTTGCGCCAGGTGCACGGGTTCGACTTGGGGGTGATCCAGTAGCCGGTCACCGCGTAGGGGGCGATCTCGCCGGTGTCGAACGTTCCACACGGGTCGGTGAACTCGCTCACCTTCGGCGTCGGCAGCGTGGCCGACGGCTTGGGCGCCGGTGACGTGGCGGCCGTCGGCTCGGAGCCGCCCGGACGCAGCACGAGGACGACGGCGGCGATCACGGCCAGGACGGCTGCGCCCACGACCAGTAAGAGCCAGCGCACGTTCAGGAACCTACCCGCCCTTGTCGATGACAGCTTTGAGTTACGGCTTGACCCCGGCCCAGGACTCAAGCTGTGACACGAACCGCTTGGCGGAGTTGGGCCAGTGGTGGTTGGCGCGGGCCGCCGCGTAGCCGCGCGCTCCCTGCGCCCGCCGCTCGCGTACGTCGTCCCGCAGCGTGATCACGGCCTGCGCGACCGCCTTCGGGTCCTCCCACGGCACCACGACGCCGCTGTCGTACCGCAGGACCAGCTCGACCGCGCGCGGCGACGGCGTGGTGATGACGGGGATGCCGTGCGCCATGTACTCGATGATCTTCGTCGGCATCGAGTGCCGGTAGTTGGGCTCGTCGTGCAGCAGCGACAGGCCGGCCAGCGCGCCGTCGAGCCGCTTGAGCGCCTCGTCGTTGGGCATGAAGTCGCGCCATTCCAGCAGGCCGTCGGTGACGGCCTGGTTGAGCAGCGGGCGGCTCTGCGGGTCCGCGTAGCCGATGAGCTCCACCACCACCCGGTACGGCTGCAGCAGCTTGGCGACCTCGATCGCCTCCAGCACGCCGCGGGCCCGCGACAGCCACCCGAGGTAGACCACCCGGTCGTCGCCTGGCGGCGTCACCGAGTCGGGCACCCAGGTCTCGTTGGGCACGATGAGGTGGGCGTGCTTGAAGCGGCCCGCGTACGCGGTCTCGGCCAGCAGCAGGTGCATGTGCCGCTCGGCGGTGCCCTCCAGCATGCGGGCGAGGAAGCGCACGGGCGGGCGCAGCGGCGCGGGCAGCCACGGCTTCAGCGAGAGCGTGGCCGGGGTGTCCTCGTGGACGTCCCAGACGATCGGCGGCCTGTTGCGGATGCCCCAGACGGCGAACAGCAGCTCGGGGTCGTGGATGAGGACGAGGTCGACCTTGTCGCGCATCTTCTTGAACAGCCGGCGCGCGGCCAGCACGGCCGCCACCCGCTTGCGCTGGGCGGCCCTCGGCAGGTCGACGCCGTTCACCCAGGGTCGCGGGACGACTCCGTGCGCGGTGTACGAGGCGGCGTACGTGACCTCATGACCGGCATCCACAAGGGCACGGATCTGCCGATGCAGAATTCTCGCGTCCTCGGGGTTATGCACCACCGTCATGACGAGCACGTGCACTGCGCGCAGCCCTCCGTCGCTACAGCCGCTCGACGCGTTCACCCTCGGCGAGCACGCCTCGGGTGTCCAGCACGAGCTTGGCCTTCGCCTCGACCATGTCGAGGTCGAACGCGGCGTGCTGCTGCAGCAGCAGCGTCACGTCCGCGTTGGTCACGGCCTCCGCCAGATCCTCCTCGCGCGGCACCGCGGTGCCGTCTACCGACCACTCCTTGACGTAGGGGTCCGCGAACGAGAGGTCGGCGCCCAGTTCCAGCAGCGCACGCGCCACGGGGAGGGCCGGGGTCTCGCGTTCGTCGGCGATGTCCGGTTTGTAGGTGACGCCGAGCAGGACGACCTTGGCGCCGTTCACGGCCTTCTTGTGCCGGTTCAGCAGCCGCTGTACGCGGGCGACCACGTACGAGGGCATCCGCTCGTTGATCTCCTGCGCGAGCTCGACGAACCTGAAGGGGTAGCCCAGCTTGCGCACGGTGTACGACAGGTAGGACGGGTCGACCGGGATGCAGTGGCCGCCCACGCCGGGCCCCGGCAGGAACTTGTGGAAGCCGAACGGCTTGGTGCCGGCGGCCTCGATGGCCTCCCACAGGTCGATGCCCAGCTCGTCGCAGAAGATCGCCATCTCGTTGACGAGGGCGATGTTGACGTGCCGGTAGGTGTTCTCGAGCAGCTTGGCCATCTCGGCCTCGCGGGTGCCGCTGACCGGCACGATCCGCTCGATGAACCGGCCGTAGAACGCGGTGGCCCGGTCGCGGCAGGTCGGTGTGAAGCCGCCGACGACCTTGGGTGTGTTGCGCAGGCCGAACTTGGAGTTGCCCGGGTCGATGCGCTCGGGCGAGAAGGCGAGGTGGAAGTCCTCACCCGCGATCAGCCCCGAGGCTTCGAGCAGCGGCCTGGCCACCTCGTCGGTGGTGCCGGGCCAGGTGGTGGACTCCAGCACGACGAGCGTGCCCTTGGTGAGGTTGCGGGCGACCGCCTTGGTGGCGCCCTCCACGGCCGACAGGTCGGGCCGGTGGTCCTCGTCGAGCGGGGTGGGCACGCAGATGACGATCGTGTTGCTTCTGGCCAGCACGCTCTCGTCGAGCGTGGCGCTGAACCCTTGGGACAGCATGTGCTCGAGGTCGGCGTCGGTCAGGTCGTCGATGTAGGAGCGCCCGGCGTTGAGCGCGTCGACCTTGGCGGGGTCGACGTCCAGGCCGACGACTCGCAGACCGGCGGCCACCGCCTCCTTGGCGAGCGGCATGCCGACGTAGCCCAGGCCGATGACAGCCAAGTCTATTTCTGTCACAGCTGTGCCTTAGAGAGCCGGAAACAACACTTCATGGTGGCAAAGGTTATCTCAAGTCCACCTAGCTCACGCCTAATGCGAGCGAACCAGTCACAAGAGACAGCCAAAGGGACGGTCATCGCTCGGCAAGCGAACGGTATAGAGCTTGATAAGTCTCGGCAACGCGGCTCCACGTCCGCTTCGCCGCGACCTCCGCCCGGCCCGCCTCGCCCATCTCGGCGCGCTTGGCGGGATCGTCCCTGAGCCCGCCGATCGCCTTGGCCAGCGCTTCCGGATCGCCTGCGGGCACGAGCATCCCGGCCCCGTCGGAGCCCACCAGCTCCGACAGCGCGGGAAGGTCGCTCAGCACGACCGGCTTGCCGAGCGCCATCGCCTCGACGGGTTTCAATGGCGTAACAAGTCGGCACACCCGCAGGTCCTCACGCGGGCAGGCGAAGATGTCGATCGCGTCCTGGGCCTGCAGGGCCTCGTCGGGGCCCACCCGGCCGGGCAGGATCGCGTCCTTGAGTCCCAGCTCCTCGACCAGCGCGAGCAGGTTCTCGCGCTCGGTGCCGTCGCCGACGATGAGCACGCGGACGGGCGAGCCGCCGTCGCGCAGCAGCGCCGCCGCCCTGAGGAGTGTGGCAAATCCCTCATAAGCCACGATGCTCGACACCGAGCCGACGACGATCTCGCCTTCCTCGATGCCGTACGCGCGACGGAACGCGGCCCCGTCGTAGTGGGCGGTCAGCAGCGAGTCGTCCACGGCGTTGGGCGCGAGGTGGATCTTGTCCCTCGGCACGCCACGCTCGACGATCTCCGCCGCCATCGTCTCGGCCAGCGTGACGACCGCGTCGGCCGCGCGCATGAGGAACGCCTCACGCTCGCGCTGGAGCACGTGACGCTGGCTGCCGATCCTGATCGGGTCGCGGGAGGCCCACGTCTCCTCCAGGAAGCCGCGGACCTCGTAGACGAACGGCGTGCCCGTGCGGTCGCGCACGGCGTGGGCGATCGAGCCGTTGCGGTGGTCGGTGGCGGCGTGCAGGAGCTGCGGGCGCAGCTCGGTGACGAGCTTGGTGACGCGGTCGGCGCCCCTGATGATGCGACCCTGCGTCTCGAACGGCATCTCGCCGTGGGGCTCGGGCAGCAGCCGGTGGTAGGGGATGCCGTCGATCTCGTCGTACGGCGCCGCGTCGGCGTGGCCCTGCAGCATCGGCCAGCCCCAGCTCGTGACCACGTGCGGGTCGATGCCCGCCGCCTTCTGGGCGCTGACGATGCGGTGGGTGCGCACCGTGTAGCCGGCCTGCGTGTACGGCAGCGCGTTCGTGACGACGTGCAGGACCCGGTTCTGGACCCGCTCCAGGATGGCCACCTTGGGCGCGGGCGGGATGGGGTCGGGGCTGATCGCGGCCAGCTCGCCCCGGTAATAGGCGGCCCTGCGCTTGACGAACGGGTATTTGGTGTGGGCCTCCAGGACGGCGGCGGCCTCGCTGACCCGCCCCGCGTCCCAGTGGGTCTTGGCCTCGTTCCACGGGCCCTTGACCACGCGCATGCCGAACTTGCGCACCATGCGGCGGGCCCGGCGGGCGGCCGGCCAGGCGACGCTGCCCACGACGGGGCGCAGCCGGGGCGGGAGCGTGTCGGCGGCGGCCTGGGCCACGCGGACCGGGTCGGACTTGACCTTCGTCCACACCACGCGGGAAACGATGACCGGGTGGTTGACGAAACCCTTGAGAAGCCCACCGACGCCGGCACGGGCGGACTTCGCGGAGACCCGGTCGGAGGTACGGGAGGAGTCTTGACGACTGGCGTCGGATGCCACGGTGGGACCGTACCATAGGCAGCGTTTTTTCCCTTCCGCTATGAAAGGCGAGGTCAATGAGGGAGAACCCCCTGGTCCTGCACGTATTGGGTGCTCGTCCCAATTTCGTGAAAGCGGCCCCGGTGGTGCGGGCACTCGGCGAGCTCGGCGTGCGGCAGGGCATCATCCACACCGGTCAGCACTACGACGCGCTGATGTCCGACGTCTTCTTCGCCGACCTCGGGCTGCCCGAGCCGGTGGCCAATCTCGGCGTCGGCTCAGGCAGCCACGCCAAGCAGACGGCCGCGCTGCTCGTGGGCCTGGAGGAGGTCGTGCAGGAGCACGATCCCGACCTGGTCGTGGTCTACGGCGACGTGAACTCGACGCTGGCCGCCATCCTGGTCTGCGCCAAGCTGGGCGTACCGACCGCGCACGTCGAGGCGGGGCTGCGCTCGTACGACAGGGGCATGCCTGAAGAGGTCAACAGGGTCGTCACCGACGCGCTGGCCGACCTGCTGTTCGCGACCTCGCCCGAGGCGCTGGCGTACCTCGCGTCCGAGGGGATCCCGGCCGGCAAGGTGCACCTGGTCGGCAACCCGATGATCGACAGCTTGTTCTCCGCGCTGCCGTCGCTCGACCCGGCGCCGATCGTGGCCAGGCTCGGCCTGCCCGAGCGCTACGCGGTGGCCACCCTGCACCGCCCGGCCAACGTGGACACCGCCGAGGCCGCCAAGGAGCTGGTGGACGCGGTGCTGGAGGTGTCGCGGCAGGTCCCGGTCGTGGTGCCGGTGCACCCGCGCGGCAGGGCGCGGCTGGCCGACGCGGGCCTCGTGGACGGCGAGTCCGTCAAGGTCATCGACCCTCTTGGGTATGTGGACTTCCTCTCACTCGTCCGCGGCGCCGCGCTCGTCGTCACCGACTCGGGCGGCGTGCAGGAGGAGACGACCATGCTGGGCGTCCCGTGCCTGACGGTCAGGCCCAACACCGAGCGGCCGATCACGGTCACGCACGGCACGAACCGCCTGGTCACGCCCGCGCTGCTGCCGGTCGCGGCGGAGAAGGCGCTGGCCGACGGCGCGGCCACGCCGGCCGGTGAGCTGCCGGTGCTGTGGGACGGCAAGGCGGGGCCGCGCATCGCGACGGTGATCGCGGCGTGGCTGAAGGGGGACAACCTGGCTCCCGCGTCTCACGGCAAACGCCACGAATAGCGGCCATACCCCCCGTAGTATGAATCACCTCCGCTGAGCGATAGGCGTACCACCATGGCCGAAACCCCCGAACAGCCCGCTTTCCAACGGCTCGGGCCCGTCAACTGGCTGCCCGAGGAGCGCAAGCTCATCGAGCGCTACGAGGCAGAGGTCAAGGAGCTGCGCAGGCGGCTGGAGATCGCCGAGGCGAAGGCCGCGTACGCGTCGTGGAAGCTGGAGGCGACCCAGGCCAAGCGCACGTTCAAGCTGGGTGAGGCCCTGGGGTCGAAGAAGCCGGCGAAGATCGTCGAGGCCGTGCGGTCGAAGGAGCGCGCGCCCAAGCCGCCGATGCCGGTGACCGAGGCCGTCGAGCTGGCGAACAACCGGCCGCCCGCGGTCGAGGTGCCGCCGGCGAAGTGGCCGAAGGGCCCGGTCAACCGGCCTGACCTGAAGGTCGCGGTGATCCTCGACGACTTCTCCAGGATGGCCTTCCGCTACGAGTGGGACCAGATCGAGTTCGGGCTCAAGGACTGGCCGGAGATCTTCGCCGAGAAGCGGCCCGACCTGCTGTTCTGCGAGTCGGCCTGGCACGGCAACCAGGGCCGCTGGCGCTACCAGATGACCGGCACGAACGCCCCCAAGGAGCCGCTGCGCGACCTCGTCGCCTGGTGCAATCAGGAGGGCATCCCGACGGTCTTCTGGAACAAGGAGGACCCGCCGAACTTCGACTTCTTCATCGACACGGCCAAGCTGTTCGACTACGTGTTCACGTGCGACGGCGACATGCTGCCGAAATACCGGGAAGTGCTGGGCCACGACCGGGTCGACGTGCTGCAGTTCGCCGCCCAGCCGCGCGTGCACAACCCGATCCAGCAGAACAGGGGCCGCCTGCACGACGTGGTCTTCGCCGGGATGTACTTCCGCGACAAGCACCCCGAGCGCCGCGAGCAGATGGAGACCGTGCTCGACCCGGTCAGGGAGCTCGGCCTGCACATCTTCGCCCGCAACGGCGAGGTGGACGAGAAGTACGCCTGGCCGGAGAAGTACCGGCCGCACATCGTGGGCGAGCTGCCCTACGACCAGATGCTGGCCGCGTACCGGATGTACAAGGTCTTCCTCAACGTCAACTCCGTGCTCGACTCGCCCACCATGTGCGCGCGGCGGGTCTTCGAGCTGTCGGCCTGCGCCACGCCCGTCGTCTCCGGGTGGTCACGGGCCATCGAGGAGACGTTCGGCGACCTGATCCCCATCGCGCGGGAGCCGGTGGAGTCGTACAACCAGGTGCTGCACCTGATCAACAGCCCCGAGCTGCGGGCCAGGATGGGGCACCTCGCGATGCGCGAGGTGTTCGACAAGCACCTGTTCTCCCACCGCGTGGACCAGATCCTGCAGAACCTCGGCCACCAGGTGACGCCGCGCTCGCGCTCGATCACCGTCGTGCTGCCCACCAACCGCGCCGCGCAGATCGAGCACGCGATCTCCTCGGTGGCCAAGCAGCGGCACCGGCCGCTCCAGCTCGTCATGGTGCTGCACGGCCTGGACATCGACCCCGTCGTGGTGGCCGACAAGGCGCGGATGGCCGGCGTCACCGACGTCGTCGTGCTGCCCGCCGACGCCTCGCTGACCCTCGGCGCCTGCCTCAACATGGGCATCGCCGCCGCCGAGGGCGAGCTGATCGCCAAGATGGACGACGACAACCTGTACGGTGAGCACTACCTGTCGGACCTGGTCAGGGCCTTCGACTACTCCGACGCCGAGCTGGCGGGCAAGGGCGCGCACTACGCGTACTTCGAGGGCTCCAACACGACCATGCTGCGGCTGCCCGGCCTTGAGCACCGCTATTCGTGGCTGGTGCAGGGCGGCTCGTTCCTCGGCAAGGCCGACCTGTTCCGCTCGTATCCGTTCGCGGACATCACCAGGGGCGAGGACACCCATCTCGTACGCCGCCTCAAGGAGGACGGCGTCAAGATCTATTCGGCCGACCGGTTCAACTTCGTCTACTGGCGCAGCGCCGACACGAAGATGCACACCTGGCAGGCCGACCACATCAAACTGACAAGGAACGCGCAGTTCTCCTTCGTCGGCCGCCCCGACGACCACGTGCTCATCTGAGATCTCCCGGCGCTCCGCCGGGAGATCCGCATGTGCGTTTCTAGCGGCTCGCCCTCGCGAGGTTCTGGTCGGCGAGGTTGGCGAGCTCGTACAGGCCCTTGGGCTTGACCTGCTGGCCGACCACGAGCATCGACATGATCGTGGTGCCGCGCCTGATCATCACCGAGCCGATCTGCGCGTTCTGCTTGCCGCCCGCCGCCGTCGTCAGGTAGGCCCGCGACTGGTCGCCCTTGGCGGGCATGTCGAGCGTGCGCGTCTTGTACGTCACCGGCGTGCCCCCGACGTCGGCCGTGTAGGAGGCGCACTTCTCGGGCAGCGCGGCGGGGAAGTCGGGCTTCGGCAGCGACACCACGGCCTGGCTGATCGAGCCGCGCTCGGCGGAGAAGGCGATCACCGCGGCGGGCGACTTGGCGACGTCGGTCTTGGCCGCGTCGAGCTGGGCCGCGCCCGCGCACTCCGGGTGCTGCAGCTTGGCCTGGCGGACCGCCTCCAGGCCCTGCTGGGTGGACTTGAGCGAGCCGAAAGCGCCGGTCTCAGGGCCGTACGCGACGCTCATGCCCTTGGGTACGGGCAGCAGCGCAGCGCGCAACCTGTCGGTCTCGGCCGCCGACGGCGCGGACGGCGCCGAGGCGGCCGGGGCCGCCGGCTTGTCCTCGGTGGCGGAACATCCGGCCAGGACGAGAGTGCCCAGAAATATGCCGGAAACTGCTTGACGCATGGGTTCTCCATTTCACTCCAGCGGCATTGTGGAAACGCTAGAGGAAGCGACGGCTGAGGGGCCGTACAACGTCGCTATTCGCGGTTATGGCGGCTTCGGGAGCGATTTACCGTTCGCCCGGCCCAGCGGGCTCTACCTCGGCTTATGTACCGCAAAACGACATCAGCCGTATTGGTCTGGGCAAAATGTTCGCCGATGTGCTGCGCGTCTCTGTGCGGCTTTTCTCCGGCCTGCTGATGATCGCGGCATGAGCCTGACCCCGCGCGATCTCGGTATGGATGTGCCCATTTCCCGCCGCGACTTCTTCGACGGGATCGCCGTCTCCTGCGTGGCCGGCGCCTCCGCCGCCTCCACCACCTCCACCACCGTGCCCATTGCCGGGTCCACCAGAACCGCCTCAGAGCCCGCGAGAGCGCCCGCCGCCCTCACTGTGCTCGGGGACACCGGTGAGGCGCTCAGCGTGCCGCACGCGCTGCGGGACGGGCGGTTCTGGGAGCACGCGGGCGCCCCGGCGCCGACGGGGGAGCGCTACGGGCTGGTCGTCGTCGGGGCGGGCCGCAGCGGGCTGAGCGCCGCCGCCGAGTGGTCGCGGCGGCGCCCGCACGACCGCGTGCTCGTCCTCGACAACCACCCCGAGGGCGGGGCGGGGCGGGAGCGGCTGCGCAGGGGCGCCGCGTTCGACGCCGTGATGTGCGACAAGGAGAGCTTCGGCGCCGACACGCTCGTCACGCTCGGCTCCTCCGGCTGGATCGACCGGCTGCCCGTCGCCGAGGAGGCGCGCGCGGACCTGCGCACCCTGTACGGCTCCCCGCCCGACTGGCTGCCGGGGCTGTCCGGCGAGGCCAAGGAGGAGCGGCTGGCGGGGCTGACGTACTCGGCGTTCCTGCGCGAGGTGTGCGGGGCGCACCCTGACGCCGAACGCTTCCTGCGGACCATGTCCGCGCCCGAGTGGGGCTACGACACCCGGGCGTTCGGCGCGATCGACGCCTGGGGGACCGGCTACCCGGGCTTCGCCGGGCTGGGGCTGGACCGGTCGCGGCCGTCCCGGTACAACTCGGCGACCGTACGCGCGGAGTGGCACGGGCCCGCCCCCGAGCCCGCCCCCGAGCCCGCCCCAGAGCCCGCCCCAGAGCCCGCGGCGCGGCATGTGCGGTGGTCGAGCCCGGTCGTGTCCGTGCGCGACGGGGCAGGCGCGGCGACCGTCGGCTACTTCGACGGGCACCGGGTGCGCACGGTCGAGGCCGGGGCCGTCGTCCTGGCCTGCTGGAGCGCGGCCGTGCCCTACCTCCTGCCCGACCTGCCCGAGGAGCGGCGGCGGGCGCTGAGCCGGGCCGTACGCGTGCCGCTGCTGCGGGCCGAGGTGCGGCTGAGCGACCCGGCGGCGTGGCGGCGGCTCGGCGTGCGCCGGGTGCGGTGGACCGGCGCGTACTGGTGCGCCGCCGAGTTCGCGGCGCCCGACCTGGTGCGGCTGCTGGCCACGCCGTGCCGGTCGGAGCTGGGGCCCGACGCGGGCTCGGCGGCCGGGCGGCGGGAGCTGTTCAGGACGCCGTACGAGGTGCTGGAGCACACCGTACGCGACCAGCTCGCCCGGCTGCTCGGCCCCGCCGGCTTCGACCCGGGACGCGGCGTCGCGGCGATCACCGTGCACCGCTGGGGGCACGCGCTGGCGCCGCAGTACTGCCGGCCCTGGCACCCGTTCCATCCGGACGGCCCGTCACCCGCCGACGCGGCGCGCGGGCGCTTCGGCCGGATCGCCATCGCGGGATCGGACGCGGGCGACGGCGCCGCCGTGCGCGCCGTCGAGGAGCTGTCATGAAGAGCTTGTGGCTGCGGATCTTCCTGACCGGGCTCGTCCTGTGGCTGGCGACCGTGATCGTCACCGGCTGGACGGGCAACTCGAACCTGGTGCCGACGGTGGTGCTGTTCGGCAGCTTCCTGGTGCCGGTGACGTTCGTGGTGTGGGCGTACGGGCGGGGGCGCTCGCCGGTCGTCACCGTGGAGCTGCTGTTCCAGGCGTTCGTGATCGGCGGCGTGCTGGGCGTGCTCGGCGCCTCGCTGCTGGAAAGCTGGCTGATCCGGCCTTCGCTGCTCATGTACGTCCTGGTCGGCCTCATCGAGGAGGGCGTCAAGCTGGCGGCGCTGGTGTTCGTCACCCGGCGCGTCGCCAGGCGCTCGATCAAGGACGGCGTGGTGCTGGGCGCGACCGTGGGCTTCGGCTTCGCCGCGTTCGAGAGCGCAGGCTACGCCTTCAACGCGCTGTTCACCTCCGAGGGCCTCTCGCTGAGCCAGCTCGTCGAGACCGAGGTGCTGCGCGGCATCCTCACCCCGGTCGGCCACGGGCTGTGGACGGCGATCGCGGGCGGCGTGCTGTTCGCCGCGCGGGGCCGCCTGTCGGTGCCCGTCGTGCTGACCTACCTCGGGGTCTCGCTGCTGCACGCGCTGTGGGACTCGATGAGCGCGATCGCCATCGCGATCACGCTCGTGCTGACGGGCCGTCCGTGGCAGTTCGAGCTGCTGCGCATCGGCCGGGTGCCGCACGTGTCGGCGTGGCAGGTGCACGTGTACACGCTGCTCAACTGGGTGGGACTCATCGTGATCTCGCTGGTGGCGCTCGGGTGGCTGTGGGGCGTGATGTCCGCAGGACGCCGCGAGAGGGAGATCTTGTCCCAATAATCACGGTAATGAACGTCTTCCCCCACTGCGCCGGAAGCATAATCGGTGCTAGTCTCCTGTGCGATCTTCCGGAGGTGTATTTACACAAGGTGTGGAAATGCCCCCGACTCGAGGTTGGGACATGGGCTCGCGAAACCGGTCAATTCGGTTCAAGATCTTCTTATTGCTGCTGCTACCCCTCCTGTCTCTGAGCGCGCTCTGGGGTTTCGTCCTCAACCTCACCATGGGCGACGCCCAGTCACTGCTCCGCGCGAACACCCTTTACGACACCATCGGCGTCGCATCCACCGACCTGGGAACACAGCTGCAGGCCGAGCGCGTGCGCTCCGCCGAGACGGTTACAACGCGTCAGCTCAGCGAGGTGCTCGGCGCCCAGCGCGCCCGCACCGACCGGTCCGTCGCCGAGTTCAGGCAGGCCGTCGCCGACGCGGGCGGCGCGGCCGACGGCGCGCTCCGCCGGCCGCTCGACACCCTCGACAGATCGCTCGGCAACCTCGGCGCCATCAGGGCGAACATCGACGACGGCAGCGCCTCGCGGCTGTCCGGGCTCAACGCCTACAACCGCATGCTCGACGCGCTCTTCGCCGTCTACGACCGCCTGATCACCGTCCCCGACCTGCCGCTCTACCAGCAGGCGGCGTCGCTGCAGGCCATGGGCATGGCCAGGGAGTACATCTCCAGGGAGCACGCGCTCATCATCGGCGCACTCGGCGGGCAGCGGCTCACCGAGGACGAGGCCACCGCCTTCACCGAGTACGCCGCCTCCAGGAAGTTCCTGCACGCCCGCGGCCTCGCCGGGCTCGACGTGGCGCTGCGCCGGCCGTACGAGCAGGTCTTCGCCACCGAGCCCTACCTCAGCTTCGCCACGCTCGAGGACCGCGTGATCAAGACCGGCGCGCCACCCACCGACGCCTCCTCCTGGCACGAGACCGTCGACAAGCTGGCCTCCCGCCTCGACGACCTCAACACCGCCTCCACCGCCACCCTCTCCACCCGCGCCTCCGACGCGGCCACCTCCACGATCGTCAGGATCTCCCTCGCCGGCGGCCTCGGGTTGATCGCCGTGCTCGCGTCGATCATCATCTCTGTACGCTTCGGTCGTCGCCTCGCGCAAGAGCTGGCCGGGCTGCGCGCCGCCGCGGTCGAGCTGGCACAGCAGCGGCTGCCCGCCATCGTGGCACGGCTGCGCAAAGGTGAGGACGTCGACGTGCGGAAGGAGGCCAAGGCGATCAAGGTGAGCGGTTCCGCTGAGATCACCGACGTGGCCAGGGCCTTCGGTTCCGTGCAGCGCACCGCCGTCACGGCGGCGGTCGGCCAGGCCGCGCTGCGGCGCGGGGTCGGCCAGGTCTTCCTCAACCTCGCCCGCCGCAAGCAGGGCCTGCTGCACCGCCAGCTCGCGCTGCTCGACGGCATGCAGCGGCGTACGCACGACCCCGACAAGCTCGAAGAGCTGTTCCGGCTCGACCACCTGACCACCCGCATGCGCCGGCACGCCGAGAGCCTCATCGTGCTCTCCGGCGCCGCGCCGGGACGGGCCTGGCGCAAGCCGGTGCCGGTCATCGACATCGTCAGGGCCGCGGTCGCCGAGGTCGAGGACTACACCCGCGTCTCCGTCGAGACCATGCCCGCGGGCGCCGTCGAGGGCACCGTCGCCGCCGACCTCACCCACCTCGTCGCCGAGCTGGTCGAGAACGCCACCATCTACTCGCCGCCCGACACCACCGTCCAGGTGCGCGGCGACCTCGTCAGCAACGGCTACGCCATCGAGGTCGAGGACCGCGGCCTGGGCCTGACGGCCCCCGAGTACGAGCGGATCAACGCGCTGCTGTCCAGGCCGCCCGAGTTCGACCTGGCCGACAGCGACAGGCTCGGCCTGTTCGTGGTCGCCAGGCTGGCCGAGCGGCACGGGATCAACGTACTGCTGCGCCGCTCGCCCTTCGGCGGCACCACCGCGATCGTGCTGGTGCCGCGATCGGTCGTCACCGAGCAGACCGCGCAGGAGGCGGCGGGCGGTGACGGCAAGGCCGAGCTGCCCAGCCGTACGAGGAAGAAGGCGCTGGCCGTCGTGACCTCCGGCACCCACGCCGGACTGCCACGACGGGTGCGCCAGGCCAACCTGGCCCCGCAACTGAAGGAACCACCGCCGGAGCAGGAGCGGCAGGAAGAACGCTCTCCCGACGAGGTACGCGACCTGTTCTCCGCCTTCCAGCGGGGGACCCAACGCGCCCGAGAAGAAGCTCCTGAGGAGGGGCCCATGACCAAGGGGGATGCATGACTGCGCCGACCACCAACACCGGTGAGCTCAACTGGCTGCTCGACGACCTGGCCACCAGGGTCGCCGCGGTACGCCAGGCGGTGATCCTGTCGACCGACGGCCTGGCCGTGGGCTATTCCAAGGGCCTGACGCGCGAGGACGCCGAGCACCTGTCGGCCGTGGCCGCCGGGTTCCAGAGCCTGGCCAGGGGCACCGGCCGGCACTTCGGCGGCGGCGACGTGCGCCAGACCATCGTGGAGATGGAATCGGCGTTCCTGTTCGTCACCGCGGCCGGCCAGGGCACCTGCCTGGCCGTCATCGCCGAGGCGAACGTGGACGTCGGCCAGATCGCCTACGAGATGGCGATGCTGGTCAAGCGGGTGGGCCAGCACATCACCACCAACCCGCGCGCTGGAGCGTCATGAGCGACAGCCCGCAGTGGTTCGATGAGGAGGCGGGCCCTGTCGTCCGCCCCTATGCTCTGATTCGCGGCAGGACGCGGTCGTCGGGCGACGCGTTCGACCTCGTGGCCACCGTGCGCGCCGTCGCCGACCCCGAAGGGGAGCCCGGCGACGACCTCGGCCCCGAACAGCAGCAGATCCTGCGGGCGGCGCACGACCCGATCTCGGTGGCCGACCTGGCCGTCGAGCTCGACCTGCCCGTCGGTGTCATCCGGGTCCTGCTGGGTGACATGCGTGACCACGGCCTCATCTCGGTGACGTCGCCCTCCGCAGGAGGGTCGCGGTCGAATGAGCGCATTCTCAAGGAAGTGATCAATGGACTCCGTGCTCTCTGAGGACCCCGTCGCGCTCAAGATCCTGATCGCGGGCGGGTTCGGCGTCGGCAAGACCACCCTGGTCGGGTCGATCAGCGAGATCAAGCCGCTGCGCACGGAAGAGGTGCTCTCCGACCGCGGGATCGGCATCGACGACCTCGACGGCGTCGAGGGCAAGAACACCACCACCGTGGCGATGGACTTCGGCCGCATCACGATCCGCGAAGGGCTGGTCGTCTACCTGTTCGGCACGCCGGGGCAGGAGCGGTTCTGGTTCATGTGGGACGAGCTGTCCTACGGCGCGCTGGGCGCGGTCGTGATCGCCGACACCAGGCGGCTGACCGACTGCTTCCCGTCCGTCGACTACTTCGAGCAGCGCGGCACGCCCTTCGTGGTGGCCGTCAACTGCTTCGACGGCGCCGAGCAGCACAGCGTGGACGACGTGCGCATCGCGCTCGACCTCGACGACGACGTCCCCGTCATGCTCTGCGACGTGCGGCGGCGGACCTCGGCCAAGGAGGTCATGATCACGCTGGTCGAGCACTCCCTGCGGACGCTCACCTCGGCCAACTAGCCCGGGCCCCTCAGAGGGCCCGCAAGCCGTTGATCACCTCGCGGAGCAGGCTCTCCGACGGGGTGGCGGCCTTGTCGCGCGGCGGGCGCACGGTCACCAGGTTGTGCTCCAGCAGGTCGCCGAGCAGCACCCGGACGACGCCGACGGGCAGCCCGAGATCCGACGCGACCTCGGCGACCGGCTTGCTGTGCCCTGACACGACGTTCAGCAGCCGGCGGTGCTGAACGCTCAGCTCGGCCTTGGCCGGGGCGGGCATCCCCGTCAGCACGACGGTCGCCAGCAAGTCGACCTCGGCGGAGGCGGGCCTGGTGCGTCCGCGCGCGACCGCGTACGGCCGCACGACGGGCCCCGCCTCCTCGTCAACCCACTCGTGCTCGCGGCTCACGATCGAGATCCCCCATCCTGCTCGCTTTCCTGCCGGCCGCGCTGCCAGCCCGACTGGAGCGAGGAGAGCAGCGCCCTCGCCTCCTCCGGCGAGCGCTCCTCGACGGCCGGCGCCGGGCCCTGAGCCGGTCCCTGCGCCTGTCCCTGGGTGGTGCCGGGCTCAGGAGCCTGGCGCAGCCGCTGCGGCCGCGCCGTGGCCCGCTCACGGCGCGGCAACTGCCGCGGCGGCGGGTCGTCCTGAGGCGGCGCCTGCTTCGGCAGCATCGCGCCGCCGTTGCGCTTGCTCGTACGGACCCTGCGCGGCAGCTCGCCAGGCCCCGTGGTGTCCGTCCTGACCACCGACACCGGGATCGGCTCGAACTCGGGCTGCTGCGGCTGCGTCATCGGCTCGACCAGCGTGGCCGGCACGAGCACGATGGCCGTGGTGCCCCCGTACGGTGACTGCTTGAGCGTCACCTTCACCCCGTGCCTGGCGGCCAGCATGCCGACCACGGCGAAGCCGAGCCGCTCGGTCTGCGAGGGGTCGAACTCCGGCGGGCTGGCCAGGCGGGCGTTGATGGCCCTGCGGGTGGCCTCGTCCATGCCGAGCCCGCGGTCCTCGATCTCGACGGCGAAGCCCCTGCCGACCATCTCGCCGTGCACCGAGACCTCGTTGTTCGGCGAGGAGAACGTGGTGGCGTTCTCGATCAGCTCGGCGAACAGGTGCATCAGGTCCGCCACGGCCGCGCCCGACAGGCCGCACTCGGGCATCGGGTAGACGCGGACCCGCGTGTACTCCTCGACCTGGGCGGCGGCGCCGCTGAGCACGTCCTCCATCGGGATGACGCCGCGCCACCTGCGGCCCGCCGCGCCGCCCGACAGCAGCACCAGGCCCTCTGCGTGGCGGCGCATGCGGGTGGTGAGGTGGTCGAGCCTGAACAGCCGCTCCAGCGCCTCCGGCTCCTCCGTCTGGCGCTGCATGTCGTCCAGCAGCCTGAGCTGGCGCTGCAGCAGCGACTGGCTGCGGCGGGCCAGGTTGCGCAGCGCCTCGGCGACGCCCTCGCGCATCCTGGCCTGCTCGACCGCGGCGTCCACGGCGGTGCTCTGCACGCTGTCGAACGCCGCCGCGAGGTCCCTGACCTCGCTGGTCGCCTTCTCGCTGACCGTGATGGGCGGCGCCTCTGTCGCGATGTCCACCTGGTCGCCCTTGCGGAGCTTGGTGACCACGTCAGGCAGCCTGATCTCCGCCAGGTCCAGCGCCGTACGCCGCAGCGCGCCCAGCTCCCGGGTGAGCCGGCGGCCGACCTTCACCGAGATGACGATCGAGAACACCACCGCGATCAGGCCCAGCGCGCCCGCGACCGCGGCCCTGGTCACGACCGCGACGCCGGCCGGCTCCATCCTGGCCAGCAGCTTGTCGCCGGTGCGCGAGATCGCCTCGCGGTATTCCCTCTGCACCTGCTCGGAGATGCCCCGCCACAGGTCGAGGTCCATGGGCTGGCCGTTGATGTACGCCTCCAGGAGGTTCTCCATGGTGACGTAGCGGGAGCTGTAGTACAGCTTCTCGAACGGGGCGCGCAGCTCGGTGTCGAGGTTGGCCAGGGCCTTCGGGAACTCGTACGTCCTGGCGCCGTCGATGCCCGCCAGGATGTGCACGTCCATCATGCTCGCCTTGCCCTTCGAGGCGATGACCAGGGCGTTCTCCCTGGACAGCAGCTCGCGGGCCTGGTCGGCGGCGATCAGGCCCTGGGCCTGCAGGGCGAGCTGCAGGTCGGTGCTGACGGTGAGGCGGGAGTACAGCAGGTGGATCTCGTCGGAGATCCTGGCGTACTCGGTGACCAGGGTGCTCGAGGTGAGCCGGCGCTCATCCAGCTTGCGGCGGATGTCCGGCAGCCGGTCGATCGTCTCGAAGACGGTGCCGAGCTGGGTCTTCATGTCCTGCGTCAGCGCCGACTGCGTGTCCTCCGACATGGCCGCCTGGCGCAGCAGCTTGCCGGCCTCGTCCACCTTGGCGCGGGCCTCGGCGATGGTGTCCTCGTCGCCGCCCGTGCCGGCGAGGCGCTCGGCCGAGGCGAGTCGTTCCGTCTGGAGCTCGGAGACCAGGCGGTCGGCGTTGTTGATCACGCCCGTCCAGATCGTCTCGACCTTGAGCAGGTTGAGCGCCTCTCCCGACGTGGTGCTCGCGGCGAAGCCCCAGAGCGCGACCAGGGAGATCAAAGGGATGACGAGCAGCGTCGAGATCTTGAATCTGATGGATCTGCCCGATGCCATGACACCTGCTCCCGGATAGAAGATCGCGGGAGAGAATAGCATCGAAACAGATGGTTTTAAGATCGACTAGCGATAAATCTGTGATATGTCGGGAAATTTATGGCCTTGCCGTCGCTGAGGCCGCGCTGCCACGCCAGCCGCACCAGCCAGCCCGCCAGCACCGCGAGCAACGCCACCTCCGCGCCCAGCAGCAGCCGCTCCACCAGACCGATCATCACCCGCTCGCCGGGCAGCGCCACGTACGTGATCGCCAGCAGCCCGAATCCCCCGGCCAGCGACACCCACTCCACGGCCCGCGCCACGGGCTTCCAGGCAGTGTCCTGGGCCAGCCTGGGCACCAGCAGCGCGCCCGCCGCCGGGAGGCTCACGAAGGCCGCCACGGACACGTAGCGGTGGATCTGCGCCGCCAGGTCGAGGTCCTGGCCGATGGGTGTGGTCGGGATGACCGCGGCCACCATCAGGGCTCCCGACCACACCATCAGCAACCGCTCGGGCCACCCCCGCACGGGCGCCCCCGACGCCCGCAGGCCCAGCAGCAGCGCCAGCGACCCGATGCCCAGCACCGCCATCGCGATCTCCGTGACGCCCCCGCGGTCGGACACGGCGTACTCGCTGATGGTGACGTTCAAGGGGTCGAGCTGCGGATCGGGGACGAGCTGCCCCACCACCACGGCCACCACCGAGAACAGGATCGATGCACACGCGATCCAGGGCGCCAGCCTCTTCACTGCTGCGGTCATGCCAGAACTCTCCCGCGAAGGGGTACGGACCCACATCCGGCTACACCCCCGACCCACCCCTGACCCGACCCCGAGACCCCGCCCCTGCCACCTTCGGCCGACCCCCGTAGGACCCCGACCCTCCACCCTGCGAAGACACTTTCAGAGGGCAGGAACACCCGACCTCGCCCGGTAAGGCAACCAGGTCACTCCATCCCACAATCCCCCTAGGGGACCCAACCCCACCCATCCAAAACTTCCCGCCGTTAGTGGTGCTGTCCTTCGGAGGGGAAGAGCAGGGGCCCCGTCTCCACCACCCTTCCCCGCCGTTGGGGGCGCCGTCCTTTGAGGGAAGGGCAGGGGCCCCGTCCCCGCCACCCTTGCCCGCCGCCCGAGTGCCGTCCTTAGAGGGAAAGGGCAGGAGGTTCGTTCTTGGCCCTCTTGCCCATCGTTGAGAGTGCTGTCCCTTGAGGGGAAGGGCAGAGGGCTCGTCTTCGGCGACCCTGCCCGCCGCCCGGGGTGCTGTTCTTGTGAGGGGTACTGGGGGCGGGGGCCTTGGGCCGCAGCCGAGCCCGTCCTCCTAAAGGACAGCACTCCGGGCGGCGGGCAACACGATGCCGAAGAAGAACCTCTCCGCTCCTCCCCGAAGGACAGCACCTCCGGCGGCGGGAGAGGCGACGCCGGAGAAGGGTCTCTCTCCCCGAAAGAGGACAGCACCCCCGGCGGTGGGGAAGGGCCGATGCCGGGGGCGCTGGGGGCGAGTCCCCTAATCGAGGATGTGGGTGGTGGCGCGGTGGTAGCGGGCGCGGAGGGAGGGGAGCGGGTCCCCCGTGTACGTCTCCGCGTCCCCCGACCGCCAGTCCGGCGACGTGGTGACCAGCGTCGCCGCCTGGTACGCGGCCCCGTCGGCGACGTACTCGGTGGGCGGCGGGACGCTGATCGGGAGCCCGAAGACGGTGGGGGCGATGCGGCGGACGGCTTCTGAGCGGGCCGCGCCGCCGATGAGCAGCACCCGTTCGGCCTGCATCGACAGCGCGTCGAGCGCGTCGGCGAGCCCGCACAGCATGCCCTCGATGGCGGCCCGCGCGAGGTGGGCGGGGGTGGAGGTGGCGAGCGTGAGCCCGTGGACCGACCCGGTGGCGGTGGGCCGGTTGGGCGTGCGCTCACCCTCCAGGTACGGCACCAGCGTCAGCCCGTCGGCCCCGGGAGGCGCCTGGAGGGCGAGCGCGCTGAGCTCGTCGAGCCCGACGCCGGCGATGCGGGCGGCGGCGTCCATGACGCGGGCGGCGTTGAGCGTGCAGACGAGCGGCAGGAACCGCCCGGTGGCGTCGGCGAACCCGGCGACGAGCCCCGCGGGGTCGGCGCTGGGCGTCTCGGCGACCGCGAACACGGTGCCCGAGGTGCCGAGCGAGACGACGACGTCACCGGACCGCGCGCCGACGCCGAGCGCCGCCGCCATGTTGTCGCCGGTGCCGGGCCCGACCAGGATCGGCCCGTCGTTGGCGGGCTCGACGGGCCCGAGCACGCGCGGCAGCAGCGGCACGGTGCCGAGCGCCGTCTTGAGCAGGTCCGTACGGTAAGAGCCGGACGCGGGCGACCAGTAGCCGGTGCCGGAGGCGTCACCCCGGTCGGTGACGAGCCGGTCGAGCGGAGGGGTGGGCGCGTCGGCCCAGGCCGCGACGGAGAACGGCCCGCTTTCGAGCGCTCCGAGCAGCCGCCAGGTGAGCCAGTCGTGCGGCAGGCACACGGCGGCGGTGCGGGCCACGTTGGCGGGCTCGTTCTCGGCGAGCCAGCGCAGCTTGGTGACGGTGAACGAGGCCACCGGCACGGACCCGACGGCGTCGGCCCACGCCTGCGGGCCGCCCTGCTCGTTGATCAGGTCGGTGGCGGCCTGCGCGGAGCGGGTGTCGTTCCACAGCAGGGCCTCGCGTACGACCTCGCCGGACTCGTCGAGGCAGACCATGCCGTGCTGCTGACCGCCCACGCTGATGGCGGCCACGCCGTCCAGCCCGCCGGCCTCCTCGATGGCCTGCAACAGCGCCGTCCACCAGTGGGACGGGTGTACTTCCGTGCCGGTGGGGTGGGGTGCGCGGCCCTGCCGCACCAGCTCACCGGTCTCCGCGTCTCGAATGACGACCTTGCAACTCTGCGTGGAGGAATCGACCCCTGCGACCAGCGTCACCCACGAACTCCTAACAAGTGCTCCAGCGCAAGCTGGTTGAGATGCGTGAAATGGTATCCGCGGGCGGCGGCCGCCTCCGGATCGAAGTCGTCGTCCGCGAGATCGGCCAGCGTCTCGCCGCGGTTGAGCGTGGGCAGGCCGAGCTCGTCGACACGCGATGCGCGCATCGCCTCCCGCACCTCCGGATCAGCCCTGAAGTTTTGTGCTTTCTCCCGAAGTATGAGGTATGTCCGCATATTAGCGGCGGCCGAGGCCCAGACGTCGGCGTGGTCCTCCGTACGCAGCGGCTTGTAGTCGAAGTGCCGCGGGCCGTCGTAGCCGCCGTGTTCGAGCAGGTCGACCAGGAAGAACGCGCTCATCACGTCGCCGTGCCCGAAGATCAGGTCCTGGTCGAAGCGGGGCCCGTGCTGCCCGTTGAGGTCGATGTGGAACAGCTTGCCCTGCCACAGCGCCTGGGCGACGCCGTGGACGAAGTTGAGGCCGGCCATCTGCTCGTGGCCCACTTCCGGGTTGAGCCCCACCATCTCCGGGTGCTCCAGCTGGGAGATGAACCCCAGCGCGTGCCCGATGGTCGGGAGCAGGATGTCGCCCCTGGGCTCGTTGGGCTTGGGCTCGATCGCGAAGCGCAGGTCGTAGCCGCGCTCGCGGACGTAGCCGCACAGCAGGTCGAGGGCCTCCTTGTAGCGCCCGAGCGCCGCGCGCACGTCTTTCGCGGCGTCGGACTCGGCGCCTTCGCGCCCGCCCCAGCACACGTACGTGGTGGCGCCGAGCGAGGCGGCCAGGTCGATGTTCCTGGTGACCTTGCGCAGGGCGTAACGCCGTACGTCGCGGTCGTTGCTGGTGAAGGCGCCGTCGCGGAAGACGGGGTGGGTGAACAGGTTGGTGGTGGCCATGGGCACTTTCATGCCGGTTTCGGCAAGCGCTTTCCGGAAGGCCGCGATCGCCCGTTCGCGATCGGGATCGACGGCGAGCAGGTCGTCGTCGTGGAAGGTGACGCCGTAGGCCCCCAGCTCGGCCAGGCGATGCACGCTCTCGACGGGATCGAGGGGCGCCCGTACGGCGTCCCCGAACGGATCGCGCGCCTGCCAGCCGACCGTCCACAGACCGAACGTGAATCGATCGTCAGGGGTTGGCTCGTACATGGTTCGATGCTCCCCTGGTGATCAGTTGTGCACAACCATGCCGGGCACAATCGCACGATCTCGGGGCCCGCCACCGGACGCCCCGCCGCCCCTGAGACCCTCAGAGCCTTCTCAGAGCCCCCTCAGAGACCCCCTCAGAGACCCTCAGAGACCGGAGGGATCGCGCCCCACGCTGATCTCCTCGGCGATCTTGCGGATCTCCGTCACCTCGAGGCCGGGAGCCTTGGGCAGGTGGCGCAGCAAAGCGTCCATCACCACGGGGACAGGCTGGCCGGCGAACCGGCCGGCGATCCCATGAACCGCCCTGAACAGCGCCTCTTCGGTGTCGTGCATCGGCCTCTCCTCGGTCGGGTACCCGGCAACGCTACGGCCTCCGTCCGACACTTCGCGCCCTAAGACTCCAGCGTGTTCCTGACCGTGGCGCAAATCTCGTCCAGCCGGCGCACCTGCTCGGGCGTCAGCGCGTCGAACAGGCTGCGACGCACCTCCTCGACGTGGCCAGGGGCGGCGGCGGCCAGCACGGCGTACCCCTCGTCGGTGAGCACGGCGAAGCTGCTGCGGCGGTCGGACGGGCACGGCTCGCGGCGCACCCACCCGCGCTCCTCCAGCCGCCGTACGGCATGCGACAGGCGGCTCTGCGAGCTCTGGGCCCTGGCCGCCAGCTCGCTCATGCGCATCGCCCGCCCAGGCGTCTCGGAGAGCGCCACGAGGATCACGTAGTAGGCGTGCGGCATGCCCGCGTCGCGCTGGAGCTGCCGGTCGAGCGCCTCGTTGACGAGCTGGGTCGCGGCCATGAAGTTGCGCCAGGCGCGTTGCTCGTCCTCATCCAGCCATCGGGTCACGCTCCCAATTTAGTTGAACTCTCATATACTTGATGATCGGGACTCCGTCGAAAGGGGCGAACCATGCCGGTCCAGCGGCTCAACCACGCCGTCCTCTACGTGCGCGACGTGGAGGAGAGCGTCGCCTTCTACCGCGAGGCCCTCGGTTTCGACGTCGTCATGAGCATGCGCGGCGCCGCGTTCCTCCAGGCGCCCGGCTCGTCCAACGACCACGACCTGGGCCTGTTCCAGATCGGCGCGGACGCCGCCCCCTCACCCGCCGGACGCACCTCCGTCGGCCTCTACCACCTGGCCTGGGAGGTCGACACGCTGGAGGAGCTCGAACGCGTCAAGGCCACGCTCGCCGAGCTGGGCGCGCTGGTCGGCGCGTCCGACCACAGCACCACCAAGGCGCTCTACGCGCGCGACCCCGACGGTCTCGAGTTCGAGGTGTCGTGGCTGGTGCCCGCCGCGCTGCTCACCGAGGAGACGCTGGCCGGGCGCACCCGGGTCCGCCCCCTCGACCTGGCCGCCGACAAGCAGCGGTACGGCGCCCAGACCAGGGGCGGCGTGGGCGTGTCGATCCCCGCCTGACGTACCGTGGAGGTATAAGCCCTCTGGTCCCACGGAGAACCGGCCATGCCAAGCGATCCTGACCATGTGGTCGACGCCATCGACGGCGTCGTCGAGGAGTGGGAGACGCTGAGCGCCGACGCGATGCGCTGGGCGCCGCCCGAGAGCAAGAGCCCCGACCTCATGACCGAGGTGAGCGAGATCTTCGGGCCGCTCGTCAACGCCTTCGGCCACGCGCTGCAGCCGCTCGGCGACGCCTTCGACCGCGTGCTGACGTCCCTGGAGGAACAGGCCGACCGCCTCTCGGGCCCCGACCACCGCGACGACTGACCCCTCAGCCGGTGCGGCGGCGCCTTGCGATATCGGACCACCACACAGACTGCTTGACCACCGTCACACTGGACGGCTCGGACGGCAGGCGGCGTGACCAGCGCACCCTTACGTCGCCGATCTTCGGCAGGCGCAGCTTCCCGCCCGCCGTGACCTGGAAGCGGGCGTTGCGGGCATCATCGGCAGCTCAGGCGTGGGCCTGCCGCATCGCCCGCAGCGGGCCGCTGAGCTTGGCCAGCTCGGCCAGCATGGCGTCGGCTCCGGCCTCCATCTCGGCGCTGGGCCGCAGCGTGCCGTCCTCGGTGAGGTGCTGCGGCACGAACGGGATGATCACGCCCTCCAGCACCGGCACCATCTTCATGGTGCTGACGACGTGGCGCAGGCCGGTGACGGCGCGGGTGCCGCCGGAGACGCCGCCGTAGCTGACGAAGCCGGCCGGCTTGTGCTGCCACTCGTGGTGGAGGTAGTCGAGGGCGTTCTTGATCGTGGCGGGGAAGCTGTGGTTGTACTCGGGGGTCACGAAGACGTACGCGTCGGCCCGCTCCACGGTGGCGCTCCATTCCTTGGTGTGGGCGTTGACGTATTGGCGCAGGCGGGGGTGGTGAGGCTCGTCCATGAACGGCAGCCCGACCTCCGCCAGATCGACCAGCTCCACGTCGAACAGGCCAGAGCCGGCCGCCTTGTCGCGAAACCAGTCGGCCACGGGACGGCCGGCCCGACCTGGGCGGGTGCTGCCGACGATGACCTGCAGGACGGGCTTGACTGCCATGATGACTCCTGGTGAGACGGAGGATGACTGCTCAACATTATTGAGCAACTAAATATTCCTTAGCAAAGGTACACTGGGCCCATGAGTTCCTCGTCGGTGTGCACGCGCTTTCACATCGCCCTGGAGTTGATCGGCGCCCGCTGGTCGGGCGCGGTGATCCACATGGTCTTCAAGGGCGCCCACAGGTACGCCGACCTCAAGGCGGCCATCCCCGGCATCAACGACACGATGCTGGCCAGGCGGCTGCGCGAGCTGGAGTCCGCCGGGCTGATCGAGCGCCGGGTGCTGCCCACCTCCCCCGTACGCGTCGAATACCACCTGACCGAAATGGGCAAGGAGCTGCGCCCGGTCGTGGACGAGCTGATCACCTGGGCGCACAAGTGGATCCCGCTGCCGGAGGACGAGGCCGCGTCCGCCTGAGGCGAGATCCTGTTACCTTGCCGACCGTGATCGGACTGGGCACCCTGATGCGGCACGCGCACGAGCTGATGGACGGCGCCATCGCGGAGATCTACGCCGACCACGGCCTGCCCGACTACCGCCCGCGCTTCTCCCCCGTCGTCCGCGCGCTGGTCGCCGACGGCCCGATGACCATCGGCGCGCTGTCGAAGGCGATCGGCGTCAGCCACTCGGCGGCCAGCCAGACCGTGGTCCAGATGCGGCGGGCCGGGTTCGTCACGCTGGAGAAGGGCGCCGACGCCCGCCACCGCATCGTCCACCTCACCGGCAAGGCCCGCGCCGCGCTGCCGCTGATCGAGGCCGAGTGGGCGGCGACCACGCGCGCCATGGCCGAGCTCGACGCCGAGCTGCCGGCCCCGCTCGCCGAAGTCATGGCGGCCACGGTGAGCGCCCTCGAACGCAGGCCCTTCCGCGAGCGGATCGGTGACCTAGAATCGTTCACATGACCTGGCGACATTGATCCATAACCCGAGACCCGCGCGGGGCGCGCGGTCCTCCGAGCCGACGAGCGCTCGGAGTGTCCGTTCGATCCCGTGGAAGGTCTCATGCTCGTCGCATCGTTGTACGCGTACGCGTTCCTCAGCGAATTCATCCTGCTCTACCCGGTATACGCGCTGCTGTTCACCGATACCGGTCTCTCCGTGGCCCAGGTCTCCAGCCTGTTCGCCATCTGGTCCCTGACGGGCCTGGTGCTGGAGGTCCCGTCCGGCGCCTGGGCCGACACCGTCTCGCGCCGCTTGCTGCTCGTCCTCGGCCCGCTGCTGACCGGGGCCGGCTTCGCCCTGTGGGTGGCGTTCCCGTCCTATTGGGCGTTCGCGGTGGGCTTCGTGCTCTGGGGCGCGGGCGAGACGCTGATCTCCGGCTCCTACGAGGCCCTCGCGTACGAGGAGCTCGAACGGCGTGGCCAGGCCGGCCGCTACGCCACCGTCATCGGCCGGGCCACCGCGGCGAGCATGGTCGCCACCGCCGCCGCCATGGCGGTGGCCGTCCCCGTGTTCGCGGCGGGTGGGCATCCCGCCGTGGCGGTGGCCAGCGTGCTGACCTGCCTCCTGTGCTCGGCCACGGCCCTGACGCTGCCCGAGCACCGCGTACGCCGGGTCGCGCCGTCCTACCTCGCCGTGCTGCGTAAGGGCATCGCCCAGACCAGGGCCGACCGGCGGGTCACGCACGCGGTGCTGCTGGTCGCCTTCGTGGCGGCGCTCTGGGGTGGCCTGGAGGAGTACATTCCGTACCTCGCGCTCGAAACAGGGGTGCCCGAGGCGGCGGTGCCGCTGCTGGTGCTGCTCGTCACGCTGGGCATCACCGGCGGCGGCCTGCTGGCCGGGCCCGCCGAGCGGCTGCCGCCCCGGGCGTACGGGCTGCTGCTCGGCCTCGGCGCGATCGCCCTGGCGGCGGGGGCGCTCAGCCGGCACGTGGCCGGGTTCGTGCTGATCGCGCTGGCGTTCGGGGCGTTCCAGCTCGCCGGGGTGCTCGCCGACGTGCGCCTGCAGCAGCGCATCACCGGGCCCGCGCGGGCCACGGTGACCTCGGTGGCCGGGCTCGGCACGAGCGTGGTCACGCTCGGGCTCTATGGCGTGTACGGTGCGCTGTCGCCGTACGCGCTCAACGGGACGACGTTCGCGCTGCTGGCCCTGCCGTACGTGCTGATCGCCCTGCTCACCGCCCGCGCCCGTCAGTAGCGTGACGGGATGCGCTTGGGCAGCGGCGGCGGCGCCGGAGCCGGCTCCTCGACGAGGACCGGTTCCGGCCGCTCCGCGCCGCGCCAGCGCGCGGGGAAGATCGACGCGGCCAGCAGCACCGCCCCCGCGGGCAGCGACCAGGGGTCGATGAGGTCGAGGTACGCCTGCGCGTAGTCGGCCCGCACCTGCCCGGCCCACGGCGTACGGGCGAAGATCGCCGTACCGGCGAACGCCAGGCCGGGCACCAGCGACGCGAGCGGCGAGATCCGCGACCCGCAGAGCACGCCCACCAGCACCATGGCGGCGACGAGCGCGCCCGTGGCGAGCCAGTTACGATCTTGACTCGCGGAATAGAGAAAGCCCGCCGCGATCAGCGGCGTGGCCGGCAGTCCCGCGCCGGCGCCGAGCACGTGACGAACACCATTACGCACAGAGAACACCTCCAGCCACGGCACCCTATCCAGCCAGCAGGTCCTGCACCTTAAAGGCAGAAATTTCGCCCTTGCCACCTATGACCGAAAAGGCGTCATAACACCGAAATAGTGTCCGTTTGGTATCTGAGCACCGGCCGCCGCAGCCGTTAACTTGACAGCACCCCCACCCGAGGAGTGCACATGTTGAGTAAGCGCTGCGCGCTGACGGGCGGCATCATCCTCGCCGTCTGCCTGGCCACCCCCATCAGCCCAGCATTAGCTGACCCGGCACCTCAATCCGCCTCCCCCTCCGCACCCCCCGAGATGATCGACGCTCTGGAGCGCGACCTCGGCCTGTCGGAAGCACAGGTCGTCACCCGCCTCAAGAACGAGGAGCGAGCCGCCGTCACCGAGAAGAACCTGTCCAGCGACCTGGGCGGCACGTTCGGCGGCGCCTGGCTGAACGACGACGCGAGCAAGCTGAACGTCGCCACCACCGACCCCGCCGCCGCCCCCGCCATCGAGGCGCAGGGCGCGCAGCCGGTCGTGGTCAAGCGCTCGCTCGCGCAGCTCGACGGCATCATGCGGCAGCTCGACCAGGCCCCGGAGAAGGCCAAGGCCGGCGCGGCACTCTGGTACGTCGACGTCAAGACCAACACCGTCTCCGTCCAGGCGCCGACCGTCGAGGCCGCCGAGGCACTCGCCGACGCCGCGGGCGTCGACCGGAGCGCCGTCACCGTCGCCGCGACGGCCGAGCAGCCCAAGCCGTTCATCAACATCATCGGCGGCGCCGCCTACTACATCGGCTCCAGCCGCTGCAGCGTCGGCTTCGCCGTCACCCGCGGCAGCACACCGGGCTTCGTCACCGCGGGTCACTGCGGCCGGGCCGGCTCTCGTACGACGCAGCCCACCGGCACCTTCCAGGGCTCGTCGTTCCCGGGCAACGACTACGCCTGGGTCGCCGCGCCGAACAACACCGTCACCCCGTACGTGCGCGGCTCCGGCGGCGCCAACGTGACCGTGCGCGGCTCCACGCAGGCGGCCGTGGGCTCGTCCATCTGCCGCTCCGGCTCCACCACCGGCTGGCGCTGCGGCACCATCCAGCAGCACAACGCCAGCGTCCGCTACTCGCAGGGCACCGTCAGCGGCCTGACCAGGACCAGCGCGTGCGCCCAGCCCGGTGACTCCGGCGGCTCGTTCATCTCGGGCAACCAGGCGCAGGGCATGACCTCCGGCGGGTCGGGCAACTGCAGCATCGGCGGCACGACGTACCACCAGCCGGTCAACGAGGCGCTGAGCGTGTACGGGCTCACGCTCCGCACCGGCTGACCCCTCCTTGCAGGACCCGCGCGGCGCGCCCCTCCCCGGGCGCGCCGCTTCGGCGTTCAGACGATGCGGTAGCCGACCCCGCGGACGGTCTCGATGATCGGCGGGTCGCCGAGCTTGCGGCGCAGCCGGCCCACGGTGACGATCACGGTGTTGGTGAAGCTGTCGGCGTTCTCGTCCCAGACCTGTTCGAGCAGCAGCTCGGCGCTCAGGAAACCGGGGCTGGCCCGCAGCAGCGCCTCCAGCACGGCGAACTCCTTCACCGACGGCTCCAGCCGCCGCCCGTCCCGCACGACGGTCCTGCGTACCGGGTCGAGCGCGATGCCCGCCACCCGCAGCGTGCGGGGGCGCGCGTCCGGGCGGCGGCGGGCCAGCGCCTGGATGCGCAGGATCAGCTCGGGGAAGTGGAAGGGCTTGGCGAGGTAGTCGTCGGCGCCCAGCGCGAGGCCGCTGACCCGCTCGTCGGGCTCGCCGGCCGCGGTCAGCATCAGCACCATCGGCCGTTCCGCCCGCTCGGTGACCATCTGGCACAGGACGTCGCCGTGCAGTCCTGGCAGGTCCCGATCGAGGAGCACGACGTGGTAGGCGTTGACGTCCAGCTTGGCGGCCGCGGCGAGCCCGTCGTACGCGACGTCCACCGCCATCCCCTGGTCGCGCAGCCCTTCCGCGACGACCTCGGCGAGCGCGTCGTCGTCCTCGACCACCAGGACCCTCATGCCGGCAGCGTCACCGTCGCGCGCAGGCCGCCCGAGGGGCGGGCGAGCAGGTCGAGCCGGCCTCCGTGGGCCTCGGCGACGGCGGCCACGATCGACAGGCCCAGGCCCGACGAGCCGGTGCGGGCTCGTCCGAGGCGTTCGAAGGGGCGCGCCAATCTGTCCACCTCCCGCTGGTCGAGGACGGGGCCGCCGGTCTCGACGACCAGCGTTCGCCCGATGCCGGTGATCTCGATGAAGCCGCCGTCCTCGTTGTGGCGTACCGCGTTGTCCACCAGGTTGTCCACCAGCCTGGCGAGCAGCTCGGGGTCGCCCGTCGCTTTTGTCCGCACGTCGGTCGTCACCGTCAGGTCCTTCACGTCCCTTTCCGCGAGCGCGGCCTGTACGAGGTCCGCGAGGTCGATGCCTTCGGCCTTCGCCAGCGCCCCGTGCTGGACCCTGGCCAGCGCCAGAAAGCCGTTCACCAGGTGATCGACGCGGTCGAGCTGCCTTCTGAGGCGGGCGGCGAGCGCCACCGTCGAGGGATCGGGGTCGGGCTTGGCCACCGCGACGTCGAGCGAGGCCCGCATGGTCGCGAGCGGTGTGCGCAGCTCGTGGGAGGCGTTGGCGACGAAGCGCCGCTGCGCGGTGAACGCCGCCTCCAGCCGTTCGAGCAGGCCGTCGATGGTGTCGGCCAGGTCCTTGACCTCGTCCGCCGGCCCCGTGACGGCCAGCCGCCGGTCCAGGGTGTCGGAGGAGATGCGGCGGGTGGTGGCCGTGATGTCCCGCAACGGGCGCAGCACCCGTTTGGCCAGCATCCGGCCCACCAGCACCGAGACGACCGCCATCACCGCCATGGCCAGCACCGAGCCGATCAGCAGCCGCCGCGCCTGCTCGTCGTACGCCGCCGCCAGCCGCTCCTCCAGCTCCCTGATGCGCTGGTCCGCGCTCTGCCCGGGCACGCCTTCCGCCGGGACGGTGACTTCCACGCCGCCGGACAGGAAGAAGGACAGGGCCAGCAGCGCGGCGCCGGACAGGAGGAACACGGTGGCGTACATCATCGTGAACCGTGCGCCGACGGTCCCACTGCGCGGCCCGATCATCCTGCCAGCATGCCCTGCGGAACCTAACAGCAGCGTGACAGCACCGGTTCTGCTCGCGTTACGCGCCGCTTCGTAGAACCGACCCCATGATCCCTCTCCTCCGTCCTGGACGCCTGATCGCCCTGGCCCTCGCGGCCGCCGCGATCATCGTGCCCGGCCTGTCGTCCCCGTCCTGCTCCGGCTTCTGCCCCGACCCGATCGTCGCCGCGGACGGCACCGCCGTCAGCGACCGCTTCTGGTTCTTCCACCGGGAGCTGGGCCGCGAGGGCGCCATCACCGTCCGGCTGGCCGCGATGACCGGGACGATCACCTACCCGCCGCCGCGCCACGACCGGATCGTGTCCGGGCTGGTGCCGTGGGCCAAGACCGGGATCATCGTCAAGGACGGGCTGCGCCAGGGCTCCTCGTACGCCGCGCTCATGATGACCGGGCGGCACGGCATCCGCTTCCAGCACGACTACCTGCACGACGTCGCCGTCCCCGGCACCGCGCGGTGGCTGCGCCTGACCCGGTCCGGCGACGTGATCACCGGCTACACCTCCGCCGACGGCGCCCGCTGGGACCGTGCCGCCTCGGCCACCCTCAAAGGGCTGCCGGAGACCGTACGGGTGGGGCTGTTCGCCGCCTCGCCCGGCGATCTCACCCTGCGCGAGACCGGTCTTGGCGGGGCGGTCGAGGAGGTCCGCTTCACGCAGGCCGTCGGCGTCTTCGACCACGTTACCGTCGAAGGCTCCGCCGGCGGCTGGGGCAGCGAATCCGTCGGTTCCATGAACGAGACCGACTGGGAGAAGCACCACAACGCGTCCGGGGCCGTGTCGAAGGACGGCACCATCAAGATCAGCGGTACCGGGGACATCGGCCCGTTTCCCGAGGAGGGCGCCCGTGCCATCGAGAGCTCCCTGGTGGGGCTGCCCGTCGCGCTCCTCGTCCTGACCGTGATGGGCGCCCGCTCCGCCACTGCCAGGGTGAGCGCCGTCGGGGCCGCCACGTTCGTCACCGGTCTGCTGGCGGTCGGCACCGTCATCCTGGCTCAGTCGCCGGTTTCTCCCCTTACCGCTGCTCGGGTGATCGTCGGCTGTGCGCTGGCGCTCGCGTTGTGCACCGTCATCGCGTGCAGGCTGGGGCGCTTCCGTCGTGCAGGCGTGCTCGCCGCGGTGTGCCTGATCCCGCTTCCCGCTGTGCTGACGGCGTTTCCGCTGCTTCCTGACGTGGTCGCCGACTGGTTGTTGCGGGTCACGCCGGCCGCCGGGTTCGCCGTCAAGCAGACGCTGGTCGAGTATCCGCAGGTGACGGCCCATTACGCGCCCTCGACGGGTTACCACCCGCTGCCGGGCTGGGCCGGAATGGCGGTGCTGGGTGCGTACGCACTGATCGTCATGCTGAGGCGCGATGAGTTCTCGCCTCCCGACAGGTCTGCATGAACGAGAGAAAGGACCTCCCGGCATGCAACGACCCGTACTCGGCAGTCTCCTCCTGTCCAGCACCGACCCGGAACGTCTCCGCACCTGGTACGCCACCGCCCTCGACCCGTCGGACAACACCGAGGCCAACGGTTACCGGGTGCTGAAATTCGGCGATTTTTACCTGTTTATCGACACTCGTCAGGACATCGCCGACAAGAACCCCGAGCCAGGCAGGGTCATCCTGAACTTCGACGTCCCCGACGCCCGCGCGGTCGCCGCCCGCATGGAGCAGGCCGGCACCCAGTGGCTCGCCGACCTGGAGGACCGCGACGGCAGTCTCTTCGCCACCGCCATCGACCCGGACGGCAACTACGTGCAGATCATCGAACTGAGCGAGGAACACCGCCAGGCGTCCTCGTAGGCTTCGATCATGGATTGGCTGACCTGGCACGACCAGTACGACGTCCCCGGCTCCTACCTGGCGCAGCGCTTACACGTCGTCCAAGAACGCATCCGCCTCGCCCTCGACACCTCCCCGCCCGGCCCGCTGCGGCTCATCAGCCTCTGCTCGGGCCAGGGCCGCGACGTGCTGGAGGTGCTCGCCGAGCACCCGCGCCGCGACGACGTCCGAGCCCGCCTGGTCGAACTGGACCCGCACAACACCGCGATCGCCTCGCAAGCGATCGCATCGTACGGACTCGACCAGGTCGAGGTGCTGACGGGCGACGCCGCACTCACCGACCACTACCAGGACCTGACGCCCGCCGAGATCGTCCTCGTCTGCGGCGTGTTCGGCAACATCACGGACGAGGACATAGAACGCACCATCGACACCTGCCCCCAGCTGTGCACCACCGACGGCGTGGTCATCTGGACCCGCCACCGCCAGGCACCCGACCGGGTGCCGCTGATCTGCCGCTGGTTCGAGGAACGCGGCTTCGAACGCGAGTGGCTGTCACCCCCGGAGGCCGGCTTCGGCGTCGGCGTCCACCGCTTCAAAGCCGGCCCTCGCCCCCTGCTGCCAGGCCGACGCATGTTCACCTTCATCGGCTACGACGAACTCCCCGATGACTTTCCGGCGAAAGAGCCGTCCTAAGCACGAGCGACACCAAGGTCGCTCGACAGCCACGACCCCCGGGAGCCCCGATCATGCGGAAACTGATAGCGACGGTCTTCAACTACTCCCTCGACGGCCTGCTCGCCGACGAGGACACCGACTTCTGGAAGTTCTGCTTCGGCCTGCCGGAGAACAGCCGGCCCGACGACGAGGCCCACCTCGAGTTCCTGCGCGGCGCCCACGCCCACGTCATGGGGCGCACCACGTACGAGGGCACGTCCGAGGCCATGATGTCCTCCCCCGGCCACCCCTTCTCCGAGCTCCTGACCAGCGGCCGCAAGGTCGTCTTCTCCCGGACGATGCAGACGGCCGAGTGGGCCGACACGACCATCGCCGCCGGCGACACCACAGAGGAGATCGACAAGCTGCGGCAGGGCGGCGACGGCTACATCATCGTCTGGGGCGGCGTCCGCCTCTGGCACTCCCTCATGCAGCGGGACCTGCTCGACGAGCTGCACGTGAGCATGTTCCCGTACGTTTCGGGCGAGGGCACCCGCCTCTTCGACGGCGTCCCGAAGTCGTACGAGCTGCAGCTGATCTCCAGCACCCCGTCCAGCAGCGGCATCGTCTACCTGCGGTACCGGCGGCCCCGCTGACTCAGGAGGCCACTGATTCACGGGCTGCTCCGAAGGGGTTGTCGACGACGTAACGCCACCCCCCGTCGGGCCCTCTCCTGGCGACGTCCGTGGCGGTCCCCTCGATGTGCACAGGGCGACCGTCACGGTCGGTGCCGTCGATGACCCAGTCGACGACCAGCAACGCGACGTCGCCCGTGGCGTAGACGTGCCGCGGCCGGACCGTGATCGGCACCCCGAGCCGCTGGAACCGCGCGTTGGCGCCGTACGCCTCCTGCCCGGTCAAGGGCACCCCCGGCTCCGGCACGAACACCGCGCCGCTCTCGTAGATTTGAGCCACCTTCTCGGGATCTCCGCTGTTGAACAGCTCGGCGAAAACGAGGGGTACGTCCTCGGGACGTTCGGCGAGCATCACCATGTCCTTTCCGTAGACGCGGCAACGCTAGGAGGCGCCCTCGTGACTCACCAAACAGTCAGTCACCCGGCCCGGCCGGGCCTGCCCGACGACCCGCGGGCCCACGTCACGGCCCCCACCGCGTCCTGCCCCGTGGAGGTCACCCTCGCGGCCCTGCACGGCCGATGGACGACCCTGGTGATCCGCGAGTTCCTGAGAGGCGACCACACCTTCTCAGAACTCCGTGAAGCCCTCCCGGATTTGTCGGACAAGGTGCTCTCCGACCGCTTGGCACACCTGACGAACACCGGCATCCTCACCCGCCACCGCAAGCCCGGCTGGCCACCCCGAGTCCACTACACCCTCACCCCCCACGGCCACAGCCTCGGCCCCGTCCTGCAAGCCCTCTGGGACTGGGGCTCAGCCGCTCCGACGAGGCACCCCGAGGACGGCTAGGAAGCCATCGGCACAGGCGGCACGACATGGACGATGCGCGCGCTCCCAGCAGGCGCCCTCGTCTCATGCATCCTGATCACATCCACCGCCACGAGATGTCCCCAATGCTCCGGCGTCAGCGGAACCAGCCGCACCCGCGCGCATCCTCCCTGCTCCAGCCCATCGCACCCCTCCACCCAAAGACCGGCGATGGCGAACTCTCCCGTGGGCAGACAAGCGCCATCTCCCACTCACCGTGCTCCAAGTAGCCGACCACATCAGTGCCGAACTCAGTCCGTACGTCGGCGGAACACAGCCGTGCGGCCCTCAAGAGAAGATTCGCGGGGTCAGGCACAGCGTTCAATCGCGGCGGCGTTCAACCCGGGCCCGCCTGCGGAACTCATCGAGCCACTCGGCAATCTGCTCGTCGTCGTGGAAGTAGTCCTCATCTGGGCCGGAACGCAAGTCGACGCCGCAGAGATGCATCAACGCCTCCCACACCGGCTCATCGTGCCCCTCGACCATGTCGGCGGCCACGAACTGCGCCGCCCACCGATCCACTTCCTCCCGAGTCATGTCACCTCGGAGCAGCTCTTCGAAGTGGGCTTCGACCTCCGCGCGCGTTGGTAACGCCACCATGGCCCGCATGCTTGCACGCCCTCACAGGCAGAATCACCCGGTTTTCGCGACGAATGCGTACTCCCCACCGACCTCGCCGAGGCCCTACTGGTACGGCAAGAGATCCTCCGTCGAGCCGACCAACGCTGTGCGCGCGTAGGCCGCAGGCGAGAAGTGAACACCGGTGGCACGCTCCGCAAGGGCCAGCGCCGCGGAGGTGGGATCGTCTGTTGCGTCGCCGCCGACATGCAGCCCGAGATCCGTGACGTCCCCCTCAAGGCAATCAGACTCGCCACCGCCGTACAGGCTGAAGGTCGTGATCAGGTTGCCGTCCCTGTGGAAGGTGAAGTCGGCCCCCTTGATCGTCACGTTGACCGCAGCTGCCACCGAGCCCTTGGAGAGAGCCCCGGCCCGGTGGTAGACGACGGCGCCCCACCCGTACTCGATCAGAACCGTCCCACCCTCGGCCCGATACGCCGCAACACCGAACCCCTCTCCCTCCAGAGGACTACCCGGCACCACGCCGATCCGGCGTAGAGCCTCATCAGGAGACACGTTCTGCACGAAACAGGCACAGAGCCACGTTTCGCCCACGTCGTCCGTGAACTCCTGGTAGAGCCACGCATAAGTGGCCGCAGCCGCCTTACCCATGACCATCGCACCTCTCCCGACCACGAACGATGGACGTGATCGTCGCAGCCCACCCCGACAATTCCGCCCTTCACCAAGCGAAGGCGTCGGGGACCGGCAGACCCAGCGCTCCCAAGAACCGAGCAGGGAACATCCTTCGCCTGACCAGGCTCGCACTCCACCCACCGCACCCCGTCGTACGAGTAGGCACCGAAAACCTCATCAGTCCTCATCCCCCTTTTGGCGGGCGCGGCTGTTCCCGGCTGATCTTGGCACGGTCGATCCCCGGGCCGAATCGATGCCGGTACTCCAACGGAGTGAGCCCGATCTTGCGACGCATCAGCGCACGCAGATTGGCGGCGGTGCCCAGCCCGCTCTGCCGCGCGACCATCTCGAAGCGCGACTCGCCCCGCTCGATCAGCCGGCAGGCCAGGGCGAGTCGCTCCCCTGTCAACCACGCCAGCGGTGTGGTGCCCATCTGCACGTGGAAGCGGCGGTGCAGGGTGGCCGGACTGACCGAGGCGCGCGCTGCGAGGTCGGACACCGTGAGCGGGGTGTCGAGATGCTCCTGGGCCCAGGCGAGGATGGGCGCCAAGGACTCGTCCGGCACCTTGGGCACGGGCCGCTCCACGAACTGCCGTTGCCCGCCGTCGCGGTGGGCGGCGAAGACGAGCCGTCGGCTCACGGAGTTGGCGACTTCCGCGCCATGGTCGCGGCGGACGATGTGCAGTCCGAGGTCGAGCGCGGCTGCGCTGCCCGCGGCTGTCAGGATGTCGCCGTCGTCCACGAACAACACGTCTGTTTCGAGCCGGACGGAAGGGAAGCGGGCCCGGAAGGAATCTGCCCACTGCCAGTGCGCGGTGGCCTGGCGCCCGTCGAGGACGCCTGCCTCGGCCAGGGTGAAAGCACCGCTGCAGAAGCCGACCAGGCGGGCGCCGCGCGCATGCGCCCGCCGGATGGCATCGAGCACGGCGGTCCTGCGGGGCACCTCGACGTCGGGGCGGTTCGGGACGATCAACGTATCTGCCGATTCGGCCGCCTCCAGGTCGGCGACGCCCGTGAGCGTGAAGAACCCGTCCCTCATCAGCGTGCGCGGCTCAGGGGAGCACAGGCGGAAGTCGTAGAGATCGCGTCCGAGCTCGGGCCTGCGCAGGCCGAAGACCTCGGTCGCGCAGCCCAGCTCGAACGGGTTGGAGTTCTCGTCCACGATCACGACGACCCGGTGCAGGCCCGCGGCATGGGCAACATGCGAGGATCCTTGCGTCATGTGCTATTCCTAGCACTCACGCAGAGCGCGCTCGCTGGACCAGCATTGATGCGTGAGCATCGAACCCATAGCCCTCAGCGAGGCCCTCGCCTCCTTCGACGCCCTGTGGAGCCCGCGCATCGTCACGCGCGTCAACGACTACGACGTCCGCATCGCCAAGGTCGAGGGCGAGCACATCTGGCACGTCCATGACGACACTGACGAGTTCTTCCTGGTTCTCGACGGGGAGCTGCGCATCTCCTTGCGTGAGCCCGGTGGGGAGCGCACGGTCCGGCTCCCCACGGGCGCGGTCTTCACCGTCCCGCGTGGCACGGAGCACAAGCCGTCCGCGCCCACCGGAGCCGCGATCCTCTTGTTCGAGCCCACTGGGACACCGTCGGTCGGCGACCGCCACGCCGAGATCCCCGACCACATCGACGCAACGACAGGACACGCACTCGACTCCTGAGCACGTACCTGTCCAGCGCCCCAGGGATACCGAGCCAGTTTAGGACGTACCTGAACATTAAAAGGCCCTCTCCCCGTACTCGGGAAGAGGGCCTCTCACCTGCGGAGGATCGGGGATTTGAACCCCGGATGGGCGGTAAACCCAAACCGCATCAGCAGCTCGGATCTTGTGTGTCCCTATCGGTTCCACCTGGACCACCTGGCCGCGCTGGTCTCCATGGGACGGTTATGTACGAGACGGGATTGCAACTAGAACTGCAACTAGACCAGCCCCACTGCCGCCTGATCGCCAAGCGCGAAGTGGCGGCCATCAATGCAGCCATCGCTCATCGCCGACCCACCGAGTCGACCCGCGCGTGCTCGCTGCTCGACTCATGCAGACGGCTTTTCAGACATTCTCGATGCGTGACGATGGTGTGGCTGCCAGGGCCGTCTGCGCTCCTGACATCCATGACCACGCCGTCCCCTTCCGGGCTGAGGACGGTGGACGTACCGCAGAAGTCGCACAGCCACTGAAAGCTGTGAAGGTCTTGAGATCGAATCGTCAGACGCGCCCACGCCGGCGGACTCCATCGACGGATCTCTTGCACCACGGCGTCCATCTCCGTCCCGACAGCCGGATACTCGCCAAGCCACGCTCGGCCGACGCCGGAGGAACTGTCGATCGCCGCGCCATCGATCGATGCACCGATGCCCTCGTGACCGAGGATCTCCACCATGACACCCCACCGGTGCTGCTGGGTCACTCGGACCCGGACCCGTTGACCAGGGACCAGGCCGGCTCCTGCGGCGTCGAATCGCTGCACGAGATCATTGTGTCGCAGGGGCGTGTTGAACCGGTCGCCCATCTTCTTGAGCAGGGAGAACGATGGCTTGAGCTCGACTAAGTCCACGCGCTCAGCCGATCCTGCCCGGTGGGACTGGGTGAGGAACGAACCTTGTCCCGTCGATCGCCCCCAGCCACGTACGGTGCACAGCCACAGACGGGCGATCGTGAGGGCGGTATTTGTGCGGTGCACTGCACAGCTAAGCCGCATTAGCAGCTACGAGCTTGATTGTCCCATCCTGTTCAGCCTGGTCCAACACGCCTCGAGGGTCCAAGCCGGTCGCTCTGGGACGCCAGTGAATTGCAGCCCAAACTGCGACCCTTCCGGGCCCGGGCGACGTGCAAGCCGGGCTGCGCCAAACCGGGCCACGTCTGCTACAAGCGGCCCTGCCTCAAGGACTGCGCGGGCCACGCGGAGAAGTGCCCCAAGCGGACGGGCGGCGGCCTGGTCTTCCGCCAGCGCAAGGGCAAGAGCAAACTCACTCTCCAATGCCCGCCCGAACTCCTCGCCCAGCTCAAGGCGCACCGCGAGATCCAGGATGCCGAGCGTGAGAAGGCGGGGGACCGCTGGGAGGACCATGACCTGGTGTTCGCCACCAAGCACGGCAAATCGATCGAGCGGACCGAGGACTGGAAGCGCTGGAAGGCCGTCCTCAAGCAGGCCGGCGTCCGTGACGTACGGGTGCACGACGCCCGGCACACCGCTGCCACGCTCCTCATCGAGCAGGGCGTGAACATCCGGGTCGTGCAGCAAGTTCTCGGCCACACGCGGGTCACGACCACCGAGCGGACACCCACGTATCCACACCCCTGATGCGCGACGCGGGGGAGCGCCTCGCCTCCGCTCTCTGGGGTTCTCCGTGAGCAGTTGCAACTAGTGGGCCGTCTCGGAACGTTGACCGGGTAATTGATCTCGGCTGGTGAACCCGTCAGGCTGGCTGCCTCGAAAAGCTGGGAGGTAGTCGTGGC